>NZ_CP076668.1:1326666-1658333 GCF_018968705.1 Pseudomonas lijiangensis
AGCAGCAGTTCGTTCGGGGTACAGGCCTGTGCCACGACATGGGCGGTGTTTTCCTGCTCGATCACCACACGCAGACCGATCAGAAAGATCGGATGGTCATCGGCCAGGATGATGCGCAGGGGATGATCAGCGGAAGCGTTCAAGGTATTGCTCCATCGGATGGCGGCCAGGGTCATTGCATACGATGTTGCTGCCTGGGTATCGCCTTGATCTACAGGCGTTCTGTAGGATTCTTGAGGTAAGTGGTAGTGAATTTTCCTATAGCTATTGAGCCGATCTGAACTCCGGTTTTTTCCCTGTCATATTCCACAGGCATGCTCGGTCATCTGAGCCATCCAATGAACCTCGCAGGCGAAAGAACTTTCCGCGCTTGCCGATGGTCAGTGATAAGCACCTTTGCATTCAAACTGTTGAGTGGTGATCCAGATGGAAAATATCAGCTTACTGCTAAGCGAAGCGCTGGCTCCCTACCAGGTCAGCCTCAGCCCGGAAGGACTGGTAACACTGAGGGATGCGGCAGGTGCCATTGTGATCGAGCGCCGTTTCAGCGCCGATCAACTGGGCGATAAACGCCAGCTCACAGATGTCGTGGATGGACTGCACCGGGATTTGATGGTTGCCGAAGGCCGTATCGAACCTTGCATGATCGCCGCGATGCGCCACGCCGAATCGAGTCGCGGGTTCACCGCGCCGGCTTTTGCCTGAACGAGCCAGGAACCTTCTTCCTTGCGAGCGTTCACATAAATTGTGGCAGGTTCGATCATTGTGCTCCGGTGATCGAAAACCTCCCAGGTGTTTGCCCCGGGCAGTTCTCCCCTCTGTCCGGGGTTTCTTTTGTCTGAAATATATCTGCACATCGGTTTACTGCGCTGAATACATTTCGTACAGCACCTAATTCGTCTCGAAGAAGGCCTTGGCATCCTTTATGTACTGCTCACGCAGCTCGGGGTCCAGCCAGTTTGCATAGAAATTCAACAGGCTGGTTTCGCGCAGCGTGCGCATTTCCCGGTTGATGATTTCCATGGCTTGCCTGCCTTGCGGGGTGTCGGAGCAGCCAATATGGGTGAATTGGTATTTTGGGGTGTCCTTGACCGGCAGGAAGGCCAGTTCTTCCGGTCTTATCCCCTGGACCATGGCCAGGGCGCGGGCTTCTGGCCAATAGCTGATCAGGGCTTGCAGACGTCCCAGTCGCTCCATTTGCAGCAGGCTGCCGACGGCATCGTTGCCATAGTGCTCGTTCAATTCCTGTCTTGGGGTATGGCTGAGAACTTCGTCTATCACGCTCCCGTAACTGCGCTCGGCAACGACACCCAGCTTGATGCTCTTGCTGTCCAGCAGCGCCCGCAGGTCGACATGGCCGTCGGCGATGAACGGCGAGAACAGGTGCATATCATCCTTGCGCACCACCAGCCCGTTGCTGAACACGATATAAGTCGGAATCGAAAACACGATGGTCCTGGCCCGTGCTTCGGTCCACAGCAAGGTGGGATCGCAGGTCAGGTTCGGGTCGTTGAGCATCTGTGTGCCCCGGGCCCGGTTGACCCGCATCAGCACATGTTCGTACTCGGGCATGCGGGCTGTGAGGACCGGCATGAACAGATCGATGGCGCCCTGGCCCTGATAAGGGCCGGAAAACATCGTCACGGGGGGCATGTCCCGCATCAGCCAGATCAATGTCTCTTTGGCCTGGCTGATGGAGGGTAATCCGGATACCACCAGGATCAGCAGCAATCTGGTCAGACGCGATCCTGCAGACGGCGAGGCGAGAAAAGACATTCTCTGGTTTCATCCCGAAAAATAATATTCAAGTGAACGGACCGTGATTGGATCGTTATCGTCACGGTTGCGTCACAAGTGCTTTGAATCCTGACATCAATGTCAACAGAGCCGCTTTTGCTGAAGGCTTAAGTTGCATCAATGTGCGCCATCAGGCCAGTGTATTTTGCGTGCCGGGGCAATGAGGTCGTTCCACGGGCCGGTATCGGTTAGACTTGCGCCTTTTCCCCGACTCTAGAAGCCCGTTCATGGCCCAGCCGTCCACGACCTACAAATTCGAACTGAACCTCACCGATCTTGATCGTGGGGTCTATGAAAGCGTCAAGCAGACAATCGCCCGTCATCCGTCCGAGACTGAAGAACGCATGACCGTGCGTCTGCTTGCCTATGCCTTCTGGTACAACGAGCAATTATCTTTCGGTCGTGGCCTTTCTGAAGTCGACGAACCGGCGCTCTGGGAAAAAAGTCTCGATGACCGTGTCCTGCACTGGATCGAGGTCGGCCAGCCTGACGCCGATCGCCTGACCTGGTGTTCGCGTCGTACCGAGCGCACCAGCCTGCTGGCCTATGGCAGCCTGCGTGTCTGGGAAGGCAAGGTGGTTCCGGCGGTCAAGAACCTGAAGAACGTCAACATCGCGGCTGTGCCGCAGGAAGTCCTGGAGCAACTGGCCAAGGATATGCCACGGGTCATCAAGTGGGATGTGATGATCAGCGAAGGCACTGTGTTCGTGACCGACGATCGCGGCCAGCACGAAGTGCAGTTGCAGTGGCTGGCGGGTGAGCGCGGCTGACAGCCCGGCCTTTAACGTCCCGACCCGATTGTTGAATACACAGAGAATCAGCTGAACCGCATGCGCATCGAACCCCGTCTGTTGCCCGATACACTGCCTTTTCTTGGCGACCTGCCGCCCTTGCTCACCCGGCTGTACGCCGCACGGGGCGTGATGTCCGAGGCTGAACTGGACAAAGGGCTGGCACGCTTGATCCCGTATCAGCAACTCAAGGGCATCGATGCGGCAGTAGAGTTGCTGGTGACAGCGTTGCAGGAGCGCCAGCGTATTCTGATCGTCGGGGATTTCGATGCCGACGGTGCGACGGCCAGTACGGTCGGAGTGCTGGGGCTGCGCCTGTTTGGCGCTGCGCATGTGGATTATCTGGTTCCCAACCGTTTCGAGTACGGCTATGGCCTGACCCCGGAAATCGTCGAAGTAGCCTTGCAACGCGATCCTCAATTGCTGGTCACTGTGGATAACGGCATTTCCAGCGTCGAAGGCGTGGCGGCGGCCAAGGCGGCGGGGCTGAGTGTGCTGGTGACCGATCACCACTTGCCGGGCCATGAACTGCCGCAAGCTGACGCCATCGTCAACCCGAACCAGCCCGGCTGTACGTTCCCCAGCAAGTCACTGGCAGGTGTCGGGGTCATCTTCTACGTGCTGATGGCCCTTCGAGCACGTTTGCGGGCCATCGACTGGTTCAACAGCCAGCAACGTGCCGAGCCCAATCTGGGCGATCTGCTTGATCTTGTGGCTTTGGGCAGCGTGGCCGACGTTGTACCGCTGGACGCCAATAACCGCATTCTGGTGCATCAGGGCCTGATGCGGATTCGCGCCGGTCGTGCCCGGCCGGGGTTGCGGGCCATCCTTGAAGTGGCGCGTCGTGAACCTTCGCGCATCACCTCCACCGATCTGGGCTTCATCCTTGGCCCACGGCTGAATGCGGCGGGTCGTCTGGATGACATGAGCCTGGGGATCGAATGCCTGCTGTGCGATGACCCGGTCCTGGCCCGGGAAATGGCGGTGCAACTGGATGAGCTGAATCAGGATCGCAAATCCATCGAGCAAGGCATGCAGCGCGAGGCACTGGCCCAGCTCAAGGACTTGCCGGTGGAGTCCATGCCGTTCGGGTTATGCCTGTTCGAGCCCGATTGGCACCAGGGCGTCATCGGCATTCTTGCCTCGCGCCTGAAAGAGCGTTACCACCGCCCGACCATTGCCTTCGCCAGTGCAGGGGAGGGCGTGTTGAAAGGCTCGGCTCGCTCGGTACAAGGCTTTCATATTCGCGATGCGCTGGACGCCGTTGCCGCTCGTCACCCGCAACTGATCAGCAAGTTCGGTGGGCACGCCATGGCCGCAGGCCTGTCCCTGCCGGAAGAGAACTTTCCGATGTTTGCCGAAGCCTTCGACCTGGAGGTGCGTCGTCAGCTCAGCGAAGAAGACCTTACCGGGCGGTTGCTCTCGGACGGTACGCTGGCAGTCGAAGAGTTTCATCTGGAGCTGGCGCGGGCACTGCGCAACGCCGGGCCATGGGGTCAGCATTTCCCCGAGCCGCTGTTTCATGGCGTCTTCCAGCTGGTCGAGCAGCGTGTGGTCGGTGAGCGGCACTTGAAAATGGTGCTCAGGACCGAGTGTGGCTCGGTAAAGCTGGATGGCATCGCTTTCGGCGTTGATCGCGACATCTGGCCCAATCCCAACATCCGCTGGGTCGAACTGGCTTACAAACTGGACCTCAACGAGTTTCGCGGCAATGAAACGGTGCAGTTGATGGTGACCCACATAGCACCCCGCTGATCAGCCGGAACCCGGCCACCTTTCACGTTGTCGACTAGTCTCTGTAGACACAAAACAGTCCAGCGCCTGATTTTCAACCTGAGAGGTCGCCATGAGCCTGCTGCTTGAGCCCTACACCCTTCGCCAGCTGAAACTCCCCAACCGCATCGCTGTTTCCCCCATGTGCCAGTATTCCAGTGTCGATGGCCTGGCCAACGACTGGCATCTGGTCCACCTGGGCAGTCGTGCCGTGGGCGGTGCGGGGCTGGTGTTCAGTGAAGCCGTTGCCGTGACCGAAGATGGCCGCATCACGGCACAGGATCTTGGCCTGTGGAACGATGAGCAGATCGAGCCCCTGCAACGCATCACCCGTTTCATCGAGTCCCAGGGCTCGGTGGCAGGTATTCAACTGGCCCACGCCGGACGCAAGGCCAGCACCTGGCGTCCCTGGCTGGGCAAGCATGGCAGCGTGCCCGAGAGTGAAGGTGGCTGGAAACCCCGGGGGCCATCGGCCATTGCCTTTGATCCGCAACACACGGCCCCGGTACAACTGAGCGAAAGCCAGATCCAGGGCTTGATCCAGTCTTTTGTCGACGCCGCCCGTCGTTCCCTGGTCGCGGGTTTCAAGGTGGTCGAGATTCACGCCGCCCACGGCTATCTCCTGCATCAATTCCTTTCGCCACTGAGCAACCAGCGCACCGACCAGTACGGCGGTTCGTTTGAAAACCGTATTCGCCTGACGCTGCAAGTGACCGAAGCCGTGAGGGATGTCTGGCCGCAAGAGTTACCGTTGTTTGTCCGTGTATCGGCCACCGACTGGGTGGAAGACGGCTGGAACCCTGACGAAACGGTGGAGCTGGCGCGTCGCCTGAAGGCACTGGGTGTCGATCTGATCGACGTTTCATCGGGCGGCACGTCGGCCAATGCGGAAATCCCGGTCGGCCCCGGTTACCAGACGCGCTTTGCCGAGCGGGTGCGCAAGGAATCGGAGATTGCCACCGGCACGGTGGGCCTGATCACCGAACCCGCACAGGCCGAGCATATCCTGCGCACCGGTCAGGCCGACATCATCCTGCTGGCGCGTGAGTTGCTGCGCGACCCGTACTGGCCGTTGCATGCCGATGACGATCTGGGCGGACGCAAGGCGGTCTGGCCTGCGCAGTATCAGCGTGCGACCCACCGTGACCAGCCGATCCACGAGTCCGATCTGCGGGACTGATCACTCAGGCACAGGGGCTCAGTCAGGTTCCTGTGCCGCTCCATCCAGCAGTTCAGTGATGCGGTTGCTCAGTGTGGTGATTGCAAACGGCTTGGTCAGCACATGCATTCCCGGTTCAAGCGTGTCCTGCTCCAGGGCGGCGTTCTCGGCGTAACCGGTCACGAACAGCACTTTCAGATCCGGACGCACCGTCCTGGCCGCATCCGCCACCTGGCGGCCATTCATGCCGCCGGGCAAGCCGACATCGGTGATCAGCAAATCAATGGTTACCCTGGATTGCAGAATCACCAGGGCCGCAGCTCCATGCTCGGCTTCCAGGACGTTGTAGCCCTGTTCTTCGAGCACTTCGCTCATCAGCGCGCGCACGGCCGGTTCGTCGTCCACCACCAGGATGGTTTCGCCGCCTGCGCTCGGAGCGAGTGGAATATCGAGGCTGCTGTCATGTTCGACCGGCTCGCTGTCGCCAAGGAACTGCGGCAGAAGAATGCAGATCTTCGAGCCTTTCCCGGGCCGGGAATCAATGCTGACGCCGCCGCCGGATTGCCGGGCAAAACCATAGATCATCGACAGGCCAAGACCCGTGCCCATGCCGATGGGCTTGGTTGTAAAGAACGGATCGAATGCCCTGGCGACCACTTCTTCAGTCATCCCGGTACCGTTATCGCTGACACAGAGCGCCACGTAATGCCCCGCGACCATCTCGTACCTGGCTGCTGTCGGATCATCCAGATAGCGATTGGCAGTTTCGATCTTCAGCGTGCCGCCGTCCGGCATGGCATCCCTGGCATTGATGCACAGGTTGAGCAGCGAGTTTTCCAGTTGATGGGGGTCAACCATGGTCGACCACAGGTCGTGGGTGCGCAGGACCTGCATGTCGATGGCCGGTCCGACGGTGCGGTTGATCAGTTCTTCCATGCCCGCGACCAGTTGATCGACATGGGTGGCTTTCGGCGCCAGGGTCTGGCGCCGTGAGAATGCCAGCAGCCGATGGGTGAGGGCAGCAGCACGTCTCGAACCTTCAAGGGCGCTGGAGATATAGCGGCCCAGGTCTGTGCGGCCCTGATTCACCCGTGACTGGAGCAGTTCGATATTGCCGGTGATGCCCATCAACAGGTTATTGAAGTCATGGGCCAGGCCGCCGGTAAGTTGCCCGACAGCCTCCATTTTCTGTGACTGGCGCAGGGCCTCTTCGGCAATGCGCAGGGCTTCGGAGTGCAGTTTCTCATGGGTAATGTGCTTGCCCAGTGCGAAAACCAGACCGCCGCCCGGCGCAGAGGTCCAGCCGATCCAGCGATAACTGCCGTCCTTGTGCATGTAACGGTTTTCAAACAATGGCAGCACATTGCCGATGGCGTGTCGCAGGGCATCCTGGGTTCTGGCTATATCGTCAGGATGAACCAGATCCAGAATCGAGTGCCCGATCAACTCTCGGGGCTCTCGACCCAGCACTGCGCACCACGCTGGATTTACCCGCAGGAAATGCCCCTTGAAGTCGACCATCGCCAGCAGGTCCGGGGAGATATCCCAGAAGGTATTCAGCTCGGCAGTCCGCTGTTCGAGCTTGGCGGTCTGCTGCTTTTCCAGTTCGATCAGGTCGTCGATCAGTTGCTGTCGTTTCTGCTCGCTGGATTCCAGTGCCTGTTTGTCCAGGACATAGCGGGTGGTTTCCTTGGTGATGCAGAACATTCCGACGGTCACGCCGTGCTCATCGATCAGCGGAGAAAAGGAAAACGACCACCAGGTCTGTTCGGTCTCGCCATAGCGAGCCATGGTCAGCGGCATGTCCTTGTACTGGCAGGTCTTGCCGGCAAGAGCGTCTTGCACCATGGGTGCGACCTGGTCCCAGACATCGGCCCACAGTTTCGTGGCGTGCGCGCCGATGGCATTGTCCTTGCGCGGCCCGAGAATCGGCGTGTAGGTGTCGTTATGGAAAAAGATCAGCTCCGGTCCCCAGAGCAGATACATCGACTCCGGTGAGTTCAGGATCAGATTCAGCGCGGTTTTCAGTGAGGCAGGCCACTGTTCTACCGGCCCCAGAGACGTCTGGCTCCAGTCCTTGTTTCTTATCGTCCGGGCCGTTTCGCTCATGCCCGCTGGAAAACCAATGCTTGACGTCACTTCAGGCAAGCTCCGGTAAAGCAGCACGGATGGGATGGCGTATTCATGAGGTGTCTGGAATCTATTATCGATGCGCCCGGATGGGCGCGTGATATCTCTGGGGGAATTGACCTTGGAAACGGGTCAGGGTTGCACAGGTTGCGGGTTAACTTTTCAGTAATGAAGCGATTGCCCGGGCCGCATCATCTGCAACATTCAGATGCACACCTTGAATCACCCTTGTGAGACTTCCCATTAACCTGCGTGTCAATGAATTATCTGACTAGACCTGTGGAGGTTTCTCATGAATACGCGTGGTTTGCTTGACCAGTTGCTCAAGTCTGGACAAAACATGTTGCAAGACAAGGTAAGCGGCAAATCCGGCAAGCGTTCATCCGGCAGCGACGCACTGGTAAACGGACTGGGCAGCCTGCTTTCGGGCTCCAAGTCCGGAGGCAAGAGCGGCGGGCTGGGGAGTTTGCTGTCCGGTGCGGGCGGCGGTGCGCTGGCGGCCGGTGCCATGAGCCTGCTCAAGGGCAAGCGCTCCGGGATGGGCGGCAAAGTATTGACCTATGGCGGTCTGGCCGCGCTGGGCGTATTGGCCTACAAGGCTTACAGCAACTGGCAGGCCAGTCAGGGCGTGACTGCCCAGCGGGAGCCCCAGACCATCGACCGCTTGCCCGAGTCTCAGGCCGAAGAACACAGCCAGGCCATCCTGCGGGCTCTGGTGGCGGCAGCCAAGGCTGACGGCCATGTCGACGAGCGTGAGCGCGAACTCATCGAAGGCGAGTTCAGCAAGCTGAGCAACGACCACGAATTGCAACACTGGCTGCACGCCGAACTGCACAAGCCGCTTGATCCTTCGGAAGTGGCACGAGCGGCAAAAACACCGGAAATGGCGGCCGAGATGTATATCGCCAGCGTGATTCTGGTGGATCAGGAACACTTCATGGAAAGGGCCTACCTTGACGAACTGGCACGTCAGTTGAAGCTGGCTCCGGGCCTCAAGTCCGAGCTGGAAGAGCAGGTGCGTCAGGCTCAGTAAAAATGGCTGAACAGAGGCGAGGGCTATGTCACTGTCGATAGCCCTCCGGATGACAACGCTTACTTGATACCCGTAATAAACGCACCTCTCCCGTCCGCAGGTTTTCTGAACTAACCCGCCAATATCGCCACTTTCAATTTCCTTTCCTTGCAACACGCTAATACACAAAAGCCTGGGCTATACTCAGGCCGCTTGGACCGTCTGTCGGTCCGCTTCTTGAACACGGCCAGATGCCGTTGTTGAACTCTTGAGGACTGACTGTGAAGAACTGGACTCTGCGCCAAAGGATTTTGGCGAGTTTTGCCGTCATCATCGCGATCATGCTGTTGATGGTGGTTGTGTCTTACTCGCGCTTGTTGTCGATTGAGTCCAGCGAGGAACAGGTCCGCCTCGATGCGCTTCCAGGCGTCTATTACAGCACCCTGGTGCGCAGTTCCTGGGGCGAAAGCTACATTCGTACTCTGGAGCTGATCGGTGAAGGCAAGGCTCGACCTCTGACCAAGCAGGAACAGGCCCAGTTCGAAGGGTTTGAAGATAATCTTCAGGTTCAGATCGACGGTTACAAGAAATCCATTTTCGACGACGCCGAGAGGGCCAACTTTGCCCTGTTCGAAAAGCGGCGCGAAATCTATAGCCGCATGCTCAAGGAAGTTCATGCTTCCTATGGAATGGGCGACTATGCCAAGGCGCGTGCCGAGTTCTACGAGCAGGTGAATCCGGTCTGGAGCGATGGCCGCAAACAGCTCAACGATATCATCGTCGCCAACAAGCTATTGGCCGACAAGGCGACCGAGAACATTGTCACTGCCGTTCTGGGTGCCAAGATCAGCATGGTCTTTTCCCTGCTGATCGCGCTCATTGCAGCGGCTTCGTGCGGTCTGCTGCTGATGCGCTCTATCACCGCGCCCATGCAGCTCATCGTGAAAATCCTCGACGTCATGCGTACCGGTGACTTGAGTTCGCGTCTGAATCTGGCGCGCAAGGATGAGTTCAACGCGGTGGAAACCGGCTTCAACGACATGATGACCGAACTGACCGCACTGGTTGCCCAGGCGCAGCGTTCCTCGGTTCAGGTCACCACTTCCGTGACCGAAATTGCTGCCACTTCCCGCCAGCAACAGGCTACCGCCACTGAAACCGCAGCCACGACCACTGAAATCGGCGCCACCTCCCGTGAAATCGCCGCCACTTCCCGTGATCTGGTGCGCACCATGACGGAAGTGACCTCTGCCGCCGATCAGGCTTCGGTCCTGGCAGGCTCCGGCCAGCAAGGGCTGGCGCGCATGGAAGACACCATGCATCAGGTGATGGGCGCGGCCAATCTGGTCAACTCCAAGCTGGCGATCCTCAACGAGAAGGCCGGCAACATCAACCAGGTGGTGGTGACCATCGTCAAGGTCGCCGACCAGACCAACCTGTTGTCGCTCAATGCCGCCATCGAGGCCGAGAAGGCCGGTGAATACGGTCGCGGTTTCGCGGTGGTTGCCACTGAAGTGCGCCGTCTGGCCGACCAGACGGCCGTTGCGACCTACGACATCGAGCAGATGGTTCGCGAAATCCAGTCAGCGGTTTCCGCGGGCGTGATGGGTATGGACAAGTTCTCCGAAGAAGTGCGCCGCGGCATGTTCGAAGTCACTCAGGTGGGCGAGCAGCTTTCGCAGATCATTCATCAGGTCCAGGCCCTGGCACCGCGTGTGCTGATGGTCAACGAGGGGATGCAGGCCCAGGCCACGGGCGCGGAGCAGATCAATCAGGCCCTGGTGCAACTGGCCGATGCCAGCAGCCAGACTGTCGACTCATTGCGTCAAGCCAGCTTTGCCATCGACGAGTTGAGTCAGGTCGCGGTAGGGCTGCGCAGTGGCGTCTCGCGTTTCAAAGTCTGAGTCCGGGTCATGATGGATCTCTCACCCAAACGCCAGGGCCCTGCGCCGGTCGCGAACAAGCTGTTTCTGTTGTTCCGCATCGGCGAGGAGCGTTACGCGCTGGAGGCCATCGAGATCTCCGAAATCCTGCCGCGCGTGAAACTGAAGGCTATCGCTCACGTGCCCCATTGGGTGGCGGGGATCTTCGCCCACCGTGGCGAAATCGTGCCGGTCATCGACATCAGCGCCCTGAGTTCCGGGCAGGCGGCACCTGCACGCACCAGTACCCGCATGGTGCTGGTGCATTATCGTCATGACGATGCGCACCCGGCACAGTTGCTCGGGCTTATCCTGGAGCAGGCGACCGAGACCTTGCGTTGCCCGGCTTCGGAGTTCAAGGAGTACGGCCTGGAAAACCGTCTGGCACCTTATCTGGGGCCGGTTCGGGAGGACGAGCAGGGACTGTTGCAATGGATTCACGTTCAGGAGCTGTTGACCGAGCCCGTGCGTGAACTGCTGTACCCCATACCTCCGCTTGATCTGGAGCTTCTTGAGGATGCGCCATGAGTGATGACTCGCGCTTTTTCAGTTTTCTCAAGGATCGCATTGGTCTGGATGTCACCTCTGTGGGCGAGGCTATCATTGTGCGAGCGCTGCGCCAGCGCTCTCAGAACACCACTGCTGCAGACGATGAAGCCTATTGGCAGTTACTGCTGAGTTCGCCTGACGAGCAGCAGGCCCTGATCGAAGCGGTCATCGTCCCGGAAACCTGGTTCTTCCGTTACCCCGAGTCCTTCCTGACCCTGGGCAAGCTGTCATCGGAGCGCCTGATGACGCTCAAGAACTCAAGGCCACTGCGTATTCTCAGTTTGCCGTGCTCGACCGGCGAGGAGCCTTACTCCATTGCCATGGCGCTGTTCGATGCCAACATCGGCGCGCAGCATTTCAAGATCGACGCCATCGATATCAGCCCCCTGTCGATTCAAAAGGCCGTTCGCGGCATCTATGGCAAGAACTCGTTCCGTGGCACTGATCTGGGCTTTCGCGACCGGCATTTCAAGCCAGTGGAAGAGGGTTATCAGGTTGAGGACCGGGTACGTGCGCAGGTTAACTTCAAGGCCGGCAATCTGCTGGACCCGGCTCTGGCGACTCAGGAACCCTACGATTTTGTGTTCTGTCGCAATCTGGTGATCTATTTCGATCAGGCCACGCAACGTCATGTATTCAAGGTGCTCAAGCGTCTGACCCGTGAAGACGGCGTGTTATTCATAGGTCCCGCCGAGGGTAATCTGCTGAGCCGGGTCGGCATGCGCTCTGCCGGTATCGCGCAATCGTTCGCCTTCAGGCATGCGCCCGGCCAGGACGCCAGTGCGCCAGTACTGGCCGAGCCTGTTCCGATTGCCCGTAGCGTCGCGCCACCGGTTCGCGAGCCTGCCCGGCCCGCGCCACGGCCTTTCGCACCTGCGCCTGCACCAGCCAGTCCGCCCGTTCCTTCCCGGCCAGCGCCCGCTGCCACCGGTGGCGACGATGCCGCGACCCAACTGGCGACCATTGCCAGTCTGGCCAACGAGGGCAAAAGCGTGGAAGCGCGTGCGGCCTGCGAGCGTTATCTGCAGCGGCACGAGCCGGTGGCGCAGGTGTTCTACTGGCTGGGGCTGCTCAGCGAAGTGGAGGGCAGTGTGGCGCAGGCTCAGGGTTTCTATCGCAAGGCGCTGTATTTGCAGCCGCAGCATCCTGAGTCCCTGGCACAACTGGCTGCCTTGCTGGCCTCGCAAGGGGACAGTGCCGGTGCCCGCCGCCTGCAGGAACGTGCCACCCGTGGCGCCAATAAACAAGGAAGCAATCGATGACGGGGCTGTCCACTCTTGCGAGTCTGACTCACGACGACGCCCAGGCCATCGATGACTGCTGGAACCGCATCGGTGTTCATGGTGACCGTTCCTGTCCGGTATTGCCGGAGCACATTCATTGCCGCAACTGTGCGGTGTACTCCGCTGCCGCCACTCGCCTGCTCGATCGCTATTCCCTGCTTCAGGAGCATCGCGACCAGTTTCAGGGCAGCCAGCTGCAGCGTGATGTCCAGACTCGCTCGATCCTGGTCTTTCGCCTGGGTGATGAGTGGCTCGGGCTGGCGACCCGCAGTCTGGCGGAAGTCGCGCCCGATCAGGCCATCCATTCGTTGCCCCATCAGCGTTCCCGTGCGCTGCTGGGGGTGGCCAATGTGCGTGGCGCCCTGGTGGCATGCATTTCTCTGGTCGAACTGCTGGGGCTCGACAGCGGTTCGGTGCTGGCCACCAGCGGGCGTGTTGTACCGCGCATGCTGATCATCGCCGCACAAGGCGGCCCGGTGGTGGTGCCGGTGGATGAAGTCGATGGCATTCACGCCATGGAAGAGCGCCATCTGAATGCGGCGTCGGCTTCCGGCACGCATGCCAATGCACGATTTACTCGTGGTGTCCTGCAATGGAAGGGTCGCAGTCTGCGTTTGCTCGATGAAGATGAGTTGTTGGCGGCGATCAACCGGAGCCTGACATGACCCCCGATCAAATGCGCGACGCCTCACTGTTCGAGCTGTTCACCCTGGAAGCCGAAGCCCAGACCCAGGTGCTGAGTGCCGGCCTTCTGGAGCTGGAGCGCAATCCGACCCTGGCCGACCAACTGGAAGCCTGCATGCGCGCCGCCCACTCCCTCAAGGGCGCGGCGCGGATCGTCGGGGTCAATTACGGCGTCAGCGTGGCCCATGTCATGGAGGATTGTCTGGTCAGCGCCCAGGAAGGGCGGCTGCTGCTCCAGGCCGAACACATCGACGCCTTGCTCTCGGGCACCGACCTGTTGATGCGCATTGCCACGCCGACTGACAGCAGCATCGGGCAGAGCGATATCGACAGCTATGTCGAACGAGTGAATGCACTGCTGGCTTCCGGAGCCGGAGCGCCGCGCCAGGTCAACGTTACCTTGCCTGACCTGCTGCCTGATGCATTGCCAGAGCCGTTAGCCGATCCATTGAAAGACAGCGATATGCCGCTGATCGAGCCGCTGCTGGTGCCGACACCGGGCAGCAATCCGTCATCCCTCGATGCGCTGGCTGCCGCTCTGCGTCTCGAACCGCCGCCGCCCCCCGAGCCTGTGGCGGTCGAGCCTGAGCCCACGCCAGCGCCTGCCGCGACACGCGAGCGCCGGGTGTCCGATGGCGGCGAGCGGGTCTTGCGGGTCACCGCCGAACGGCTCAATGGCCTGCTGGATCTGTCGAGCAAGGCGCTGGTGGAAACCCAGCGCATGAAACCCTTGCAGGCCGGCATGCAGCGCCTCAAGCGCCTGCAGGTCAGCAGCGACAGGGCCCTGGAAGTGCTTGGGGCATGTTTTGGCGATGCGGGTCTGGAACCTGACGCACAGAAAGCTCTGGATGATGCCCGCGATTTTCTGTCCCAGGCTCAACAGATGCTGATCCAGCAGGCCGCCGAACTGGATGAGTTCGGCTGGCAGTCGGGGCAGCGAGCGCAGTTGCTGTATGACACTGCTCTGGCCTGCCGGATGCGCCCGTTTGCCGATGTGCTCACTGGTCAGGCGCGCATGGTTCGCGATCTGGGGCGTGAGCTGGGCAAGCAGGTTCGTCTGAAAATCGAGGGCGAAAAGACTCAGGTCGACCGTGATGTGCTTGAAAAGCTGGAAGCGCCCCTGACCCATCTGCTGCGTAATGCCGTGGACCACGGCATCGAATCTCCCGAGCGACGCAAGGAGCTGGGCAAAGACCCGGAAGGGCAGATTCTTCTGCGCGCCTCTCATGAGGCAGGCCTGCTGGTTGTGCAGCTCAGCGACGATGGCAATGGCGTGGATCTCGAACGTCTGCGCAGCAATATCATCGAGCGCAAACTGTCGCCAGCCGAAACCGCGGCGCAGTTGAGCGAAGAGGAACTGCTGAGCTTCCTGTTCCTGCCGGGCTTCAGCATGCGGGACAAGGTCACGCAAATTTCCGGTCGTGGCGTAGGCCTGGACGCCGTGCAGCACATGGTTCGCCAGATGCACGGCAGTGTCGAGTTGCGGCAATGGGCCGGTGAAGGCAGTTGCTTCCGCATCGAAATGCCACTGACGCTTTCGGTCGTGCGCAGTCTGGTGGTGGAGGTGGGCGGCGAAGCCTATGCCTTCCCGCTGGCGCATATCGAACGCATGCGTGATCTGCAGCCCGAAGATATCGTGCAACTGGAAGGGCGCCAGCATTTCTGGCATGAAGACCGCCATGTCGGCCTGGTTTCTGCCAGCCAGTTATTGAACCGTCCTCAGTCACAGCGCAGCGATGAGGCGCTCAAGGTGGTGGTGATTCGCGAGCGTGATGCCGTCTACGGCGTTGCGGTGGAGCGGTTCATTGGCGAGCGCACGCTGGTGGTCATGCCCCTTGATGCCCGCCTGGGCAAGGTTCAGGATGTGTCCGCTGGCGCTTTGCTCGACGATGGCTCGGTGGTGCTGATCATCGATGTCGAAGATTTGCTGCGCTCGGTAGAGAAACTGCTCAATACCGGGCGCCTGGAGCGCATAGACCGGCGTAACCGTCAGGTCGACCATGTGGCGCGCAAGCGTGTACTGGTGGTCGATGACTCGTTGACGGTCCGTGAGCTGGAGCGCAAGTTGCTGGTCGGCCGCGGTTATGAAGTGGCGGTTGCCGTTGATGGCATGGATGGCTGGAATGCCTTGCGTGCCGAGGACTTTGATCTGCTGATCACCGACATCGACATGCCGCGCATGGACGGCATCGAACTGGTGACCCTGGTGCGTCGGGATACTCGGTTGCAATCTCTGCCAGTGATGGTGGTTTCCTACAAGGATCGTGAAGAAGACCGGCGCCGTGGCCTGGATGCGGGCGCCGACTATTATCTGGCCAAGGCCAGCTTCCACGACGATGCCTTGCTTGATGCCGTCGCTGAATTGATAGGGGATGCTCAAGAATGAAGATCGCCATCGTCAATGACATGCCCATGGCCGTAGAAGCCTTGCGCCGGGCAGTGGCATTCGAGCCTGAACATCAGATCGCCTGGGTGGCCGGCAATGGTGCCGAAGCGGTTCGGCTTTGCGCCGAGCAGACGCCGGATCTGATCCTGATGGACCTGATCATGCCGGTCATGGACGGGGTCGAGGCCACGCGCCAGATCATGGCCGAAACACCCTGCGCTATCGTTCTTGTGACTGTTGACCGTGAGCAGAACGTCCACCGTGTGTTCGAGGCCATGGGCCATGGCGCACTGGATGTGGTGGATACCCCTGCTATCGGTGCAGGTAACCCGCGGGAAGCCGCCGCGCCACTGCTGCGCAAGATATTGAATATCGGCTGGCTGATCGGCCAGCGCGCACCTCGTGAGCGAACGGCGCCACCGTCGTTGCGCCAGACCGCCATGCGTCAGGGGCTGGTTGCCATCGGCTCGTCGGCCGGAGGCCCGGCGGCGCTGGAAATTCTATTGAAAGGGCTGCCGGCGAGTTTTCCGGCGGCTATCGTCCTGGTGCAGCATGTGGACCAGGTATTTGCTGCGGGTATGGCCGACTGGCTGTGTACAGCGTCGGGGTTGCCGGTGCGTCTGGCCCGGGAGGGAGAGCCGCCGCAACGCGGTCAGGTGCTTCTGGCAGGGACCAACCACCATATCCGCTTGTTGAAGGATGGTACGCTGGCTTATACGGCTGAACCTGTAAACGAAATCTACAGGCCTTCTATCGATGTTTTCTTCGAGAGTGTGGCCCGCTACTGGAATGGTGATGCAGTGGGTGTTTTATTGACCGGCATGGGTCGAGATGGAGCTCAAGGGCTTAAATTGATGCGCGAGCAGGGCTTTCTGACCATCGCTCAGGATCAGGCCAGTTCTGCTGTCTACGGCATGCCAAAGGCTGCCGCTGCAATTGATGCTGCCGTCGAAATCCGGCCATTGCAGACTATCGCGCCTCGCCTGACCGAGGTATTCGCCCAATGACTTTCCAGGTGAATTCACCCGCCACCGGTGACCAGGAGACGCATCATGCATGACGTGCAGCCCGAAGAATTGAAGACTGCCGATGAAAACTCGGCGATGGTGCTGCTGGTGGACGATCAGGCGATGATCGGTGAAGCCGTGCGCCGTGGTCTGGCCAATGAAGAGTCCATCGACTTCCACTTCTGTGCCGATCCCCATCAGGCCATTGCCCAGGCCATGCAGATCAAGCCGACGGTCATCCTGCAGGATCTGGTCATGCCGGGGCTGGACGGGCTGACACTGGTGCGCGAATACCGCAACAACCCCATGACCCGTGACATCCCGATCATCGTGCTTTCCACCAAGGAAGACCCGTTGATCAAGAGTGCGGCGTTTGCCGCGGGAGCCAACGACTATCTGGTCAAGCTGCCCGACACCATCGAACTGGTGGCGCGCATCCGTTACCACTCCCGCTCCTACATGACCCTGTTGCAGCGCGATGAGGCCTACCGCGCCTTGCGGGTCAGCCAGCAGCAACTGCTCGACACCAATCTGGTGCTGCAACGCCTGATGAACTCCGATGGCCTGACCGGCCTCTCCAATCGTCGTCATTTCGATGAATACCTGGAGCTGGAGTGGCGCCGGGCGACCCGTGAGCAGAGTCAGCTGTCGCTGATGATGATCGATGTGGACTACTTCAAGGCCTACAACGACAACTTCGGTCACCTCGAAGGCGACGAAGCCTTGCGTCAGGTGGCCAAGGCGATTCGCGCCAGTTGCAGCCGTCCGTCCGATTTGCCGGCCCGTTATGGCGGCGAAGAGTTCGCCATGGTCCTGCCCAATACCACGCCCGGTGGCGCTCGGCTGCTGGCCGAAAAGCTGCGCCAGAGCGTGATGGGCATGAATATCCCGCACATTGCTCCGGCACCGGGTTCGACGTTGACAGTCAGTATTGGCGTGGCGACCGTGATACCGCAGAACGGCCTCAGCAGCCGACAACTGATCCTCGATGCCGACAAGGGCCTGTATCTGGCCAAACACAGTGGTCGTAATCAGGTGGCGGTAGGCGGCTGATCTTCCTGTACGCAGTCCGATGCCATAACTCCTGTAGAACGGGCTGCTTTCAGGACTCTCCCTGGGGTATACTCGTCGGCTTTGAAAATTTCGCCTGCGAGTGCTGCCCACCATGGAAATCAACCCGATCCTAAACAGCATCAAGGACCTGTCCGAGCGCTCCGAAACCATTCGGGGGTATCTTTGACTACGATCACAAGCATGATCGTCTGACCGAAGTAAACCGCGAGCTCGAAGATCCCGCTGTCTGGAACAACCCCGAGTACGCTCAGAACCTGGGCCGCGAGCGTTCGATGCTGGCGCAGATCGTCGAAACCCTCGACGACATGAAGTCCGGGCTGGCCGATGCCAAGGACCTGCTGCTGATGTCCGCCGAGGAAGAAGACCAGGCTGCCGTCGACGATGTGGCCGCTGAAGTCGAGCGCCTGCGCGAGCTGCTGGAGAAGCTGGAATTCCGCCGCATGTTCAGCGGCGACATGGACCCGAACAACGCCTACCTGGACATCCAGGCCGGTTCCGGTGGCACCGAAGCCCAGGACTGGGCCAACATCCTGCTGCGCATGTACCTGCGCTGGGCCGACAAGCGCGGCTTCGACGCCACCATCATGGAGCTGTCCGCCGGTGAAGTCGCCGGGATCAAGGGCGCGACCGTGCACATCAAGGGCGAATACGCTTTTGGCTGGCTGCGTACCGAAATCGGCGTTCACCGTCTGGTGCGCAAGAGCCCGTTCGACTCCGGCGCACGCCGCCATACGTCGTTCTCGGCGGTGTTCGTGTCACCGGAAATCGACGATAACATCGAGATCGAGATCAACCCGGCCGACCTGCGGATCGACACCTACCGCTCCTCCGGTGCCGGTGGTCAGCACGTTAACACCACTGACTCGGCGGTACGTATCACCCACGTTCCGACCAACACCGTGGTCAGTTGCCAGAACGAACGTTCCCAGCATGCGAACAAGGACACCGCCATGAAAATGCTGCGGGCCCGTTTGTATGAGCAGGAAGTGCAGAAGCGCAACGCTGCGTCCCAGGCGCTTGAAGACACCAAGTCCGACATCGGCTGGGGTCATCAGATTCGCTCCTACGTTCTGGATGCCTCGCGCATCAAGGACCTGCGGACCAACATCGAGCGTAGCGACTGTGACAAGGTGCTCGACGGCGACCTCGACGAGTACCTGATCGCAAGCCTCAAGCAAGGCCTGTAATAACGCGCAGCCACCTCGATCCGTGAGAGTGGCTTGCCCGCGATCCCCTGCCGAGGGCGGGGGACAACGAACCTGTGATGGAAAATCTAAAGACATGAGCGACCAACAACTCGACCCGCAAGCCCTGCAACAGGAAGAAAACACCCTGATCGCTCAGCGCAAGGAAAAGCTTGCTGCCGAGCGCGCCAAGGGACAGGCCTTCCCCAACGACTTCCGCCGCGACAGCTACTGCAACGATCTGCAGAAAAAGTATGCTGACAAGACCAAGGAAGAGCTGGCCGATGCAGCGATTCCGGTCAAGGTTGCCGGTCGCATCATGCTTAACCGTGGCTCGTTCATGGTGATCCAGGACATGACCGGTCGCATCCAGGTCTACGTCAACCGCAAGACCCTGCCGGAAGAAACCCTGGCGGCGGTCAAGACCTGGGACCTGGGCGATATCATCGCCACCGAAGGTACTCTGGCCCGTTCCGGCAAGGGCGACCTGTACGTCGAAATGACCAGCGTGCGCCTGCTGACCAAGTCCCTGCGTCCGCTGCCGGACAAGCACCACGGCCTGACCGACACCGAGCAGCGCTACCGTCAGCGCTACGTCGACCTGATCGTCAACGAAGAAGTGCGCGATACCTTCCGTGTCCGCTCGCAAGTCATTGCCCACATCCGCAGCTTCCTGATGAAGCGCGACTTCCTTGAAGTCGAAACGCCGATGCTGCAGACCATTCCCGGCGGCGCTGCTGCCAAGCCGTTCGAGACGCACCACAATGCCCTCGACATGGAAATGTTCCTGCGCATCGCGCCTGAGCTGTACCTCAAGCGCCTGGTGGTCGGCGGCTTCGAGAAAGTGTTCGAGATCAACCGTAACTTCCGTAACGAAGGCGTTTCGACTCGTCACAACCCTGAGTTCACCATGCTGGAGTTCTACCAGGCTTACGCCGACTATGAAGACAACATGGACCTGACCGAAGAACTGTTCCGCGAACTGGCGCAACTGGTTCTGGGCACCACTGACGTGCCTTATGGCGACAAGGTGTTCCACTTCGGCGAGCCGTTCGTTCGTCTGTCGGTGTTCGACTCGATCCTCAAGTACAACCCGGAGCTGACCGCTGACGACCTGAACGACATCGACAAGGCCCGCGCCATCGCCAAGAAAGCTGGCGCCAAGGTGCTGGGCTTCGAAGGTCTGGGCAAACTGCAGGTGATGATTTTCGAAGAGCTGGTCGAGCACAAGCTGGAGCAGCCGCACTTCATCACCCAGTACCCGTTCGAAGTCTCGCCGCTGGCACGCCGCAACAATGACAACCCGAACGTCACCGACCGTTTCGAGCTGTTCATCGGTGGCCGTGAAATTGCCAACGCCTACTCCGAGCTGAACGACGCTGAAGACCAGGCCGAGCGCTTCCAGGCCCAGGTGGCCGACAAGGATGCCGGTGACGACGAAGCCATGCATTACGACGCCGACTTCGTACGTGCGCTGGAATACGGCATGCCGCCAACGGCCGGTGAAGGTATCGGCATCGACCGTCTGGTGATGCTGCTCACCAACTCCCCGTCGATCCGCGACGTGATCCTGTTCCCGCACATGCGGCCACAAGCGTAATCAGCTACAAGACAAGCCGCCTGAACAGGGCGGCTTTTTTATATCTCTCGATTTTTCGCGAATGAGTGCTGTTGGGGGAATGCCGATCAGTCAAGGTCAATGAATCACTTTGTGGGAGGCAGCTTGCTGGCGACTTTGGCGTACAGACGCAGAATATCTGCCGGGTTTCAGGCCTTTTTCGCCAGCAAGCTGCCTCCCACAAGTTTTGTTTGTGCCTTGACTGATCGGCATTACCCCGTAAGCGAATTCATTCGCGAATGCACAGACCAGAAAGGAATCCCCCGTCGTGACAATCGCTCAAGAAGGCGCCGCCGACGTTGCCAGCGCCGTGGCCAGGAGTGTCAGGTATCAGGGCCGCAAGGCCAGTCGGGAGGGGAGTGAGCAGCGCCGGCAGAAGATTCTCGATGCAACCATGCGCATCGTGGTCCGCGATGGTGTGCGGGCGGTGCGGCACCGGGCCGTTGCCACTGAAGCGGATGTGCCGCTGTCGGCCACCACTTACTACTTCAAGGACATCGATGACCTGCTGACCGATGCCTTCGCTCAGTATGTCGAGCGCAGCGCAGCCTATCAGGCCAAGCTGTGGCAGAACACCGAAGTCGTGTTGCGGGAAATGCTGACCCGCGGCACCGCCAACCCGGCTGACCGCTTGCGTCTGGCCGATGATATTGCGCGCATGACCATGGAATACATCCGCCACCAGTTGCAGACTCGCCGCGAGTATCTGATTGCCGAGCACGCCTTTCACCATGAGGCATTGATCAATCCTCGGCTGGCGCCGCTGGTGGTTGCCCATCAGGAGATCCTGCTGCAAGGCACCTATCAGTTTCTGCAGGTTATCGGCTCGTCGCAGCCCGTTCAGGATGCACAGGTGTTGACGGGGATTATCCGCCGGATGGAATATCAGGGTCTGCTTCATGGCCCGCACTATCAGGCGGACGAAGAAATACTCGGTATTCTCACTCGCCAGACGCGTCTGGTCCTTGGGATCGACTCATCGGTCTGCCCATGAGATACCCTTTTTTCAGGAGAGCACCATGAAAGCCTGGCGCGCATTGATTGCGCTGTCGTTCCTGCTCTTGAGCGGTTGTCTGGTGACTTTCGAGGACACCATTCCTGCAGGCAGCGCCGCTCCGGCCCATTTGCTTGGGCCCTGGACCAGCAAGAATGCCTGGGGCGAGCCCCTTGAACTCGAGCTTTCCCGCATCAGCGGCAACCTTTACAAGGCAGTCAGCTATCGTAAAGGTGATCGCAAGCATCGCGATGAGTATCGCTTCACGGTGACCGAACATGGCAGCCGCTGGTATCTGTCGGCGCAATTGCCTGAAAAATATGGCGCTCACTATGTAATGGCCGGATTCGAGGTGACCGATGCCCATGAACTGGTTGTCTACAACCTGGATCTGGATCGATTCAGACAATGGGTGGATCAGCAGAACCTCACTGGCCAGCCAGTGGAGAGCGGGATCGGGCAGGGCATTCTGATCACCAGTCCTCTGGACCAGGTGTTCGCTTATCTGGACGATCCGGCCAATTCCGATGTTTTCCTGGAGGTCGCACGCTACCAGCGTGTACCCAAGTAGTAGGGCAGCAGCCCGCCAGCCAAGGAGTACCGGGTGGACGAGTACCAGCAAACCATTCGTGCGTTATCGGATCGAATAGTCGTGGCCCAGACGCCGATTCGTGTTCTGGATGCGGTGAAGTGGGATGAAAAAGTACGCAAGGATTTTCTCGCCGCCAAAGGCAAGGCATTGCCTGCCGTGGACCGTGCCTACTATGAGAATCGCCCTCTGGGGTTCGACTCCGGGGCCTTGAAGCTCGAATTCCAGAACATCGAGCGCGATATCACCCGCCAGTTGGGCCAGTTCAACCCGGTCGGGCAGATCATGCGGCGCATGTGCAAGGAATACCGCATGGTGATCCGCATGCTCGAAGCCCGTGGCACGCCGGACTTCGGGCTGATCTCCCAGGAACTGTACGGCGCGGCCTCCGATGCATTTCATGCCGGCGACCCGACCCTGGCCGATCTGGGGCTGATGCTTTCGGACTACCTGAACAATATTGCCGGTCGCGGCGACCTGAAGGACGAACCCAAGATACTCACCGCCAAGGATGCCGTTTCCCTGCTGCAGAGCCGCCTGAACAGGGTATTTGGCGAAGCCGAGGAAACCATCCGGGTGTTCGAGTCCGACGGTATCGTCGCCGATGCGGCGGCTGGCGCCGACTACATCAAGATCCGCACCGATGCGATGTTCAACGAGCGGGATGTCCGCGCGCTTGAGGTCCATGAAGGGCTGGTGCATGTCGGGACTACGCTCAATGGTCAGAACCAGCCGATCTGCACCTTCCTGTCCAAGGGGCCGCCTTCATCTACCGTGACTCAGGAAGGGTTGGCGATCCTCATGGAAGTCATCGCGTTCGCGTCCTACCCAAGCCGCCTGCGCAAACTGACCAACCGCACCCGCGCCATTCATATGGCCGAGGAGGGCGCCGATTTCCTGCAGGTGTTCGAGTTCTATCGCGAGCAGGGCTTTGGCATGCCGGAAAGCTATGGCAATGCCAGCCGTGTCTTCCGTGGATCGACGCCCAACGGGCTGCCATTCACCAAAGACTTGTCCTACCTCAAGGGTTTCATCATGGTTTACAACTATATTCAGTTGGCCGTGCGCAAGGGCAAGCTCGAACAGGTCCCGTTGCTGTTCTGTGGCAAGACCACCCTGGAAGATATGCGCACCTTGCGTCAACTGGTGGATGAAGGGCTGGTGGTCGCACCCAAATACCTGCCCGACCAGTTCCGCGACATGAACGCCCTGTCGGCCTGGATGTGCTTCTCCAACTTCCTCAACCACCTGAGCCTGGATCGTATCGAGGCCGATTACTCGAATATTTTGTAGCTGGCCCTCTTTGTTCGCGAATGAATTCGCTCCCACAACATAAAATCCCACGGTGTGAGGGTGTGGAGTGGGAGCAATCGGGCGGCGCTCCGCTCATTCGCGAAAGCCATCACCCCAACCAAAAGGACCTTCAACTTGAAGCTGATCAGCATCCTCGTGTTGATCTTCAGCCTCACAGGCTGCAGTTCGATGCTGTTCTACCCGGAACCCGGTCTGCCATTCACGCCTGAAAAGGCCCGTCTTCAATACCGTGACATTACCCTGACTGCCGCCGATGGCACTCGTCTGCATGCCTGGTGGCTACCCGCCAAGGAAGGCGTGCCGGTCAAAGGCACGGTGCTGCACCTGCATGGCAATGGCGGCAACCTGTCGTGGCATCTGGGCGGAAGCTGGTGGTTGCCCGAGCAGGGCTATCAGGTCTTGATGCTGGATTATCGCGGTTATGGGCTGTCCCAAGGCTCACCGAGCATGCCGGCCATCTATCAGGACATTCAGGCTGCATTCGACTGGCTGGATGCCGAACCCCAGGTACAAGGCAAACCTCTGGTGGTCCTGGGGCAGAGCATTGGTGGTGCGCTGGGTGTGCATTATCTGTCGCAGCATCCCGAGCAGCGTAGCAAACTCAAGGCGCTGATTCTTGATGGCGTGCCCGCCAGCTATCGCGATGTCGCCCGTTACACCCTTGGCACTTCCTGGCTCACCTGGCCGCTGAAAACGCCGCTGTCCTGGCTGATCCCCGACGCGGATAGCGCCATCAACGGCCTGCCGCAACTCAAGGGCACGCCAATGATGCTCTTCCAGAGCATGGACGACACCCTGGTGCCGCTTTCCAATGGCATCAGCCTCTACAAGGCCGCGCCTCTGCCTCGAGTGCTGCAACTGACCCGTGGCGGGCACGTACAGACCTTCTCCGACCCGCTCTGGCGTCAGGTGATGCTGCGCTATCTCGAGGACCCACAGCACTTCAACGGCCTGCGCCGTCTGGGCGAAGTCCCCAACTATCCATCCGATACTCAAACCGAACCCGCAGAGAGCCCCAAATGAGCGAAGAGCGTAACCTCATTCCACTGATCCTGACCGGCATCGGCACCATCATCGGTACGGTCGGGTGTCTGTGGTTCTACGGCTACCTGCATTTCGCCAAACCTGAAGATGCCCTGTTGCTCAGTGACTTCACCATGCTCAAGACCGTGCCTGGCGAGGACTACAAGATCGCGGCCACGCCTGCTGCCGAAGTGGCGCAATGCATCGATGGCGTACTGGTGCTGTTCGATACGTCCCAGAAAGGCCTGACAGGCGTCTTGGTCAACAACAAGAAACAGGCCGTGCGCTGCATGGGGCAAGAGACACCACAGCAATTGAAACCATGAAAAAGCCCCGCCTGCTTGAAGCAGGCGGGGCTTTGGGTCAACCGACGTCAGTGATTAACGCAGCGAAGAGCGCGGTGCCACTGGCTGGTTGTCGTTGGAAATGGTCACTTCCACACGGCGGTTCATGGCGCGGCCCGAGTTGCTGGTGTTATCAGCGACCGGGTATTCCTTGCCATAACCGGTTGCCACGATACGGGCCGGGTCTACACCCACGCGGACCAGAGCAGCACGTACCGAGTTGGCACGGCTTTCGGACAGCGACTGGTTGTAGGACGCGGAACCGGTGCTGTCGGTATAGCCTTCGACGATCACTTTGCGATCAGGGTTTTCCTGCAGGAACTGCGCAAGTTTGGCGATGTTGCCCTGTGCGCCCGGCTTCAGGTCGGCACGGTTCAGGTCGAACAGCACGTCACCGAAGGTCACCAGGGTGCCGCGTTCGGTCTGCTTGGCGTTCAGGCTGTTCTTGAGCTGGGCGATCTGTGCATCGCGGGCATCCAGGCGAGCCTTGGCGCGTTCTGCCGAGGCGTTCTGCAGGGCGGCTTCGGAAGTGCGCAGGTTGATGGTCTCTTTGGCCAGTTCAACGCGCTGGTTGGTCAGGTAAGCCAACTGGTCGACTTTTTTCTCGTCTTCCTTGTCGCGGAAGGCTTTGTCAGCCTTGTCCAGCCAGTCGCTGGCGTCCTTGGTTTCAAGGGCGGCGACCTTGGTGGCCTGCGGGTTGCTCTGCAGGGCCGAAAAGTTGGTCCGCGCCTGTTCCAGATTCGGGTTCGGTTTAGTGGCACAGGCCGCCAGGGCTACGCTCATGGCCAGCAGGGCAGGGATCATCAATTGTTTGCGCATAATAGGATCGTCCTTTAATCAATTACCAATGCATGAAAACGCGGGGGTGCGGTCAGTGCTTATTGCACCTGACGCAGGCCTTCTTCACGTAGTTCTTCGACGCCCTGACGAGCATCCTGCACGGCTTTCTCGGCCTTGGCGGCCTGCGATTTACGCTCTGCTACACGAGCATCCCATTCGGCTTGCTCGGCCAGACGGCGGGCTTCGTCGTATTTATGTTCCTGCATCGCCAGATCGGCTTGCTTGAGCTTGTCCTGAGCAGCCTTGGTTTCTACCGCGGCGTACTCGGTCCCGCCAGCGCTGACGGCACTGTTGACGGCTGACTGAGTCACTGCGTACTGCTCGGTTGGTGGATTTCCCGCGCAACCAGCCAGAATGAAGGTGCTACCCAGGGCCAGCGCAGCCAGTTTCAACCCGCGCAGGCTTTTGAACTTGGATTTGGCAGTAAGGGTGTTCATGGTGATCAACTCCATTGTCAGACTCCGAACGTGGTTATCCATGACAGTCAGTTTTCCTGGCCGGAAGGCTTCAGGGTATGTTCCCGCTGCCTTGTGGCTTTCTGTAATGGTCAAAGGCTCCGACCTGTGGGTTTTTTGAATAGTTCAGTGAAATTTCTTCAACATGGTCAGGATTTTTCACCGGATGCTTTGCGTAATGGCATTCGGTGATGTCAGGAAAATATAGTCAGCCTGGAGGAAATATCAGGCTCGGCCGGGCTTGCGAGGCGATTGGAGAGTGCTCGCCAGAAGACAGACCGACTGTTGCCTGGATGCAAGAATTTGTCGCGGCACAGGTTTTTGGTGCACTGTTGGGCACAGTTCATTGAAAGCTACCCGTACACGTCACCCATACAAGCCAGTCATACAAGAACAGGGGAGAGAGAACGATGGCCGATATCGATGCGCGTTTGCGCGAAGACGTTCACTTGCTGGGCGAGCTTTTGGGAAACACGATTCGCGATCAGCGCGGGGCCGCCTTTCTCGACAAGATCGAGCGTATTCGTAAAGGGGCGAAGGCCGGCAGGCGAGGCTCTGCGGCGGGTGCCGAGCAGTTGAGCTCCAGTGTCGACAGCCTGGACGATGACGAACTGTTACCCGTGGCGCGAGCGTTCAACCAGTTCCTGAACCTGGCCAATATCGCCGAGCAGTATCAATTGATGCGCCGTCGCGATGACTCCCAGCCTCAGCCTTTCGAGGCGCGGGTCCTGCCTGAACTGCTTGATCGCCTCAAGGCTGAAGGCCACTCTCCCGACGCGCTGGCCCGTCAGTTGGGCAAGCTTGAAATCGAACTGGTACTCACGGCGCACCCCACCGAGGTGGCGCGCCGCACGCTGATCCAGAAATACGATGCCATTGCGGCGCAACTGGCGGCGCTGGACCATCGGGATCTCAACAGCATCGAGCGCGAGCAGATCACTTCCAGGCTGCAACGCCTGATCGCCGAAGCCTGGCACACCGAAGAAATCCGCCGTATCCGTCCTACGCCTGTCGATGAAGCCAAATGGGGCTTTGCGGTCATCGAGCACTCGCTCTGGCACGCGATTCCAAGCTATCTGCGCAAGGCCGATCAGGCGCTGCAAGCGGCTACCGGCCTGCATTTGCCACTGGAAGCGGCGCCGATCCGCTTTGCTTCGTGGATGGGCGGCGACCGGGATGGCAACCCCAATGTCACGGCCAGCGTTACCCGTGAAGTCCTGCTGCTGGCCCGCTGGATGGCGGCTGATCTGTTCCTGCGGGATGTGGATCAACTGGCTGCCGACCTTTCGATGCAGCAGGCCAGCGATGCCTTGCGCGCCAGCGTCGGTGACAGCGCCGAACCCTACCGCGCCGAACTCAAGCGCTTGCGTGAGCGCCTCAGGGCCACCCGGAGCTGGGCCAACGCTTCCCTGACAACGTCACAGCCTGCACCGGATGCCGTCCTGCACGACAACCGTGAGCTGCTTGAGCCATTGATGTTGTGTTTCCAGTCGCTGCATGAATGTGGAATGGGCGTGATCGCCGACGGTCCGTTGCTCGATTGCCTGCGTCGGGCAGTGACCTTCGGGCTGTTTCTGGTGCGTCTGGACGTGCGCCAGGATTCCAGCCGTCACTGCGCGGCCATGACCGAAATCACCGATTATCTGGGCCTGGGCCGTTACGAGGACTGGGATGAGCCGACGCGCATCGACTTCCTGCTGCGTGAGCTGAATAACCGTCGCCCCTTGCTTCCCGCTCATTTCAAACCGGCTGCCGACACCGCCGAAGTGCTGGCAACGTGTCGGGTCGTGGCGGCTGCGCCGGCGGCTTCGCTGGGCTCCTACGTGATCTCCATGGCGGGCGCCGCCTCGGATGTGCTCGCGGTGCAGTTGCTGCTCAAAGAGGCTGGCCTGCAAAGGCCGATGCGCGTGGTGCCGCTGTTCGAGACCCTGGCTGACCTGGATAACGCCGGACCGGTGATCGAGCGGCTTCTGGGGTTGCCGGGCTATCGTTCGCGGCTGCACGGTCCTCAGGAAGTGATGATCGGCTATTCGGACTCCGCCAAGGATGCAGGCACCACCGCAGCGGCCTGGGCGCAGTATCGGGCGCAGGAGAAACTGGTGGAAATCTGCCGCGAGCAGCAAGTCGAACTGCTGTTGTTTCATGGCCGCGGCGGCACCGTCGGGCGCGGTGGTGGTCCGGCCCATGCGGCGATTCTGTCGCAACCGCCGGGTTCGGTTGCGGGGCGTTTCCGCACCACCGAACAGGGTGAAATGATTCGTTTCAAATTCGGCCTGCCGGACATTGCCGAGCAGAACCTCAACCTTTATCTGGCTGCCGTCCTGGAAGCGACCCTGCTGCCACCTCCTTTGCCTGAGCCGTCCTGGCGGAAAATGATGGATCAGATGGCCACCGACGGGGTGAATGCCTACCGGGCCGTAGTGCGGGAAAACCCCGAGTTCGTCGAGTATTTCAGTCAGGCCACGCCTGAGCAGGAACTGGGCCGCCTGCCGCTGGGCAGCCGCCCGGCCAAACGTCGTGCAGGCGGTGTCGAAAGCCTGCGGGCCATCCCGTGGATCTTCGCCTGGACCCAGACGCGTCTGATGCTGCCTGCCTGGCTCGGTTGGGAAGCCGCCCTGAGCAAGGCTCTGGAGCGTGGCGAAGGGGATGTGCTGGCGCAGATGCGCGAACAATGGCCATTCTTCCGTACCCGCATCGATATGCTGGAAATGGTGCTGGCCAAGGCCGACTCGGACATCGCCCAGCTCTACGATGACCGTCTGGTGAGCGCTGAACTGCAACATTTAGGTGCGCATCTGCGCGGCCTATTGTCGCAGGCGTGCAAGGTTGTCCTGGGCCTCACCGGGCAACAGCAACTGCTGGCCCATAGCCCGGAAACCCTGGAATTCATCAGTCTGCGCAACACGTATCTGGACCCGCTGCATCTGTTGCAGGCCGAACTCCTGGCGCGTTCCCGGCATCGTGAGTCCAGCCTGGACAGTCCTCTGGAACTGGCTTTACTGGTGTCTGTTGCAGGCATTGCAGCCGGATTGCGCAATACCGGCTGACAGGCCTGAGTCCGGTTGCCTGAAGGCCATTGTCGGGACAGATGTGTATTGCGTGAAAGCGGGTTGAGCAGGCGCGGGTTTGCGCAGGTGGGCGCAACTGCCGTCATGCCTTGGGTTGCTGCGACTTTTGGCGTCTTGTGCGGCCTGTGTCTGCTGTGTATCTTGGTCAGCCTTTTGGCCTTTGGCCGACGTTTATTTTTCAGATTGGCCCAAGAGGCGAATCCGACGATTGACTATAAAAATTTGAGGAGCATGACGATGCGCGTGATTCTGCTGGGAGCTCCTGGAGCCGGTAAAGGTACTCAGGCAAAATTCATCACTGAAAAATTCGGCATCCCGCAGGTTTCGACTGGCGACATGCTGCGCGCAGCGGTCAAGGCCGGCACTGAACTGGGCCTGAAGGCCAAAAGTGTCATGGATTCGGGCGGTCTGGTTTCCGATGACCTGATCATCGGCCTGATCAAGGATCGCCTGGAGCAGCCTGACTGCAAGAATGGCGTACTGTTCGATGGTTTCCCGCGCACCATTCCTCAGGCTGAAGCCCTGTTGAAGGCGGGTCTGGACATCGACCATGTGCTGGAAATCGCCGTTGATGACGAAGAGATTGTCCAGCGCATGTCGGGCCGTCGCGTCCATGAAGGCTCTGGCCGTATCTACCATGTGCAGCACAATCCGCCGAAGGTTGAAGGTGTTGACGACGTCACTGGCGAGCCTCTGGTTCAGCGCAAGGACGATGTCGAAGAAACCGTGCGCCATCGCCTGTCGGTCTATCACGCACAGACCAAGCCGCTGGTTGCGTTCTACAGCGAACTGAGCAAGAAGAATGGCAAGCCAAAGTGCAGCCATATCGAAGGTGTCGGTTCCGTGGATGCGATCACCACCAAGGTGCTTGCTGCACTGACCTGAGCCTGAAAGGCCTGAGTTCAACAATGGCCCGTTTGCGGGCCATTTGTCATTTATACTGCGTCACTTTTTCCAACGAAGACGGATACACCGATGACCACCTTGCTGGCCCTGGACACCGCCACTGAAGCCTGCTCGGTCGCTTTGCTGCATGACGGCAAGGTACTGAGCCACTATGAGGTGATCCCGCGTCTGCATGCCCAGCGCCTGCTGCCCATGATCAAGGATCTGCTGGCCGAGGCGGGCATTGCCATGTCGGCGCTGGATGCCATTGCCTTCGGACGTGGTCCGGGCGCCTTCACGGGCGTGCGTATCGCTATCGGTGTGGTCCAGGGGCTGGCTTTCGCGCTGGAGCGCCCGGTGTTGCCGGTCTCGAACCTGGCAGTGCTGGCGCAACGTGCCTGCCGCGAGTACGGTGCCTTGCAGGTCGCCTCGGCTATCGACGCCCGGATGGATGAAGTCTACTGGGGTTGCTATCGCGAAACCGAAGGCGAAATGCGTCTGGTGGGTCACGAAGCGGTCCTGCCACCCGAACAGGTTGCGCTGCCCGTGGATGCCAGCGGCCAATGGTTCGGTTCCGGCACCGGCTGGGGCTATGCCGAGCGCATGCCGGTTTCGCTGGTCGGTCAGGACGCCAGCATGCTGCCCCATGCCCTGGATCTGCTGACCCTGGCTACTTTTGCCTGGAACCGTGGCGAGTCGATTCCGGCGGACGATGCCCAGCCTGTCTATCTGCGCGACAAGGTGGCAACTCCCAAAGGACCTCAGGTTCGCTGAGATGCAGGGGTAATTTCTGCGTTCACGAAGCAAGCAAAAAAGCTATCGAAATATCAATTAGCCATCTACCACTTGTCGACTAATCAGTTGGTTATGCCCGGCGGTGCAAACAATCTGCAATATGTGTGGTCTAGTTATCGTTCACGTATTTGCCAAGTTCCGGCCTGTGACGTTAAATTGCCACTACAAGACGCCGAGTAGATATCGATGCGCATAGACGGACCCTCATCACGTTCATACCCCATAAAGCGAAAGCCGAAGAAGGCTCCTTCGACCGTAGAAGGCACCTTTGAAGAAATCGATGGCGATGTAGAAGTCGAATCGCCTGCGCGGCCTGCCCAGGCTTCGCGCCGCGAGTCTTCGGGTGACGCTCAGATTGGCTCCACTGCCAACGTGCCTGCCCGCCCGCAGGACATCATCTTCCCTCGCTCCATGAGCACTCGTGTCGCCAACGCTTTGGCCAGCTATCTGACCACTGCCAGTTTTGTGGATTGGGATCTGGAAGTGTCGGGGCTCGATCTCCACGTCTGACTGTGTCCAGCCTGCCTTACTACCTGGGATGTCCGTCATGGAGCGAAAGCGCCTGGCGTGAGTCGTTCTACCCCGAAGATGCCCGTCCTGCCGACTTCCTGCGCCTCTACGCCCAAGTCTTCAATGTCGTTGAAGGCAATACCACGTTCTATGCGCGTCCCGCACTCGCCACTGTCCAGCGCTGGGCTGAAGTCCTGCCACAGGATTTTCGTTTCACCGCCAAATTTCCCCGGGACATCAGCCATGACGGTGACCTGCGCCTGCAACTGGATGCCGCTGAAGCCTTTGTGAAGCTGCTTGCGCCTCTTGGCGAACGTGTTTCGCCATTCTGGCTGCAACTGCCGGCCAGTTTCTCGCCCCAGCGTCTGGCGGAGCTGGCGGGTTTTCTCGATGAGCTCAAGGTGCCTCTGGCGGTTGAAGTGCGGCACATGGCCTTTTTCGAGAAGGGCGACGAAGAACGCATGCTCAACCGAATGCTGCTGGACCGTGGCGTAGAGCGAATCTGCCTGGATTCCCGGGCGCTGTTCAGTTGTGTTTCCTCGGATCCGGCGGTGCTGCATGCCCAGTCCAAGAAACCCAAGGTGCCCACGCGCCCGGCGGCCTTGACCCATTCGCCGCAGGTTCGCTTCATCGGTCGCCCGGTGCTGGAGGACAATGACCCGTTCCTGACTCAATGGGTCGAAAAGGTCGCCGTCTGGATTGAGGAAGGGCGCACTCCCTATGTGTTTCTGCACACCCCGGACAACCTGAAGGCGCCTGACCTGGCTCAGCGTTTTCATCGATTCCTGATGGAGCGCCTGCCTGGGCTGCCGCCATTGCCCGAACTGGATCGTGGTCCGCAAGTGGAGCAACTGGGCTTGCTCTGAGGTCGATAGCTGTGGGTTCAATAGGCACCCACCTCACGATGACCTGGAAACGCTCATGGATTCTCGACAACTGCACCGGGCACACACCTTCAGCTACGCCGAGCAGGCATTGCCGTTCGATCGGCTCAATGCCCTGTTCAAAAGCTGAGGATGCGGATTTTTCTGCTGGTCCTGTTGCTGTGTGCGGCAGCCGTGATGGCGGTCTGGCGAGGCTGGGTCGATGTTCCGCCGCAGTGGAATCCATGGGCGCCTCTGGATGTTCAACTTGAGCCCAACCTGCTGACGCCCTTCAAGCTGGCGCGGTTGCAGGATGATCCGGCGCTGTGCGATCTGGCGCTGGAATCATCGAGCCTGCGTTACAGTCGTCAGGCCGACAGCGACCCGTCTGCCCGATGTCCCTTGCAGAACACCTTGCGCATACAGGGCGGCGATATCGCCCTGAGCAGCAGTTTCCTGGCCAGTTGCCCGCTGGCCGTTGCCTATGCCCTGTTCGACATCCACACCTTGCAGCCTGCCGCCCAGGCGGTTTTTGGCCAGCGCGTCGCACGGATCGATCACCTGGGCAGTTTCGCCTGTCGCAACATCTATAACCGCGCCAATAGCCGCCTCAGTCAGCACGCCACCGCCAATGCTCTGGACATCGCCGGTTTTCGCCTGGCGGACGGGCAGAGAATCAATCTGCTCAAGGACTGGAGCGACGAAGGCGACAAGGGGCGTTTTCTGAGGCTGGTGCGCGACGGCGCCTGCAAGAATTTCAGCACGGTGCTGGGGCCGGAATACAACGCGGCGCATCGTGATCATTTTCATCTGGATATGGGGTTGTGGCAGGTGTGTCGTTAGGCAGCCATGCGCAGGTTTTGCAGGATCAGCGGACGAGCCCAGCCATTTTCATAGTCGAACTGGCGCTGTTGAGCCTGGATGGTTTCTTCGTCAAGCGGCAGGGCAGGCTTGTCGGCCAGCTCCCACTCGAGCTCGGCAATCGGCAGGTGCAGAGGACGCGGTTGTGGACCTGGGCCAGGATTGCCGTTGTAGTTGTAAGGGTTGACCACGGTCGGGCGGACCCAGTTGCTGTCGAATTCCAGGTGGCGTTGCTGTTCGATGATTTCGCTGATGCTGAATGGCTCGGCAGCCGGTGGCAGCAGGTCGAGTTCAAATTCGGCAATCGGCAGGAACAGCGGCTCTGGCGGTTTGACCTGGGTGTCGGTGACCGGGCAGGCGCGTTGTTCGATGATTTTGCTCAGTGTCCGTGCGCCGGTGAGCGGTTCGCCGGTTTCAGTATCGACTTCGATCTTGATCGGCGGCTCGGAAGGCTGTGTACCATCACCGACATGTTCAGCCATCACCCGGGCAAATGTGTCCGACCACAGCTGCGTCACACCGGTCAGGGTGCGGCTGTTGCTGAGGCTGTAGTCGCCTGCGTGCGACAAGTAGCCGATGGATGATTGAACAATCTCTGACATAGCGATCAGTACTGGCCTTGGGTCTGGCAGAATGCCGGATACTTGGTTATCGGCCGATTTTGCCGATCATTAACATTTTTTGAGTGTGTGCAGCGAATGAGTGAGCAGCAAGCGGGCAGTCGTATACGGGTCGAAGCCCTGACGGTGAGCGGACAGGATCAGGCATCGCAATGGGCTCAGCGTCTGGGTCTGCCTTTACAGGACGAACAGGCCGATTTTGCCCTGCAAGTGACCGACGATGGCCTGCAATTGCAGCAACTGGGCGATGATGTTCCAGGCCCTGTGCGCGTGGACTTTGTCGAGGGCGCTGTGGCCCATCGTCGTCTGTTCGGCGGTGGCAGCGGGCAGATGATCGCCAAGGCCGTCGGTATTCAGCCGGGCGTGCGGCCAAGGGTGCTGGATGCCACGGCAGGCCTGGGCAAGGATGCGTTCGTGCTGGCCAGCCTGGGCTGTGAAATGAGCCTGATCGAGCGTCAGCCGATCATTGCCGCCTTGCTGGAAGATGGTTTGCTGCGCGGGCGTCATGATGCCGATGTGGGGGGCATCATTGCGCAGATGCGTCTGCTGACCGGCAACTCCATCGAGCTGATCCGCGCCTGGGAAGGCGAGCCGCCGCAGGTGATCTACCTCGACCCCATGTTTCCCCATCGCGAAAAGACCGCGCTGGTGAAAAAGGAAATGCGCCTGTTCCGTCCCCTGGTGGGCGATGACATGGACGCACCGGCCCTGCTGGAAGCCGCCCTGGCTCTGGCGACCCACCGCGTAGTAGTCAAGCGCCCGCGCAAGGCACCTTGCATCGCAGGCCCGAAACCGGGGTATGCGCTGGATGGCAAATCCAGCCGTTATGACATCTACCCGAAGAAGGCGCTCAAGAGTTAAACCCTGTAAGCCCGCATGAACAGCCTCACCACTTCCTGGACATGCTGCTCGGCCTCTTCTGTGTCGGGCATCTCTCCACAGCCCACCAGAAGACGGAAGTGGAAGAGTCCTTTGACCATGGTCAGGAAGTGCTCGGCGGCGGTTTTCGGGGATTCGATACGCAACTCACCTGCCTTGTCGATCTGGATCAGCAGACGTTCCATCTCGTTGAGAATGCGTTGCGGGCCCGCCTCGAAAAAGATCATCGACAGTTTCGGGTCCTGGGTGCCCAGGTTGACCATCAGTCGATTCAGCTCCAGGGATTCGGGGCTGTTGATCAGCGTGTGGAAGGCGCGAGCGACATTCAACAGCACGGTTTCCACCGGCAAATCACTGCTCAGGTGCACGAACAGGGCAGGCATCTGCTCTTCGCAACGGGCGACTACCGCGGCAGAGAACAGCGTCTCCTTGTCGGTGAAATGGCTGTAGACCGTGAGTTTGGAGACGCCTGCTTCGGCGGCGATGCTGTCCATGCTGGTATTGCCATAGCCGTGACGCACGAAAAGGTCTTTCGCGGCTTCGAGAATGGCTTTGCGCTTTTCCGGATCCTTTGGGCGGCCCGGACCGGAGGTCAACGAAGTGTTTGGCATATGTTGAAATAATGAACTGGAGAGTTTGAAAAATTTTAATATACTCGCCAGTACAATTATTCCAAGCCCTATTCGTGCAAAGGTCCACATCATGTTCCGCGATGCTTTGTCTCTCGTCGTGCCGGTTTGTCTGCTGTCATTGCTCACAGCCTGCAGTCAGGAAGTGGCTGCGCCTGTCGTGGTGCGTCCGGCCATGGTGGTCCAGCCACTGCTTTCCGCTCAGTCAGTGGACAGTTATCCCGGCGAAGTGCGGGCTCGTTTCGAGCCTGAGCTGGCGTTCCGCATCGGTGGCAAGGTCAGCAAGCGTCTGGTGGAAGTCGGGCAACGGGTGAAGGCCGATCAGCCGCTGGCTGAACTGGATGCCGAGGACGTGCGCCTGCAACTGGAAGCGACGCGCGCCCAGGTCGCGGCCGCAGAAGCCAACCTGAACCTGGTGCGTTCCGAGCGTGATCGCTACAAGACCCTGCTGGATCGCCAGATGGTCAGCCGCTCGCAATATGACAACGCGGAAAACCTCTATCGCTCCGGCGAAGCCCGGCTCAAGCAGATCAAGGCCGAGTTGACCGTCGCCGACAACCAGACGCGCTACACCGTTTTGCGCGCCTCCCAGGATGGCGTCATCGCCGGGCGTTCGGTGGAAGTCGGGCAAGTGGTTGCGGCCGGCCAGACGGTTTTTACCCTGGCGGCAGATGGCGAGCGTGAAGTGTTGATCAGCCTGCCGGAGCAGAACTTTGCCCGCTTCAAGGTGGGCCAGCCGGTGTCCGTCGAACTGTGGACCGTGCGCGATCAGCGTTTTGCCGGTCGTATCCGTGAGCTGTCACCGGCTGCCGACCCGCGTTCTCGTACCTTCGCTGCGCGCATTGCCTTTGCCACCGGGCAGGTTCCGGTCGAACTGGGGCAGAGCGCCCGGGTGTTTATCGCGGCAGAGCATGCGGTTCCGCTGTCCGTGCCACTCTCGGCGGTCAGCTCGGAAAATGGCGCCAGCTACGTCTGGCGGGTCAGCCCTGACGGCATTCTCAAGCGTGCTCCCGTGCAGCTTGGGGCATACGGGCAGGAATCGGTGCCGGTACTCGAAGGCCTGAAAGAAACCGACTGGATCGTCGCCGCTGGCGTGCATGTATTGCGCGAAGGCGAACGGATCCGCCCCGTGGACCGCAGCAATCGTGCGGTAAAAATGGCGGCCGGGGAGTAGACGCAGATGCATTTCAATCTTTCCGAATGGGCGCTGCGTCATCGCCAGGTCGTCCTGTACCTGATGATTGTGCTGGCGGTTGTGGGCGCGCTTTCCTACACCAAGCTTGGGCAAAGCGAAGATCCTCCTTTCACTTTCAAGGCCATGGTCATTCGTACCCTGTGGCCGGGCGCCAGTGCCGAGGAAGTGGCGCGGCAGGTGACCGACAAGATCGAAAAGAAACTGATGGAGACCGGCGAGTACGAGCGGATTTCCTCGTTCTCGCGTCCCGGTGAATCGACCGTGACGTTCATTGCCCGCGACTCGATCTTTTCGGCGGCGGTGCCCGAGCTCTGGTATCAGTTGCGCAAGAAGATCGGCGATATCCGCCAGACCTTGCCACAAGGCGTGCAGGGTCCGTTTTTCAACGATGAGTTCGGCACCACGTTCGGCAATATCTATGCACTGAGCGGCGAAGGGTTCGACTATGCCGTGCTCAAGGACTATGCCGAGCGCATCCAGATACGTTTGCAGCGGGTCAAGGACGTCGGCAAGGTCGAACTGATCGGCCTGCAGGACGAGAAGATCTGGATCGAACTGTCGAACGTCAAGCTGGCCACCCTCGGCCTGCCCATGGAGGCCGTGCAGCAGGCCCTTGAGGCGCAGAACGCGGTGTCGTCTGCCAGTTTCTTTGAAACCCCGGCCGAGCGTATCCAGTTGCGGGTCAGCGGGCGCTTTCAATCGGTGGACGAGATTCGCAACTTCCCGATCCGGGTCGGTGATCGCACATTGCGCATCAGCGATCTGGCCGAAGTGCATCGCGGCTTCAACGATCCACCGGCACCGCGCATGCGCTTCATGGATGAGGATGCCATCGGTCTGGCGGTGGCCATGAAGGACGGTGGCGACATTCTGGTGCTGGGCCGTGCTCTTGAGGGCGAGTTTGCCCGCCTGCAGAACAACCTGCCGGCCGGCATGCAATTGCGCAAGGTTTCCGATCAGCCAGCGGCGGTGAAAACCGGTGTGGGCGAGTTCGTTCAGGTACTGGCCGAGGCGCTGATCATCGTCTTGCTGGTGAGTTTCTTCTCGTTGGGCGTGCGCACCGGGATGGTGGTTGCCCTGGCGATTCCCCTGGTGTTGGCCATGACCTTCGCCACCATGTATTACCTGGGGATCGGCCTGCACAAGATTTCCCTCGGCGCGTTGGTGCTGGCGTTGGGCTTGCTGGTGGATGACGCGATCATTGCCGTGGAAATGATGGCCATCAAGATGGAGCAGGGCTACGACCGGCTCAAGGCGGCCAGCTTCGCCTGGACCAGCACGGCCTTCCCGATGCTGACCGGTACCTTGATTACCGCAGCCGGGTTCCTGCCGATTGCCACTGCGCTGTCGAGTACCGGCGAATACACCCGCTCGATCTTTCAGGTCGTGACCATTGCCCTGATCGCTTCCTGGATTGTGGCGGTGATGTTTGTGCCTTATCTGGGCGACCGCCTGTTGCCGGATCTGGCGAAGATTCATGCGGCCAAACATGGCTCTGACGCTCCCGATCCTTACGCGACCCCCATGTACAAGCGTGTGCGTGCGCTGGTGGGCTGGTGCGTGGAGCGGCGCAAGACCGTGATTGTCGCCACCGTCGCGCTTTTTGTGTTGTCGGTGGTGATGTTCCGTTTTGTTCCGCAGCAGTTCTTCCCGGCATCGGGGCGACTGGAGCTGATGGTCGATCTGAAACTGGCAGAAGGCGCGTCCCTGCAAAACACTACCGAGCAGGTCACCCGGCTTGAGCAGATGCTCAAGGATCATCCGGGGATCGATAACTACGTGGCTTATGTGGGCACCGGTTCGCCGCGTTTCTATCTGCCGCTGGATCAGCAACTGCCCGCACCAAGCTTTGCCCAGATCGTGGTGCTGACCAAGACCATCGAAGACCGCGAAGCCCTGCGCAGTTGGCTGATCACCAGCCTCAACGAGCAATTTCCTACCTTGCGCTCACGGGTGACACGCCTGGAAAACGGCCCGCCCGTGGGGTATCCGGTGCAATTCCGGGTGACGGGTGAGCATATTGAAGTGGTTCGGGATCTGGCCCGTCAGGTCCGGGAGAAGGTGAGGGAAAACCCGCACGTCTCCAATGTCCATCTGGACTGGGAAGAGCCCAGCAAGGTCGTGCATTTGAATATCGATCAGGACCGGGCGAGGGCGCTGGGCGTCACCACGGCGGATCTTTCGGCCTTCCTGCGAAATTCCCTTACCGGTTCCAGCGTCAGCCAGTTCCGTGAGGACGATGAACTGATCGAAATCCTGCTGCGCGGTACCCGCAACGAGCGCGAGCAACTGGGTTCCCTGTCGAGTCTGGCGGTGCCCACGCAAAGCGGCGCCAGCGTTGCACTGTCGCAGGTTGCGACCCTGGAGTATGGTTTTGAAGAGGGTGTCATCTGGCATCGCAATCGCCTGCCCAGCGTGACGGTGCGTGCCGATATCTATGGCAAGGAGCAACCTGCGACCCTGGTCCGGCAGATCCTGCCGACACTCGACCCGATCCGTGCCGAACTGCCTGACGGCTATCTGCTGGAAGTGGGCGGTACGGTGGAGGATTCGGCTCGCGGGCAGAACTCGGTGAACGCCGGTGTGCCGCTGTTCATCCTGGTCGTGCTGACCTTGCTGATGATCCAGCTGCGCAGTTTTTCACGCATGTTCATGGTGTTCGTGACGGCGCCTCTGGGGCTGATCGGTGTGACGCTGTTCCTGCTGATCTTCAACCAGCCGTTCGGCTTCGTCGCCATGCTGGGGACCATCGCCCTGTCCGGGATGATCATGCGCAATTCGGTGATTCTGGTGGACCAGATCGAGCAGGACATCGCCAGCGGGCAGGATCAGTGGCATGCCATCATCGAAGCCACGGTGCGCCGTTTCCGTCCGATCGTGCTGACGGCACTGGCCGCTGTCCTGGCCATGATCCCGCTGTCGCGCAGCCTGTTCTTCGGCCCGATGGCAGTGGCGATCATGGGCGGACTGATTGTCGCCACGGCGCTGACCTTGCTGTTCCTGCCAGCGCTTTATGCGGCGTGGTTCAGAGTGAAGCGGGCCGATCAGTTAAGGTCATAAATCACTTTGTGGGAGGCAGCTTGCTGGCGACTTCAACAGACGCAGAATATCTGTCGGTTTCAAGGCCTTTTCGCCAGCAAGCTGCCTCCCACAAGTTTTGTTTGTACCTTACCTGATCGACACAGCAAATCGGGCGGCGCTCCGCTTATTCGCGAAAGGTAGTCTTACAAAGCCCCGAACACCTTCTTCGCCAATCCGGTCGCTGCGGCAGCCGGGTTGGCGCGGATGCTTTCTTCCTGTTTGGCAATCATTTCGAACAGGCCATTGAGCGCCTGCTCGGTGACATAGCCTTCGATATTGGCGCTTTTCGTGTCCAGAACGCCCAGGGTGGCGGCTTGCCCGGCAAAGGCGTTGTATTTCTGGGCCAGGCCTACCTTGTCGGTGGCCTGCTTGACGATGGGCAGGAATTTGGCGCGAATCTGCTCACGGCTGCTGCTGTTCAGGTATTGGGTGGCGGAGTCCTTGCCGCCGCTGAGGATCGACTTGGCATCGGCCACGCTCATTTTCTTGACCGCATCCACCAGCAAGGCCTGAGCCTGGGGCACGGCAGCCTCGGCGGCCTGGTTCATGCTGGCTTCCAGTTGATCGACCTGGGCGCCCATGCCGAACTGCTTCATTTTTTTCGCGACCTTGCCCAGATTCCCCGGCAATTCGATACGCACTTCCTGGTTGTTGCTGAAACCGCCGGGCACGCCCAGTTGCTTGACCGCGACTTGAGCGCCCTGGGTCAGTGCATCCTTGAGCCCGCCAGTAGCGTCCGATTGCGACAGGTCACCCAGAGACAGGGCAAATACGTTGGCCGACAACAGCAGGCCTGCGCACAGGCCGGCAAAGGTAAACGATGGGCGAAGCATGGCAGCATCCTTATTGTGTGGAGTCTTGAAAGTCGCGCTGACATGAGCGTCAGCGCGACCCTGCATTGAGGTTATCAGGGAACCTGAAAAGCGTGGCTCAATCTGCGGCAGGCGTTTCTTCGATCTCGTTATGCAGCGTTACCTGCCGGATCGAAAGGCGGATATCGCCCGGCAGTACACGCTTGGCCGCGCCTTCCGCCAGTTCCCCGAGCAACGGGTGATGGCTCAGCTTGCCAGCGCCGTCCTTGCGCAGCACACCGAGGTCTAGCAAGGTCTGGATGAAATGCCGGAACAGGCTCTTGTCGAAGAACTCCGGAGCATTGAGGCCATGCAGGATCGACAGCCGCTGGGCCATGACCGTACACAGGTCTTCCAGCTCCTCTGCGCTCAGGGTGTTCTGGCCACTGTTGAGCAGCAACGAGATGGCCATGTAGAAACGCTGCAAGGTCTGGGCGATGGCCTTGGACAGCAGCGTCAGTTGCACATACTCCCTGGAGCTTGGTTCCGGGCGGACGTAGGCATCGTTCTTGAAGCGCAGCAGGCCTTGCTCGACAAGCGCGGCCAGCCATTGGTCGACGACTTCGTCCAGCTCTTCCAGAGGCCAGCGAATGAACAGCTCCGATTGCAGGTACGGATACAGCGCACGGGTGTAGCGCAGGATCTGCTCGCGGTTCATGCGAGACGAACTCTGGAAGAAGCTTGCCAGCAGCGAAGGCAGGGCGAAGATATGCAGCACGTTGTTGCGGTAGTAGGTCATCAGGACTGCATTCTGCTCGTTCAGATACAGAATTCTGCCCAATGCATCCTTTTGCTCGGCCAGAAGATCCATGCCTTTGACATGCTCGATCAGTGCCCGGCCATCGCCTTCGGGCAGTGTCGTGTGGGGTGAGTACGGCACTTTGCGCAGCAGCGCCAGATAGAGGTCCAGCACCCGCTCCATGGCCTGATCGTCCAGCGCCAGCCGTGGTGTGGAGAGCAGCGCGATGGCAACCAGATTCATCGGGTTGACGGCTGCGGCTTCGTTCAGATGCCGGGCTACACGTTCGCCCAGGCGGTTGGTGGTCTCATTGAGCCACGTCGGACGGAATTGCGGCCCCAGTTCCTGTTCGCGCCAGTCTGGCTGCTCGTTATCAAGGAACTGCGCCAGCTTGATCGGCTCGCCAAAGTTCACCGACACCTGGCCGAAGCGCTGCTTGAGGGCACCGATGACCTTGAAGATGTCGAAGATCGATTCTTTCTTCTTGCTGGCCCCGCGCAGTTCGCCCAGGTAAGTACGGCCTTCGAGTACCCGCTCATAGCCGATATACACCGGCACGAACACGATGGGCATGCGCGAGTTACGCAGGAAGCTGCGCAGGGTAATGGCGAGCATGCCGGTCTTGGGTTGCAGCATGCGCCCGGTACGCGAGCGGCCACCTTCGACGAAGTATTCGACCGGAAAGCCCTTGGTGAACAGGGTGTGCAGGTATTCGTTGAACACGGCGGTGTACAGCGGATTGCCCTTGAAGGTCCGGCGCATGAAAAACGCGCCGCCCCGACGCAACAGGCCACCGATCACCGGCATGTTCAGGTTGATGCCCGCTGCAATGTGCGGTGGCGTCAGGCCGTTGCGGAACAGCAGATAGGACAGCAGCAGGTAATCGATATGGCTGCGGTGGCAGGGCACATAAATCACTTCATGGCCCGGCGCGACATCCTGCACGCCTTCGATATGGTTGACCTTGATCCCGTCGTAGATCTTGTTCCAGAACCAGCTCAGCACCACTTCCAGAAAGCGGATGGCCGAATAGGTGTAGTCCGACGCGATCTCGTTACCGTAACGCAGGGCCTGTTCACGAGCCTTCTCGTGAGTGATTTTCTCGCGCTCGGCTTCTTCGACAATCGCTTGCTGGACCATGGGTTCGTCCAGCAGGCCTTTGACCAGATTGCGGCGGTGGGAAACGTCGGGGCCGATGACGGCTGTTTTCAGGTTGCGAAAGCGCACCCGCAACAGGCGCTGGCTCATGCGCAGTGTCAGTTCCGGGCTTTTGTTCTCGTTGACCAGATCGCGCAGATGGATGGGGTTGGAGAACTGCACGCGGGTCTTGCGGCCCAGAATCAGAATGGTGACAAGGCGGCGCAGGCGCCCGGTTACCGCCCAACTGTCGGCGAACAGCAGTTTCCAGGCGCTGGATTCGCGGTCCGGCGATTGTCCCCAGAACACGCTGACCGGAATGACCTGCGCATCTTCAGTCGGGTTCTGGCTGACCGTCTCAAGCAGCCGCTCAAGCGTCGGTGGCGCACCGCGCTTGTCATGACGGCCCAGCCAGTCAGGCTCGGGAGTCAGGTAAAAGAACGCGGCAGGCTCCATCAGGCTACCTACCGACACCGGCAGGATCGGGCGCGGCAGGCCGGCCTTGCGGCACTCGGCATCAATGACCGCCAGATCGCTCAGGGAAGGCGACTGCAGCACATAGAACACCGGACGACTGCGATCCAGATTGAGCGTGAAAGACGACTGGTTGATGGTTTCCGAGCGAACCCAGAGATACAGCAACCGGCGCAGAGTGCCGAATACAAGACGACGGAACGGGGAACGGGTCATACGGCTTCTGCTGAGTGGGATGTAGGGGCGAGCGCCCGATGTGCATCAGTGTGCCGTATCTGTCCAGGATGGGCAAAGTGGCCGATCCGCTCCCACGCAGGAGCGAACGCAGGCGCGAAAAAGGCTTACGAGGTCCGCCAGGTAATCTCTTCTTCGCCATCGGCGCTGATGCGAATCCAGCGATCGGCAGCATCATCGCTTTCTTCTTCCACCCAGGTCCCCGGCGCGCAGCGCACTTCGACATCAAGGGCGGCGAAAGCGGCGCGGGCGCAGGCGATGTCGTCTTCCCATGGTGTCTTGTCGCTTTCCAGATACAGGCTGTTCCATTTGCCCACGGCCTTTGGCAGCCAGGTCACGGGAACATTGCCGGCCTTGCACTTCCAGGTCTGGCCTTTCTGGGTCCAGTCGCTGCAAGGGCCGAGCGCGGTGCCGAGCCATTGGGCAATGGCCTTGTGATCGACGTCTTCGTCTTTGAGGTAAATCTCGATATCGGGTTGGCGCATGGGGGCCTCACTTGAATGCTACAGCAGCACGAAATAATCGTAGCGCATGGAAACGGTGACCTTGAACGGTCCGGGATGCTCGATGACAGCCTTGCGGCGCTCGGCGCTGGCACGCCATCCATGGGGCGTCATGGCCAGCAGGTCGGCGCGGGACTGCCCGTCGATCAGCTTCAGGGTGTAGCGCAGGGTTTCGCTGTGTTGTAACTGCATGCCTTCCGGCACAAGAGCCAGGTGCTTGTCGTCGGCATAATCGCGAACTTCATCGTAGAGCCGCTGGCGCAGTTCCATCAGGTGGTCGTTGGTGGGGCCGACGCGCATCAGTCCGCCGCCTGGAGTCAGCAAACGCTTGGCTTCTTTCCAGTCCAGAGGGCTGAAAACGCTGGCCAGGAATTGGCAACTGGCGTCCGGCAGTGGCACGCGGGCCATGCTGGCGACCATCCAGGTCAGCTTCGGGTTACGGCGGCAGGCGCGCTTGACCGCTTCGCGGGAAATATCCAGCGCATAACCATCGGCATCAGGCAGGGCTTCGGCGATCTGCGCCGTGTAGTAACCCTCGCCACAGCCGATATCCAGCCAGCGAGCCGGGGCACGTTCGGCAGCCAGTTCCGCCAGACGCTGAGCCACCGGCGCGTAATGCCCGGCATTCAGGAAGTCGCGTCGGGCCTCGACCATGGCCTGATTGTCGCCAGGGTCACGGCTGTTCTTGTGCTGCACCGGCAACAGGTTCAGATAGCCCTGACGTGCACGGTCGAAGCGGTGATTGGCTGGGCAGACCACGCCATTGTCGGCGGCGCCCAGAGGCGCCGAACAGATTGGGCAGGTCAGCATCAGGCGAGCAACTTGACCATGGTCTGGTAGTAGATCTCGGTCAGGACATCGAGATCGCTGGCCAGGATGCGCTCGTTGACCTGGTGGATGGTCGCGTTGACCGGCCCCAGTTCAACCACTTGAGTGCCCAGGGTTGCAATGAAACGGCCATCCGACGTGCCGCCACTGGTGGACGCCTTGGTTTCACGGCCGGTGACTTTCCTGATGCTGTCTGAAACCGCATCCAGCAGGGCGCCGGGTTCGGTCAGGAACGGCAGGCCCGATAGCGCCCAGTCCACGTGCCAGTCCAGATCGTGCTTGTCGAGGATCGCGGCGACACGCTGTTGCAGGCCTTCGACGGTGGATTCGGTCGAGAAGCGGAAGTTGAACACCGCCACCAGATCACCGGGGATCACGTTGGTCGCGCCAGTGCCCGAATTGAGGTTGGATATCTGGAAGCTGGTCGGCGGGAAAAAGGCATTGCCATCGTCCCAGTGCTCGGCGGCCAGTTCGGCCAGCGCCGGAGCAGCCAGATGAATCGGGTTCTTCGCCAGATGCGGATAGGCCACATGGCCCTGAATGCCACGCACGGTGAGTTTGGCGCCCAGGGAGCCGCGACGTCCGTTTTTCACCACATCGCCTACCAGTGTGGTGCTCGACGGTTCGCCGACGATGCACCAGTCCAGACGCTCCTTGCGCGCCGCCAGACGTTCAACCACGGCCTTGGTGCCATGGTGTGCCGGACCTTCTTCGTCGCTGGTGATCAGGAAAGCCACCGAACCCTTGTGGTCAGGGTAATCGCTGACGAAACGCTCGCACGCCACCACCATCGCCGCCAGACTGCCTTTCATGTCCGCTGCGCCACGACCGCAGAGCATGCCGTGCTCATCGATCAGGGCATCGAACGGGTCGGTCTGCCAGGCCTTGACCGGGCCGGTCGGCACCACATCGGTGTGACCGGCGAAGCACAGTACCGGACCTTCGCTGCTGCCGTGGGTTGCCCAGAAGTTGTCGACATCTTCGATGCGCATTGGCTCCAGTTTGAAACCGGCATCGCCCAGGCGCTGCATCATCACGGTCTGGCAATCGGCATCGACCGGCGTGACCGAAGGACGGCGAATCAGGTCGCAGGCAAGTTGAAGCGTGGGCGAAAGGTCGGCTGGGGCTGTCATGAACAGAACTCCGGGAACAAGGCTGTGGGCGCGAAAAGGCGCATATCTTAAAGCAAAACGAAGTTAAACGCCGTTCATGACCGCTGTTCGATACCCGGACTTTCAATCACGCTGTCATTTGCGCAGGAATATTGCCCCGCTCAGTGATGCCACAAGCGCCAGCAGGCCGCCGAGCAGGAACGCCGCGCCATAACCGCCGCTCAAGGCTTCAAGTGCGGTGTGGCCTGCTTCTGTGAGTCGTTCGCTGTAATGCGAAGCCATGCTGCTGATAATCGCCAGACCCAGCGCGCCTCCCATCATGAACGAGGTATTGACGATGCCCGAAGCGATACCTTCTTCGCCGGTTTTTGCATCGCTCATGGCGGCCACCAGTATCGGGTTGAAGCCCATGCCGGCACCCACGCCGATCAGCAGCATCCCAGGCAGGATATCCAGCAGGAAATTGCCATCGACGGGTGCCCTGGCCAGCAGGAAAAGACCTGCGGCGGCGAGCCCCAGCCCAAGAACCAGCGGCAGTCTGACGCCGTAGCGAATGATGAGCCTCGAAGACAGGAGCAATGAACACAGGGCCATCACCAGATTGGCCGGAAGAAACGCCAGGCCGACTTCAAGTGGTGAGTAGCCCAGTACTTGTTGAAGATAAAGGGCACAAAGAAAAAACCAGGCGAACATTGAAGTTGCCCAAAGCATTCCGATGAAGTTTGCCGTTGTCAGATTTCTTGAGCGGAAAAGGCGTACAGGGATCAAAGGAACTTTCGTACGAAGTTCTATCCCGATAAATGCAATGAGCAATAGAGTTGCCAAGGCCAGTTGGCTTACTGTTGTTATAGAGGTCCAGCCGATATGATTGCCATTCATGATTGCATAAACAGCCAGTATCAACGCTGCAATGATCGTAATGGCACCTGCTATGTCCAGAGCGCCTTTTTCTGTTATTCCGGCAGGTGGCAGCAAGCGCCGACTCAGCGCGAGAACAAGAACGCCTATCGGCAGATTGATCAGGAAAATCGCATACCACTCATAGAGGTCGGTCAGGATGCCACCGAGCAGTACACCGATGCTGCCACCACCCGTGCACACGAAGCTGTAGGCCCCAATGGCTTTTGCACGCTCTGTCGGGGCCGTGAACAGGCGAATGATGAGCGACAGCGCCGTCGAGGTCAGCAGTGCACCGCCAAAGCCTTGAAGTGCGCGGGCTGCGATAAGCGTCTCTTGAGTCGTTGCGATACCGCAAGCCAGTGATGCAAGGGTAAACAGGCTCGCGCCCCAGACGAAAATCACCCGCTGCCCGTACAGGTCTCCAAGGCGTCCGCCCAGCAGCAGGAACCCGCCAAAGGTCAGCAGATACACATTGATAACCCAGGCCAGCGAGACGTCATCAAAGCCCAGATCAAGCTTGATAGAGGGAAGTGCAACATTCACGATCGTTGTATCCAGCACGATCATCAGGGTTGCCAGACAGATAACGGCTAACGCTTGCCAGCGCTTTTCCTGAAAGGCAACTTGCTCCAAGGGAGGTGGGTTGAGGCGGGTAGAACTCATGAACATACATCCGTTTTGTAGTTTTTCTGATTGCACATGTCTGAAACTTTCTGGAGGGGGCAGGATATAGAACTCATGTTGTCAGGGTGTCGCGGTAGTGATCCTGATTTATAAACAAAATAATTCAGTGAGAAGGTTTTCTATATAGGGCCGAGGTAAGTTGTTCATGCCTGTAAAGGGAGTCTATGCATATTTGGCCGTTACTCTGCTGGCGCTGATTGCAAGCCGGGCGATGATAAGGGTGCCGCGCCTCTGACAAACCTCTTATAATGCGCGCCGGTTTTTCGGGGTAATTGACATGAGCACAGAAGATCCACGGTTCGCAGGCATCGCCCGTTTGTACGGCATCGAGGGGCTGGAGCGCTTGCGTGCAGCTCATGTGGCCGTGGTCGGTATCGGCGGCGTGGGTTCGTGGGCGGCCGAGGCCATGGCGCGCTGCGGTGTGGGCGAGATTTCCCTGTTCGATATGGATGACGTCTGCGTCAGCAACAGCAATCGCCAGTTGCATGCGCTGGACAGCACGGTAGGGCGGCCCAAGGTCGAGGTCATGGCCGAGCGCATAAAGGCCATCAACCCGGCGTGTACGGTGCATCCGGTCAGCGACTTCGTGACCCGCGACACCATGGCGGATTACATCACCCCGGACCTGGACTTCGTGATCGACTGCATCGACAGCGTCAATGCCAAGGCAGCGCTGATTTCATGGTGCAAGCGACGCAAGATCCAGATCGTGACCACCGGCGGCGCGGGTGGTCAGATCGATCCGACCCAGATTCAGATCGGCGACCTCAACCGCACCTTCAACGATCCTTTGGCTTCCAAAGTGCGTTCGACCCTGCGCCGCGAATACGGTTTTTCCCGTACGCCCAACCGTCATTACAGCGTGCCCTGTGTGTTTTCCAGCGAGCAGTTGCGCTATCCCAAGCCCGATGGCGGCATTTGTCTGCAGAAGCGTTTCGTGGGTGATGGCGTCAAGCTCGACTGCGCTGGCGGTTTCGGTGCGGTGATGATGGTGACGGCAACGTTCGGCATGGTCGCGGCCACCCGGGCCATCGACAAGCTGGTGGCGGGTACACGACGCCCGTCAGAACGAGCCAGACCGGTCGAGGCCCCGTCGACTCAGGCGTGAGCCAATTGACGCATCCTTTGCAGCACGGCATTGAGTCCGTTGCTGCGTGACGGTGACAGTTGGCGACTCAGGCCCAGTTGGTTGAACCAGTCGGGCAGGTCCACCTCCAGCAACTCCTGCTCCGACAGGCCATTGACCCGCTCCAGCAGCAGCGCCACCAGACCGCGAATCAGGCGGGCATCGCTGGCAGCACGAAACTGCCAGCGTCCATCCTTCACTGTGCCCAGTAGCCAGACCTTGCTTTCACAGCCGTGCACACGATGCTCTTCGGATTTTTCGTCGTCGCTCAGTGCCGGTAGCCGGTCGCCCCATTGCATCAGCAGGCGAGCGCGTTGCTCCCAGCCCTTAAGCTGGATGAAGGTGTCCAGTGCGGTTTGTGCGTCAGTGGTCAGCGTCATCGCAACAACTCCAGAGCCTGATCCAGAGCGCTGAAAAAGCGCAGCAAGTCATCCGAATCGTTATACAGGCCAAGTGATACCCGGATTGCTCCTTGCAGCCCCAGACTCTTGAGCAGCGGCATCGCGCAATGATGGCCGGCACGTACGGCAATCCCCTGTTCGGTCAGCAGATGAGCCAGGTCGGCGTTATGCACGCCATCGACCACGAAACTGACCAGCGCCAGCTCGGGCGAGCCCAGCACGCGAATGCCTTCACGTTGTTGCAGACCCTCCAGCAGACGCTGGTGCAGCCGGGCTTCGTGCTCGGCCACGGCCTGCTGATCCAGGCTGTCGAGATAATCCAGGGTCGCGCCCAGGCCGATCACGCTGGCAATCGGCGGCGTACCGGCCTCGAAGCCCAGGGGCGCGGGGCGGAAACTGGCCTGCTGATAATCAGCGTCGAGCACCATTTCGCCGCCGTATTGCCAGTGCTTCAGGCGCGGCAGGGCGGTGTTGCTGGCATACAGCACGCCGAGCCCGTCCGGGCCGTAGAGCTTATGGCTGGAAAACACATAGAAATCACAGCCCAGTGCCTGCACGCCATGTCGGCCATGGACCACGCCCTGGGCGCCATCCACCACTGTCAGTGCGCCTTGCGCCCTGGCCAGTTCGAACAGGCGAGGCAAGGGCTGCCAGGTGCCGAGTACGTTGGAAAGCTGACTGACTGCCAGCAGGCGAGTGCGCGGACCGATCAGTGCAGTGGCTGCATTCAGATCGATCAGGCCATGGCTGTCGAGAGGCAGGACCACCAGTTTCAGGTCGCGACGCTGGGCCAGTTGTTGCCAGGGCAACAGGTTCGCGTGGTGCTCAAGCGCGCTGATGACGATCTCGTCGCCGGGAGCGAATTCCTGCTCCAGACCATAGGCCAGCAGATTGAGTGCCGAGGTCGCGCCGTGGGTAAAAATGATCTGGCCGGATTCATGGGCATTCAGCCAGTGAGCGACCTTGTTGCGGCTGTCCTCGAATGCCTGGGTGGCATGGGCGCCGGGTAAATGCTGCGCACGATGCACATTGGCGGCACCGTTTGCGTAGTAATGGGTCAGGGCATCGATCAATGCCTGAGGTTTTTGCGTGGTTGCGGCGCTGTCCAGATAGGTCTGGCCTTGGCGCTGAAGGGCGTCGATGGCAGGAAAGTCAGCGCGCCATGGAGAAGTGAGGGGCATTGTTCATCCTGCTCGATGGAGCGTGGCCGGGGTATGAAACCCCGGCCCCGGACACGGCATCAGTTATGAGCGTGCAGTGCTTCGTTCAGCTCAATGGCCGACTTGTGGGTCTTGCATTCCACGGCGCCGGTCTGCGAGTTGCGACGGAACAGCAGGTCGGTCTGGCCTGCCAGATCGCGAGCCTTGACGACTTTGACCAGCTCGTTGTTTTCATCGAGCAGGGCGACTTTAGTGCCAGCAGTGATGTACAGGCCTGCTTCGACGGTGTTGCGGTCGCCCAACGGAATGCCGATACCGGCGTTGGCGCCGATCAGGCAGCCTTCGCCGACCTTGATGACGATGTTGCCGCCACCGGACAGGGTGCCCATGGTCGAGCAGCCGCCGCCCAGGTCCGAGCCCTTGCCGACGAAAACGCCAGCCGAGACACGGCCTTCGATCATGCCCGGGCCTTCGGTGCCGCCGTTGAAGTTGACGAAACCTTCGTGCATGACGGTAGTGCCTTCGCCAATGTAGGCACCCAGGCGAACACGGGCACTGTCAGCGATACGCACGCCGCTCGGCACCACGTAGTCGGTCATTTTCGGGAACTTGTCTACCGAGAAGACTTCCAGCAGCTCGCCCTTGAGGCGCGCTTCGAGTTGACGCTCGGCCAGTTCGGCCAGATCCACGGCACCCTGGCTGGTCCACGCCACGTTTGGCAGCAGAGGGAAGATGCCGCCCAGGTTCAGGCCGTGCGGCTTGGCCAGACGATGTGACAGCAGATGCAGCTTGAGGTAGGCCTCTGGTGTAGAAGTCAGGGGCGCGTCTTCTGCCAGCAGGGTGGCGACCAGCGGCTTGTGGCTCTCTGCCAGACGGGTCAGCAGGGCAGCCTGAGTGGCATCGACGTTTTTGACCGCATCGGCCAGTTTCGAGGCCTGGTCGGTGTTGAACGTAATGGCCTGGTTGCCAGCGGTGTAGCCCAGAATCGGAGCCACAGCGGCAATCAGTTCGGCAGACGGGTTGATCAGCGGCTGTGCGTAAAAGACTTCCAGCCAGGCGCCTTGACGGTTTTGAGTGCCGACACCGAAGGCCAGGCTGAACAGGGTAGTAGACATGCAAATTCCTCTTGCCAATTAAAGGGCCATCTCAATCAGGCGATGGCCGTTGCATACAGGTCGGGTTTGAAACCAATCAGGGTTTTATCGCCAAGATCCAGCACCGGGCGCTTGATCATCGACGGCTGCGCGAGCATCAGTTCGATTGCCTTGGCCTGATCGAGATCGGCCTTCTGTCCGTCATCGAGCTTGCGAAAGGTCGTCCCCGCGCGGTTCAGCACCACTTGCCAGCCATGTTCATCGCACCACTGCGTCAGGTGCTCACGGTCAATGCCAAGTGCCTTGTAATCATGAAACTCGTAGCTCACAGCATGTTCATCGAGCCAGGTACGAGCTTTTTTCATCGTGTCGCAGGCTTTGATGCCGTATAGAGTGTAAGTCATTGTTTTACCTCAGGGTCGCCGGGTTTCCCCAAATGGCCCACTATCTGCGCGCAATTCAGCCCGCGATTATGCCACGTCGGTCCGCTCAGTGCTTCGGCTGTCGCGTACATATCCGTCATCTTGGCAGAGCGCTGGCACAGCAGCATTTGTGGATATCTGCCTTCGGCTGCATGCAGCCTGGCAACAAGCGAACGCATTTCATGGAACTGCGACTTTGATGTCCAGCTCGACCAGCGCAGCCGGGCCATCAATGGATTTTCGGAAGTCGACGGGTTGGGGGAAAGGTAGACTTTTTCGACTTTGGCATCGGGTCGCATCATGAGGTGCTGGCTCCGGAAAGGATCGGGGAGAACAGCATCGGTCTTCAATGGGCGGCTTTGAATGTGGAGGTTATGGAGCGGTTACCACCGGGCGGGTGGTGTGCTCTGGCGGCTTAGAAAGCTAAGCACTGGAAGACTGCGAGAAACAGTTTTCTCATGCCCCTACGTGCGAAGCTAGTGTGCAGTCTCAAAATAAACGTATCTTATAACCTGTCGTATCCTTTTGATTTTCATGAAAAAATCACAAATCTAAACGAGATTTTGTTCTGAGACTGCACACTAGCCATTACGGGTTCAGGCATCCGTGAATTGTATTGCACGACATCTTTGACGAGGTACAGTGTTGCCACTTAAGACGTGGGTGCGTTTGAGCGAGCCATAACGAGGCTCACTCTTGAAACCCTCGCTTCTGTAAATCCTCACTTGGCAAGCCAGGAGTTCCGGACCATTGATTTTACGCAAAGCAAAAAAATCATCCTAACGCCATAGAGCGAATATCGGTGTAGTAGATGCTTGACCGGGAGATTTTTTCAAGTAGCGCATGAAAATTTACACCGCGTATTTTTCCTCCGGAAACAGACAGGCCAGAACCATAACGCCTTTTTAGAAAAACGGCGGTATGCCTTGCAAGCCCCATGACTTGCATGGCAGCAATGTCTTTGTCATTTGTTCCAAATTCTATGAACTGAGCCCAGTTTGCACCCGCGTCATCCCCGTATATCTCTTGCAAACACTGATAGTAGTGACCGAGATAGTTTTCAAAGACGAACCTGAGATCGTGCTCTATATTAGCTATGAGGTTGTTTACGACAGCGCTGATGTGTTCTGGATTCTTCGTGTCAAGTGAAACTTTCTCTCGCCTATACCAAACTGTCTTTTGGGTGGCAAGAGTGTTAGAAATCAGAGAGCTTAGTGAATCTCCCATTATCCAGCGGTGAATCAGTCGCCTAAAGTACACGATGCTGCCGCGTTTGAGTTTTTTTTCATTCTCTTCGAAATTATATATGTCGAAGATAAAGTGCAGCTTTTGATCTATTTCATCCATTGTCGGCCATTGAGAGAGCTTCAGCGACCCACTGGATGCTTTGAGTATTTTAAAAGCAGAGTTCTGGGTGTCGAGGTCAATATATTGATTGCTTCTCGCAATGCTGATCGGTATTGTTATATTAGCGACAGATTCGGCTGCTAGTTTAGCTGATCGGCCATCGGTTTCATCCTTGTAGATATTATACAAGTAAGAGTCGTAACCTAGGTTGCTTCGAATACTATCGACTCTAAGTATGTCGGAAATCTTGGATGATAAAGAGGGGCTGGGAGCGCTACTGTCAAAAGTAGCAAGAACATTCTCAATTTCTTTTCTGTTTTTTGGCAGTACGGTTGGTGTAAGCGTGATTTCTCTGCTTTTTTCGGTAAGTATGTTTAGATTATTCCATTGGTCATTCTCGTCTTTTATGCAGACGATATTTCCCGAAAACTCCTTAGCCAATCGCCCGGCTCGCCCTGCGAGGTTCCAAAAATCAATAGGTTCCAAATTCGGAGTGCCTTTTTTGCTAGACATAACAAATATTGTTTTAGCAGGTAAGTTTACACCTTCCAGTAATGTCGGTGTGCAAAATAAGTAACGGATCTCTCCATCTCTGAAAAGTGATTCGATAAGGGTTCTGATCGCTTGCGGTAATCCCCCAAAGTGGAACGCAATTCCCATCTCAAGCATACTTGCTAATTCATAATCCGGATGGATGTATTCTCTGACTTGCTGGCTAGCCTCTCTGATTACTTGAGAAACAGGTGTGGCCTTACCTTTAGAAAGGTATTTTTTAAAGGATCTTGCGCGAGTCAGTGTCTTTTCTACGGAACCACCGTAGATGATTTTTGGCGACTGCCCGCCTACTCGGAAAAACAAATCATGAGCAGTTTGGTATTGGTTAAGTAAATGACTAGGAAGAGAAGAACTTACACCTTGGTGGTATTGAAAGATACTTCGATCTAGCAAGTTTACAAAATATAGATGCTGGCTGGTAGCACCTTCTTTTGATTTAAATGTGTTTTTCTTGTTTCGCCCGAATAACTCCAAAAAGCTTTCTGGATTGGATACATTTGGGGATGAGAAGTATATATGTAGTCCTTTGTTTCTTTCAATTGCCTGCTCTATCGCTTGATAAGTAATAATACTTCTATGGTCTTTTTGGGATGAAAGCTTTTGTGCTTCATCAACGAAGAGATATCCGAAAGCATAGGTTTGCGAGCTATTGATCAGACTTAATAGGCGCTCTGGTGTAAGTATAAAAACAAAATTTGAATCGGGATCGCTATTGAGTTCTGATAGTGCATAAGAGCTGGTTGCAACCTGGAAGTCGTTTCTCTCTAGATCCGCGCCAAGTTTTTCCTTTATATCGCTAAAGACCTGAGCGATGAGCGCACGTGTGGGCACTAGAACCACAATGTCTGATTTTGGAGTGTTTGCAATCATTTTTCTTATCATTTCTAGAATGACAAAAGATTTCCCCATTGAAGTTGGGGCTGCAAAGCTGAAGTTTTTACTTTCAGTCAATTTTTTGAACAGTTCAAACTGCTTGTCGGTAAAAAAAGCCTCTGTCCCCGGAACCTTTTGAGCTGATTTTTTTACGTGGGACTCGATCCGTCTATCCAATGGGAGCGCGCTATCAAGTTCTTTTTGCTTTCTTAAAAGACCTAAGCTTGGCCATAATCCAAGCTTGTTGACTATTGCGTTTGCATAGGTCTTGCTGCGAGCGCCCCGAGTATTCACCTCGTGAACGTTGCCAACGATCCTATAGGCTAAATTTCGATCGAACTCACTCTTAGATGATGAGAGTATGTCGGCGAAACGTAGCAAGTGGGTAAGCTCCTTTGCTGTCAGCAGTGTCGCGTCTTGGTCAAAGGTAAATGTGTCTTTCGCGAGCTGAGCTTTGTTAAAAAGCCTCTGGAAATAACTGCTTTCATGCACATCAACCACAAGTCTATCTATTAGAGGTTTTGCTTCCATTCTAGGCCTCGACTATCCGCTTGAGCAGTAGCTTTCTGGTTTCGTCTATTTCAGTGAAGGGCACTATATAAATGTAAAAATTATAGCCGTGCAATTCATGCCGATCGATTGCATTGAGTACATTTTCAAATGCATCTAGAGCTTGCTGTTTTACCCGCTCATACAGCAGGTCCCTGTACTCTCGATTAGGTAGCTTTTTTTCCTCGTTGCTAACAGCCACTTCATACCCAATGAATGCACCAAATGAGTAGTCGGTATTCATGTCATCATTCCCCTCAGTTGGGAGGAGAATCTTTTTGAGAGCTAAATATTCGTCCTGAGTGACGGAGGTCTTGATTAGCTGAGAGTCTATGAGAGTTGTTTCAAAGGCAAGCTTGCCTTCTGCAAATTTTTTGATCGACCGGAACGCGTCGGATATCCCATCGAGAAGTTGCTTGCGCATCTTGGATTCGCCGAAAACGATTTTATGATCGTTGTCGGATAGGCTGAGGAGGTGTACTCCATCGGCACCTTTCACGTAATCGTTAGCTGAGGTTTTGATCTCCAACTTCGACAGGAGTTTTGGTGCCTGTAAATGAGACTCTAGAAAGGAATAAAGTAGAATTTCCCCTAGTTCACCGTCATTTTGTACATAATCACGCAGCTTGCTTCTTGCCTCGACGAACGCTTTGCCACCATAGCTCCCCTCGTATTCGCTAAGTCGTGAGTTTGATAGTGCATAGGTGATAATTATGTCATAGAGTTCGTTCACCAAATTCTCATAGATAAATCTATTGCTTCTGATATCTAAGATGAATACGTCTAGGACACTGATGCCTTGGCTGCATTGTTTTTTTCCCAAATGACTAAACATTTTGAGAAATTTTGGACTCACTTTTACGCCCAAAGTCATGCTAAATCCTTTTTACACCCTGCCGCGATGTGATTGAGGAGGGGAATGACACATCTGCATTCTCAAGGTTTTCTAGCGCGTCCTGGGAGGCAAAACGGGCAGGCGACCAAGGAGCGGCAAGAATTCCTTTTAGACCTCCTAGCCTGTCCGGTGAGGGTACATGAACAGTGTTATTTTGCCACTATTTAACTTAAGGCACCTGTTGTCGGTTCTGACAGACTGCAATGTCTGGAGTTGCTCCGTGATAACAGCCACCATCGAGCAGTCGCTTCCACATCAGTAGCCTCAAAGGCCGCGTTGATTGAGCAAGGTTAGCGTATCGACCCACAGCTCCTGAAGCATGCGTTGGAGTTGTCGGCACGATCTTGGCTCGATCATGCCTGTGTCTTGGAGTGCCTGCACGTAACCGCAACAGAATTGGTGGCGCTCTTTCCCCGCTGTGCTAGAGGGACTATCTTTTACTTCGCGCAAAGCGCTCAGCTAGGTTGCGTAGTATGGAGCCAGCCCAGGGGAAGACCTTGGAAGCCTAGGGCGTCGTCATGGTTTTCAGTGAACGAAATGGTGGTCCCGCAGGTCATTTGGCCGAAGGTGAAGTATGCGATCTTCAGATGAGCCTTAACGGTTTACCCAAGACTCGACTTCATCACTACTGTACTGGCTTTTCCATTCTTTCAGCGTCTTATGATTCCTGCCTTTGGTCTCAACGATTTCGCCGCTGTGTGGATTCTTATAGACCTTCACCGAACGCATCTTGCGAGTGATTTTCGCATCCGCAACCACGGTGGTGCCTTTGCGGCTACTGGCCTGTGGATCAAGGATGCTGATGACGTCCCTTAAGCTGAAGTTGTACTTAGGCAGCAAATCTCGTAGCTTGGTTTCAAATTCGATTTCTTTCTCCAGACCACTATCGTTTTTCAGCGTTTCCAGTTCGGAAAGCTGTACTGCCAGTTGTTGCTCAAGCTTGCGAAACTCTGCGAGACAGGACATGTGAAGCTCCTGATTTTAAATGGCCAACTGATGTTAGTAGATTCCAGATGGTTCATGCAGCAACTCGTTCTATTTCTCGGCTACTCATAAAGCCGACGAAATCCGCTGTCGCGATCTGCTCAATGAGCTGTGCTCTCTGATTCCGGACATTGTCAGACCATTCCGCATAAGCGCAGCTAGCATGCAAAACCCCAATTTGGCCTGTTTCGTCATCACCTCAATTACGAGCGGGAAAGATTCAGGCGTCAGAGCAAACGTTCACCGCTCATCGCGGTTTTTCGCTATCAGCTAGGCACCACCATTTTCCATGTAGAGCCCGCCATCGCGTAGAACCTGCTGGGCGTACTGGACGGCCATGTTTTCATAGTTGCCCTGGGCTGAGTGAAACCAAGTCTTATCAAGCCATTCAAGCACCTGTTCGCTTTCTGGCCCATGGTCTACCTGATAGCCAACTGAGAACAGTCGTCGGTGGCGGAGGTGAGCGCCACGGCATCCAGTGCGATCTGCAGCTTTGTGAAGTACCCGTGGATAGTGGCGCATTAGGTTAATGAGGTCGCATCTTTTGTTTGTCAATTGGATCTTTGGTTAGTAGAACCAAACATCCTTCCTTGGTGATGCTGTGGTGGCATATCAATAGCGAGTGGTTGGTCGTACTGAAGATGGAGGTCTAGCTTTCGTTAAGCTCCAGCTAAAGGATCCAGTTATTGGTAAATTTTCGCAAATATCAATCAAATAAGGAGCTGAAAATGGGAAGACCTTTCAATTTTCCTACCCCGCAGGGTGTAACTATTGGTAATCCGACTATGTTCGTGACTGCCGAATTAGCCGTTAACTTGTACAACCAAGACTCTGATCATCAAGAGGCTAAAAATTTCAGCCAGTCGGTGAAAAGTTGGTTTATCCAAGAAGCCTATGCGGTCGGGTGGAGCAATGCTGCTGTGACAGGTGATAATAGCGGTATTCTGCTCGGAGCAACCGTTCAGATAGTCCCGCATCCAAGCTACCCTCAGTTGACTTAAGGTGAAAAAGAGGGGGATGGTCGTACAAGCATCTTGATACGTACCGACTGTGCCTGCATCGCTTAGGGTGTCGAGATGGTCTGTGCATTCCAGCAGTTTCTACCGCCTTTAGCACGTAGGCGGCTTCAGGTCTGATACTCCTCAAAACCCAACCACAATCCCCTGATTTTGCGGGGTGTCGAACGCACAAAAAAGGCCGCCTGAAAAACGGCCTTTTTGATTTTAAATTAGGTTTTTGTTAAATACTGCCGTGTCGCAGGCTTTGATGCCGTATAGACAAATGCCTTTGCTGCCATCGGCGGAATTTCCCATTGCCCAAATGCCTCATGTATCCCGAAAAAACAGCCAGCGATTATGCCACGCCCAAACGCACTCTGCCCGGGCTGTCGCGATATCTGTCGGACAATCCGGGCGCAATGAGAGCGTAGCGCAGCGTCTATACCTCGGTGATGATGACAAACTGACTGTCAGGAGGTTGTGCCTGATGTCGGTGCCGGGCTCGAAGGGGTGACTGGTGCCTGGGAGCTCGCCGTACTGGCTCCAGGCAGAGGCTTCTCTTCTTCCTCTTCTCTGACTTGTCCTGAATTCATTTCGGCGATCATTTCAAACAGGGTCTGAGGGGGCTTGGTTTTATCTTCTTTCTTGAGGGCGGCGATGCCTTCTTCGAGGTTCATGTGTTGCAGCAGCCACTCGGCCGAGCCTTTTTCTTCCGGGCTGACGTTGTTGAGGAAGGTCAGGCCTGCTTCATAGTGTTTGGCAGGGTTGGCGGTGAAGGCGTTGGCGGCATTGCTGTCGTACAGGCCCATGGCAATGCCTTGCTGGCGACTCATGGCGCTGGTGGCGGCCTGTTGTTCTTCTTTGGTAAAGAGTCCGTCTTTATTGCTGCTGACGGCATAAAGCGAACGCCGGTCGAGGTCGCCCAGCAGGGAGTTGGTGTCGCGCCCTTCATAGCTGTTGCGGTCGTAGGGTGTGCCGCTGGCTTCCATTTGCGCGTATTTGTCATTCATGCGTGCGCGGGCGTCAGTGGCGACCTCGGCAAAGGTCAGGCCTTTGGAGCTGGTGGCCAGCCCCGGATTGGCGGGTGCCATGATCAGGGCAGAGGTGCTCATGCCGGGACGAGCCGGAAACAGTGAGCTGGCAGAAGAGGTCGTCTGGCTGAGTTGCAGGGCAACATTGGAGAAGGTGGCTTGATCCGCCCCCTTAGGCTGCTTGGTTGCTGCTGAGGTTGTTGCGACTGAAGTTGTAAGCGCGGCGGTTTTGCTGGCAGCAGTATTTGCAGTTTCAAGGTTGCTGTAGGTGGAAATGGCCGTGTTCGACAGCGTCGATACGAGGTTCATATGCTCTTCCATGAAGTGAGTATGTGAACTGTATCGTCTTTGTAACCTGTTTCTGTAATGCGGGAACTGGCTTATTCCATGGCACATTGCGTGCCATGGAATCGCAGCACTCAGCGAGTGATAAAGGCGCGAATCCGCTCGGCGGCTTCGATGCATTCGGCCAGCGGTGCAACCAGTGCCAGACGTACGCGGCCTGCGCCAGGGTTGACGCCATTGGCTTCGCGGGACAGGTAGGAGCCCGGCACAACCGTTACATGCTGGTCGGCGAACAGGTCGCGGCAGAATTCGGCGTCGTCCTTGCCCACGTTTGGCCACAGGTAGAAACCACCATCCGGGCGTTGGACATCCAGCACGGGGGCGAGGATTTCCAGGACTGCGTCGAACTTCTCGCGATACAGGTCGCGGTTGGCGCGTACGTGTTCTTCGTCATTCCAGGCTGCGATACTGGCCAGTTGGGTTTGAACCGGCATGGCGCAGCCGTGGTAGGTGCGGTACAGCAGGAAAGCCTTGAGGATGTCGGCGTCGCCGGCCACGAAGCCCGAACGCAGGCCAGGCAGGTTGGAGCGCTTGGACAGGCTGTGGAAGACCACGCAACGCTTGAAGTCCTGGCGGCCCAGTTCGGCGCAGGCGGTGAGCAGGCCGGGCGGAGGAGTCTGCTCGTCGAAGTACAGCTCGCTGTAGCACTCGTCCGCCGCGATCACGAAATCGTATTCGTCGGCCAGGGCAATCAGCTTTTTCAGGGTCGGCAGCGGGATCAGCGCGCCGGTCGGGTTGCCGGGCGAGCACAGGAACAGGATCTGGCAGCGCTTCCAGATATCAGGTGTGACAGCATCGAAGTCGGGATTGAAACCGTTTTCGCTCAGGCAAGGCAGGTAGTGCGGCTGAGCGCCGGCCAGGAATGCCGCGCCTTCGTAGATCTGATAGAACGGGTTGGGGCTGACCACCAGGCCATCGTCGCTGCGGTTGACCACGGTCTGAGTGAAGGCAAACAGCGCTTCGCGGGTGCCGTTGACCGGCAGTACGTTGCGCGCCGGGTCGATCCAGCCTTCTGGCACATTGAAACGACGGTTGCACCAGCCGGCAATGGCTTCGCGCAGTGCCGGGATACCCAGTGTCGTCGGATAGACCGCCATTTGATCGAGGTTGTCGGCCAGGGCCTTGGCGACGAACTCGGGTGAACGATGCTTCGGCTCGCCGATGGACAAGGCCACGGGGCGCTTGTCCGGGTTGGGCGTCACGCTGCCGAGCAGGGCGCGAAGCTTCTCGAACGGGTAAGGCTGAAGCTGTTGCATGGCGTTGTTCATGATGCTGGGTCCTCAATGGCTGAGCGCCGAGTCGATTCTTTAAATACTGATCCGCAAACTGCTGTCCGGCTCTGAATTGACACTCAATTGCTTGGCGATGGCTTCTTGCAGGCGGCTGCATAACTGAGGATCGGACAGGGGTTGATTGTTGGCGTCGGTGATGAAAAACACGTCTTCCACTCGCTCACCCAGGGTCGCGATCTTGGCGTTTTGCAGGGACAGGTCGAACTCCAGAAAAATCTTGCCGATGCGTGCCAGCAGTCCCGGACGGTCGGGGGCCAGCAGTTCCAGCACGGTCACCGGGCGTTGCGCATCGTTGTGGATGGTCACCTGGGGCGCGAAGGCGAAATGCTTGAGCTGGCGCGGTACACGACGCTTGATGATGGTCGGGTAGTTGTCCGGGGTGCGCAGCGCTTCGGTCAGGCCGTCACGGATTTGCCGGGTTCGTTCGGGATTGTCGCCGATCGAGCCGCCATCGTTGTCCAGCACGATATAGGTGTCGAGGGTGAACTGGCTGCTGGACGTAATGATGCGGGCGTCATGGATGTTCAGATTCAACTGGTCCATCGCGGCCACGGTCACAGCGAAGAAATCATGCTGGTCCGGTGCATAGATGAAAATCTGGGTGCCGCCCTCGAACTCGCGCTGGGTGGTTTCCTTGATCAATACCAGCGGGCCGCCATCGGCAGGCTGCTGCAGGATGGCATCGCTGTGCCAGGCCACATCGCCAGCGGTATGGCGCAGGAAGTAATCGTCACCCAGGGCTGACCAGAGCTGTTCCACATCGTCCGGGTCGATGCCGTTGCGCACCAGAATGTCCAGGGCGGCAATCTGCGTGCGACGAATCTGTTCTTCGCGGTCGACCGGGTTTTCCAGTCCGCGGCGCAATGCCCGCTTGGTTTCGGTATACAGCTGGCGCAACAGGCTGGCGCGCCAGGAGTTCCAGAGCGTCGGGTTGGTTGCGTTGATGTCGGCGACCGTCAGCACATAGAGGTAATCCAGATGCACCTCGTCGCCGACGAACTGCGCGAAGTCATGGATGACCTGAGGGTCGGAAAGATCCTTGCGCTGCGCAGTGGTAGACATCACCAGATGGTTGCTGACCAGCCAGACAATCAGACGCGTGTCCCATGCGGGCAGATGGTGGCGTATGCCGAAGGCCTCGGCATCCACGGCACCCAGTTCGGAGTGGTCGCCACCGCGTCCCTTGCCGATGTCGTGGTACAGGCCGGCCAGATAGGCGAGTTCCGGTTTGGGCAGGCGCGCCATGAGCTTGCTGGCCAGCGGGAATTTCTCGGCCACATCGGCGTATTGCAGCCGACGCATGTGCTTGATCAGGTTCAGCGTGTGCGCATCCACCGTATAGATGTGGAACAGGTCATGCTGCATCTGCCCCACGATATGGCCGAATTCGGGCAGGTACAGGCCCAGGATTCCATAGCGGTTCATCCGGCGCAGGTTGCGGTGGATGCCTTGCTCGCACTTGAACAGCTCAATGAACAGGCTGGTGTTGCGGATATCGTTGCGGAAATCGTCGTTGATCAGGTGGCGGTGTTCGCGCAGCAGGCGAATCGTGTCGGCTCGCACGCCCTTGATCTCCGGGCGTTGAGCCATCAGCACGAAGATTTCGATCATGGCGAACGGCGTGCGCTTGAAGACGTTCGGCTTCGTGGCTTCGATATAACCGTCATGCAACTGGAAGCGTGAATTGATCGGCTGCGTGCTGCTGCCGTCATCCTCCACCAGAATGACTTCTTCAAAGTGCTGGATGATCAGGTCGCTCAGCTCGGCGATGCTCATGACCACGCGGTAGTACTTCTGCATGAAGCGTTCGATGGCCAGCTTCGCATCGCTGTCCTGATAGCCCAGCAGGCCGGCGATGCTGCTCTGGTAATCGAACAGCAGCCGGTCTTCGGAACGCCCGGCCAGCATGTGCAGGGCGTAGCGCACTTTCCAGAGGAATTCCTGGGAAGAGGCGAGCAGGTTGTTCTCGCTTTCCAGCAGGAAACCTTCTCCCGCCAGTGCGCGCAGGTTCAGGGTGCCGTATTGGCGCCGGGCGACCCAGAGGATGGTCTGGATGTCCCGCAGGCCGCCGGGGGAGCCTTTGACGTTGGGCTCCAGGTTGTATTCGGTATCGTTGTACTTGTGGTGCCGGGTCTTCTGTTCGGCGCGCTTGGCCAGGAAGAAGTCCTTGCTCGGCCACATATGTTGCGTGCTGGTGACTTCCAGCATCCGCTGGCGAAGATGCTCGGGGCCGGCGATGGTGCGGCTTTCCATCAGGTTGGTGATGACGGTCAGGTCGGCTCGGCCTTCCTGGGCGCACTCATCCACAGAGCGCACGCTTTGCCCGACTTCAAGGCCGATGTCCCACAGCAGGGTCAGGAAACGCTCGATGGATTCGCGAAAGACTTCGTGATCGGCGCTGTCCAGCAGGATCAGCAGGTCGATGTCCGAATAAGGATGCAGTTCACCACGACCGTAGCCGCCCACCGCCAGCAGGGCGATGTCGGCATCTTCGCTCCAGTCGAACTGATCCCAGGCCTGTTGCAGGATGTTATCCACGAACCAGGCCCTATCCTCGATCAGGCGGCGTATATTCCGGCCTTCACGAAAGCGCTCGTCGAGCACGTCACGCGCTTTGCGGATGGCTTTCTTGAAAGCGGCGATGGGGCTTGCCTTCAGGGCCAGTTCGGCCTGGAACTGGCCGCGGTCGAACAAATCGGGATCCACCTGCGGCATGGAACGGCTTTCCTTTATATCTATATCTGGCTGTGCGGGCTTGGTGTCGGCCGAACAGGTCGTGTCAGGCTGATGTCCGCGCGATGGTATCGTCGCTGCGCAGGGTGAAAATCTCATAGCCGTCGGCGGTCACCAGAATCGTGTGCTCCCATTGTGCCGAGAGTTTGCGGTCCTTGGTGATGGCGGTCCAGCCGTCGCCTAGAATCTTGGTGTCGGCGCGACCCTGGTTGATCATCGGCTCGATGGTGAAGGTCATGCCTTCAAGCAGCTCGAGGCCTTTGCCTGCTTCGCCATAATGCAGTACCTGCGGCTCTTCGTGAAAGACCTTGCCGATGCCGTGGCCGCAGAATTCACGAACGACGGAAAAGCCGTTCTTTTCGGCGTGCTTCTGGATCACCGAACCGATATCCCCCAGGCGCGTGCCCGGACGGACGATCTCGATGGCTTTGTACAGGCATTCCTGGGTGATCTTCGACAGGCGCTCGGCCCACTCTGGCACCTTGCCGACGTGGAACATCTTGCTGGTGTCGCCGTGATAGCCGTCCTTGATGACGGTGACGTCGATATTCAGGGTGTCGCCGTTCTTGAGCTGCTTTTCGCCGGGAATGCCGTGGCAGACCACATGGTTGATCGAGGTGCAGATCGACTTGGGGAAGCCTTTGTAGTTGAGCGGCGCGGGAATGGCCTGTTGCTCGTTGACGATGTAATCGTGGCAGATGCGGTCGAGCTCTTCGGTGGTGACACCGGGCTTGACGTGGGGGGTGATCATTTCCAGCACTTCGGCGGCCAGTCGACCGGCAATGCGCATCTTTTCGATGTCTTCTGGAGTCTTGAGGGTCACGGTCATGCGAATTTCTCTCTGCGTGGTTGCACGCGGTCAATGCGAAAAGTGGCGATTCTATCAGACCCGGGCCCATGACTAGCGCTTCCTTCTATAAAGGAAACACTGGGGAATCTGTCTGTTTTCAAAAGGATGGAGAAACAAGCGTGTGATTCGGGTTTCGCTGGCTTTCCTTTTGTGATATAAAATGCGCCGCTTTCCAAGGTCCGTCCTGGAAGCTTAAACCCACACACGTGTCGACACGATGACCTGGGTGCCTTTGGCGGCTCGCCACTGGTTGGTCATTGGGATACGTGGAGGCCTAACCCGACTTATCAAGGAACTATCATGTCCCAAGTCAATATGCGCGATATGCTGAAGGCCGGTGTGCACTTCGGTCACCAAACCCGTTACTGGAATCCGAAAATGGGTAAGTACATTTTCGGCGCGCGTAACAAGATTCACATCATCAACCTTGAAAAAACCCTGCCAATGTTCAACGAAGCTCTGACTTTCGTTGAGCGCCTGGCTCAGGGCAAAAACAAGATTCTGTTCGTCGGCACCAAGCGTTCCGCTGGCAAGATCGTTGCTGAAGAAGCAGCACGTTGCGGTTCGCCGTACGTCGATCACCGCTGGTTGGGCGGCATGCTGACCAACTTCAAGACCATCCGTCAGTCGATCAAACGTCTGCGCGAGCTGGAAGTACAGGCTGAAGACGGTACTTTCGCCAAGCTGACCAAGAAAGAAGCCCTGATGCGCACCCGTGATCTGGAAAAACTGGATCGCAGCCTGGGTGGTATCAAGGACATGGGCGGTCTGCCTGACGCACTGTTCGTTATCGACGTTGATCACGAGCGCATTGCTATCACCGAAGCCAACAAGCTGGGCATCCCGGTCATCGGCGTAGTCGATACCAACAGCAGCCCGGAAGGCGTTGACTACATCATCCCAGGCAACGATGACGCAATCCGCGCTATCCAGCTGTACATGGGTTCGATGGCTGACGCTGTTATCCGTGGTCGCAACAATGTCGCTGGCGGCACCGACGTATACGTCGAAGAAGCTCCAGCTGCAGCAGCTGTAGAAGGCTGAGTAACAAACGCTTAGCGTTTACTCAGTACGCGAAAAGGGGGCTTGGCCCCCTTTTTGCCCCCTCGAAAATGATTTGTTGGCGTGACCGTGGGCTGCTTGTCATGTGTTGCTGTCACCCTGATTTTTCAAGAATTTGAACGCCCGTTTACCCGGGTGGAATGGTTGAAAACCTATCCAAGAGGATTTTGAAATGGCAGAGATTACTGCAGCGTTGGTCAAAGAACTGCGCGAGCGTACCGGCGAAGGCATGATGGATTGCAAAAAGGCCTTGACCAAGGCTGGCGGCGACATCGAAAAAGCCATCGACGACATGCGTGCTTCCGGCGCCATCAAGGCTGCCAAGAAAGCAGGCAACGTTGCTGCTGAAGGCGCTATCGGCGTTAAAGTCGGTGCAGACGGCAAAGCTGCTGTCATCATCGAAGTCAACTCCCAGACCGACTTCCTGGCTCTGCAGGACGACTTCAAGAACTTCGTGAACAGCAGCATCGAAAAAGCTTTCGCTGACAAGCTGACCGACGCAGCTCCGCTGATCGAAGCTCAGGAAGCCGAGCGTACCGCTCTGGTTGCCAAAGTTGGTGAAAACGTCAACATCCGTCGCCTGGCTCGCATCGAAGGTGACGTGGTCAATGCTTACCTGCACGGCAACAAGATCGGTGTAGTCGTGGCTCTGAAAGGCGGTGACGCCGAGCTGGCCAAAGACATCGCCATGCACGCTGCTGCAAGCAACCCTGAGTTCCTGCTGCCTTCGGAAGTTTCGGCTGAAGCGATCGAGCGCGAGAAGGGCGTCTTCCTGCAACTGAACGAAGACAAGATCAAAGGCAAGCCTGCTGAAATCGTCGAGAAAATGGTGAGCGGTCGTATCACCAAGTTCCTGGCCGAAGCCAGCCTGGTTGAGCAAGCATTCGTCAAGAACCCGGAAATCACCGTCGGTGCTCTGGCGAAGAAAGCTGGCGCTGAAATCGTTTCTTTCACCTACTTCAAAGTGGGCGAAGGCATCGAGAAGCCAGTCGACAACTTCGCTGAAGAAGTTGCTGCTCAAGTAGCTGCAAGCCAGAAGTAAGACGGTTTTAAACTGTCGCCCCAAAGAGGCTGCCCGCTAACGCGCGCGGCCTCTTTGTCAAAAAAGAAAGGGAATTTCCCTTTGAGAATTGGCCGCTAAGGCTGCATTCTCCAGACGCTCTTGCAGCGTCAAGCTAGAGTAAGCGCAGGCCTGAAACGGCCCGCACAGATTTTTTTCAGAAAACGCCGCAGGAGAGATTCGCAATGGCTCAGCAGGGCAGTGGTTATCAGGCTCGCTATAAACGCATTCTACTCAAGCTTAGCGGCGAGGCCCTGATGGGGTCGGAAGATTTCGGTATCGACCCCAAGGTACTGGATCGCATGGCGCTGGAAGTCGGCCAGCTGGTGGGTATCGGCGTTCAGGTCGGGCTGGTTATCGGCGGTGGCAATCTGTTCCGTGGCGCAGCCCTGAGTGCTGCCGGTATGGATCGGGTAACGGGCGATCACATGGGCATGCTGGCCACTGTGATGAATGCCCTGGCAATGCGTGACGCGCTGGAGCGTGCCAACATCTCGGCTATCGTGATGTCCGCTATCTCGATGATGGGCGTGACCGATCATTACGATCGTCGCAAGGCCATGCGTCATCTCAACTCCAAGGAAGTCGTCATCTTTGCTGCCGGAACCGGCAATCCGTTTTTCACCACGGATTCGGCTGCCTGCCTGCGAGCGATCGAAATCGATGCCGATGTCGTCCTCAAGGCGACCAAGGTTGATGGCGTCTACACCGCAGACCCGTTCAAGGACCCGAATGCCGAGAAGTTCGATCATCTGTCTTACGATGAAGTGCTGGATCGCAAGCTGGGTGTAATGGATCTGACAGCTATCTGCCTGTGTCGCGATCACAAGATGCCGTTGCGCGTCTTCAATATGAACAAACCCGGCGCCCTGCTGAATATCGTACATGGCGGCGCTGAAGGAACCCTGATCGAGGAAGTTCAACAATGATCAACGAAATCAAGAAAGACGCTCAGACTCGCATGCAGAAGAGCCTCGAGTCGCTGGCGCACGCATTCAGCCGCATTCGTACTGGCAAGGCACACCCGGATATCCTCGAAGGTGTCATGGTGCCTTACTACGGCTCCGATACCCCGATCAAGCAAGTGGCCAACATCACCGTCAAGGACTCCCGGACCCTTCAGGTCGTGGCGTTCGAGCGCAACATGCTGGGCGCGGTCGACAAGGCAATCCAGAGCTCCGGTCTGGGCTTCAACCCGACCAACCTGGGCGAACTGCTGCTGATCAGCATGCCGGCCCTGACCGAAGAAACCCGCAAGGGCTTCACCAAGCAGGCGCGTGACGCTGCCGAAGACGCACGTGTTGCCGTACGCAACATCCGTCGTGACGCGCTGAGCCAGTACAAGGATCTGGTCAAGGAAAAGGAAATCAGCGAAGACGAAGAGCGTCGTGCTGCTGATGACATCCAGAAACTGACCGACAAGTTCGTTGCCGACATCGAAGTGGCGGTGAAGCAGAAAGAAGCAGACCTGATGGCCGTATAAGGTTCGGGGCGCTTTCATGGAAAAGACAAAACCGGCCGCATCGTCTTCGGTGCCGCGTCATGTCGCGATTATCATGGATGGTAATAATCGCTGGGCCAAGAAGCGTCTGCTGCCAGGTGTTGCTGGTCACAAGGCAGGCGTTGATGCCGTGCGTGCGGTCATTGAGGTGTGTGCCGAGGCCAAGGTCGAGGTGCTGACGCTGTTCGCGTTCTCCAGCGAAAACTGGCAGCGTCCGGCCGAGGAGGTCGGGGCCTTGATGGAGTTGTTCTTCACGGCCCTGCGGCGCGAAACCCGTCGTCTGAACGAGAATGGCATCAGCCTGCGCATCATCGGTGATCGCTCGCGTTTCCATCCCGAACTTCAGGCGGCCATGCGTGAGGCGGAGCAGCAGACGGCTGGCAACAACAGTTTCGTCCTGCAGATCGCGGCCAATTACGGTGGGCAGTGGGATATTGCCCAGGCTGCCCAGCGTCTGTCCCGCGAGGTTCAGGCCGGGCATCTGCAGCCTGAAGACATCACCCCCGAACTCTTGCAGACCTGTCTGGCAACCGGCGATCTGCCGTTGCCGGACCTGTGCATCCGTACGGGTGGCGAGCACCGCATCAGTAACTTCCTGCTCTGGCAGTTGGCTTATGCCGAGCTGTATTTTTCCGACCTGTTCTGGCCGGACTTCAAACACGATGCCATGCGCGCTGCGCTGGCCGATTTCGCTTCGCGCCAACGTCGCTTCGGTAAAACCAGCGAACAGGTCGAAGCTGGAGCCCGGGTTTAATGCTGAAACAACGGATCATCACTGCGCTCATCCTGCTGCCGGTCGCTCTTTGCGGGTTCTTCCTGCTCAAAGGTGCCGACTTCGCCCTGTTCATCGGTCTGGTCGTGGTGCTGGGTGCGTGGGAATGGGCAAGGCTGGCAGGGCTTGTCGCTCAAGGCATGCGTCTGGCTTATGCCGCTGCGGTCGCCTTGTTGCTGTTTCTCATGTACCTGGTGCCGGGGCTTGCGCCCTGGATTCTCGTCGCGGCGGTTATCTGGTGGTGTGCGGCAACCTTTCTGGTTCTGACATTCCCCGACTCCAGTGATTACTGGGCGAGCGCTGCCTGCAAACTGGTCATTGGTCTGTTGATCCTGCTGCCTGCCTGGCAAGGACTTATCCTTATCAAGCAATGGCCTCTGGGCAATGGATTGATTCTGGCGGTCATGGTGCTGGTATGGGCGGCGGATATCGGCGCCTATTTCTCCGGCAAGGCATTTGGCAAGCGCAAGCTGGCACCCAGGGTCAGTCCGGGTAAAAGCTGGGAAGGTGTTTATGGTGGTCTGGTGGTCAGTCTGCTCATTACTGCTGGCGTAGGTATTTCCCGCGGCTGGTCGGTTTCGCAGTTGATCGTCGCTCTTCTGGGCGCGGCTGCCATCGTCCTGATTTCCGTGGTCGGCGACCTGACCGAAAGCATGTTCAAGCGTCAGGCCGGCGTCAAGGACAGCAGCAACCTGCTGCCCGGTCATGGCGGCGTGCTGGATCGTATCGACAGCCTGACTGCTGCCATTCCGGTTTTTGCCGTGTTGCTCTGGGCTGCTGACTGGGGTGTGCTGTGAAGCCGCAACAGATTACCGTCCTGGGTGCTACCGGTTCGATTGGTCTCAGCACGCTGGATGTCATCGCTCGTCATCCGGGCCGGTATCAGGTTTTCGCCCTGACCGGCTTCACCCGCCTGAAAGAATTGCTGGCGTTGTGCATCACGCACACGCCGCGTTTTGCCGTGGTGCCTACCCAGGATGTCGCCCGCAAGTTGCAGGATGATCTTGCTGCTGCCGGGCTCGATACCCGGGTGCTGGTGGGGGAGGGCGGTCTGTGTGAAGTGTCCGCGCATCCTCAGGTCGATGCTGTCATGGCGGCCATTGTCGGTGCGGCTGGTCTGCGGCCGACACTGGCGGCCGTCGAGGCGGGCAAGAAAGTCCTGCTGGCCAACAAGGAAGCGCTGGTCATGTCCGGCGCCCTGTTCATGCAGGCCGTCCGGCAAAGCGGTGCGGTGCTGTTGCCTATCGACAGTGAGCACAATGCGATCTTTCAATGCCTGCCGGTGGACTTTTCCCGGGGGCTGAGTGCCGTGGGTGTCAGACGCATTCTCCTGACCGCGTCGGGCGGCCCGTTTCGCAAGACGCCTCTGGCGCAACTGCATGACGTGACGCCCGAGCAGGCCTGCGCGCATCCGGTGTGGTCCATGGGGCGCAAGATCTCCGTGGATTCGGCGACCATGATGAACAAGGGGCTTGAGCTGATCGAGGCCTGCTGGCTGTTCGATGCTCGCCCGGATCAGGTTGAGGTCGTCATTCATCCCCAGAGCGTGATCCACTCGATGGTGGATTACGTGGACGGTTCGGTATTGGCGCAGCTTGGCAATCCGGACATGCGTACCCCGATTGCCAATGCGCTGGCCTGGCCGCAGCGGATGGATTCCGGTGTTTCGCCGCTGGACCTGTTCCGTATCGGTCAGCTGGATTTCGAAGAGCCTGACGAGGAGCGTTTCCCGTGCCTGCGTCTGGCCCGGCAGGCAGCTCAGGCAGGAGGAAGTGCTCCGGCCATGCTCAATGCTGCCAATGAAGTGGCTGTCGCTGCATTTCTCGACAGGCGTATTGGCTATCTGGAAATCGCGGGTATGATCGAGGAAGTGCTGAATCTCGAGCCTGCCGTTGCGGTCGAAGAGCTCGATGCGGTATTTGCGGCCGATGCAAAGGCGCGTGTTCTGGCAGGGCTTTGGCTGGAACGAAACGGACGATAACTGAACATGGATGACAGGGTCGATGTGATGCATCGGGAGCAGGCTTTTGCGGCTGCGATGATAAACACAGTTGCCGGCATCCCGGCACCCGGAGAAGGTTGATGAGCGCGCTATATATGATCATTGGCACCCTGATTGCTCTGGGTGTGCTGGTTACCTTTCACGAATTCGGTCACTTCTGGGTGGCCCGGCGTTGTGGCGTCAAGGTTCTCCGCTTTTCGGTGGGGTTCGGCACGCCACTGGTTCGCTGGCATGACCGCCACGGGACCGAGTTTGTCGTGGCGGCGATTCCTCTGGGCGGCTACGTCAAGATGCTCGATGAGCGCGAAGGCGATGTGCCTGAACATCTGGCTGATCAGTCGTTCAATCGCAAGACTGTGTATCAACGCATTGCCATCGTCATTGCCGGTCCTGCCGCCAACTTTCTGCTGGCCATCGTGTTCTTTTGGGCGCTGGCCATGCTGGGCAGCCAGCAGGTTCGTCCGGTCATTGGTGCAGTGGAGGTGGGCAGTATCGCTCAGCAGGCCGGTCTGAACCCTGGCCAGGAAATCGTTTCGGTAGACGGCAAGGCAACTTCGGGCTGGTCTGCCGTCAATCTTCAGCTGGTCCGTCGCCTTGGCGAGAGCGGCACCATTGCGGTCAAGGTTCGCGATCAGGGCTCGACGGTGGATACCGCACACACCCTGACGCTGGACAACTGGCTCAAGGGTGCCGAAGAGCCTGATCCGATCCGCTCCCTGGGTATTCGCCCATGGCGTCCGGCCCTGGCGCCGGTATTGGCTGAACTCGATCCCAAAGGCCCTGCCCAGGCGGCAGGTCTGAAAACTGGCGATCTGCTGCTGGCAGTCGATGGCAAGCCGCTCAACGAGTGGCAGCAGGTCGTCGACTGGGTCCGCGAGCGCCCGGATGCAAGAATTTCTCTGCGAATCGAACGTGACGGCGCGCAACTCGACGTTCCGCTGACCCTGGCGGCACGTGGCGAGGGCAAGGCTGCGACGGGTTACCTGGGTGCCGGTGTCAAAGGTGTCGACTGGCCGCCAGAGATGTTACGCGAGGTCAGCTATGGTCCTCTGGCCGCTGTGGCCGAGGGTGCCAGCCGCACCTGGAACATGAGCGTGCTGACACTGGATTCGCTCAGGAAAATGTTGTTCGGCGAGCTCTCGGTAAAAAACTTGAGTGGACCGATAACCATTGCTAAAGTGGCGGGCGCTTCAGCCCAGTCGGGCATTGGCGATTTCCTGAACTTCCTCGCTTATCTGAGCATAAGCCTGGGTGTTCTGAATCTATTGCCGATCCCCGTGCTTGATGGCGGGCATTTGCTGTTTTATCTGATCGAGTGGGCACGTGGTCGCCCCCTTTCGGAAAAGGTACAAGGTTGGGGAGTTCAGATCGGTATCAGTCTGGTGGTGGGCGTCATGTTGCTCGCGCTGGTCAACGATCTGGGACGACTGTAAGTCCTTGCTGTGTTGCGAAATCTGCCGCATTTTGCGGCAGTTTGTTTATTGCCAGTTGGAATAAGAAAGGACTTCATGAAACGTCTGCTGCTAACTGCGGTTCTTGCCGTACTGATGATCGCCGAAGTTCACGCCGAGTCCTTCACCATCTCCGATATCCGTGTCAACGGCCTGCAGCGGGTGTCCGCCGGTAGCGTCTTTGGTGCCTTGCCGCTCAACGTGGGCGAGCAGGCGGATGATGGTCGTCTGGTTGACGCTACTCGTGCGTTGTTCAAAACCGGTTTCTTTCAAGATATCCAGCTGGGACGTGATGGCAATGTTCTTGTCATTACCGTCGTCGAGCGTCCTTCCGTTGCGAGCATCGAAATCGAAGGCAACAAGGCGATTTCCACCGAAGACCTGATGAAAGGGCTGAAACAGTCCGGTCTGGCCGAAGGTGAGATCTTCCAGCGTGCGACTCTCGAAGGCGTGCGTAACGAGCTGCAACGTCAATACGTTGCCCAGGGCCGTTACTCCGCAGAAGTTGCTGCCGAGGTCGTTCCTCAGCCGCGCAACCGTGTCGGCCTGAAGATCAACATCAATGAAGGCACCGTTGCTGCCATTCAGCACATCAACGTGGTGGGCAACTCGGTTTTCCCGGATGAAGACCTGATCGACCTGTTCGAACTCAAGACCACCAACTGGCTCTCCTTCTTCAAGAACGACGACAAGTACGCCCGTGAAAAACTTTCCGGCGACCTCGAACGTCTGCGTTCCTACTACCTGGACCGCGGCTATATCAACATGGATATCGCCTCGACCCAGGTTTCGATCACGCCTGACAAGAAGAACGTGTACATCACGGTCAACGTCAACGAAGGCGAAAAATACAGCGTCAAGTCGGTCAAGCTCAGCGGCGACCTGAAAGTGCCTGAAGATCAGGTCAAGTCCCTGCTGCTGGTTCAACCGGGTCAGGTGTTCTCCCGCAAGGTCATGACCACGACTTCCGAGCTGATCACCCGTCGTCTGGGTAACGAAGGCTACACCTTCGCCAACGTCAACGGCGTACCGACTCCGAACGACGAAGACCATACCGTCGACATCACTTTCGTGGTCGATCCGGGCAAGCGTGCCTACGTGAACCGTATCAACTTCCGTGGCAACACCAAGTCTGCGGACGAAGTACTGCGTCGCGAAATGCGTCAGATGGAAGGCGGCTGGGCTTCGACCTACCTGATCGACCAGTCGAAAACCCGTCTGGACCGTCTGGGCTTCTTCAAGGAAGTGAACGTCGAAACGCCTGCCGTGCCTGGCACCGATGATCAGGTGGACGTCAACTACGCGGTTGAAGAGCAGGCTTCCGGTTCGATCACTGCCAGCGTCGGTTTCGCACAGAGCGCCGGTCTGATCCTCGGTGGCTCCATCAGCCAGAACAACTTCCTGGGTACAGGTAACCGTGTCAGCATCGGCCTGACCCGTAGCGAATACCAGAGCCGTTACAACTTCAGCTATGTCGATCCGTACTGGACCGCCGATGGTGTGAGCCTGGGCTACAGCGCCTTCTATCGTACGACCAACTACGACGAACTCGACGTCGACGTGGCGAGCTATGCGGTAGACAGCCTGGGCGCCGGTATCAACCTGGGCTACCCGATCAGCGAGACTTCGCGTCTGACCTACGGCCTGAACGTTCAGCAGGACAAGATCAAGACCGGTACCTACACCGTTGACGAGATCTTCGACTTCATCAACAAGGAAGGCGACAGCTTCCTGAACTTCAAGGGTTCCGTCGGCTGGTCCGAGTCCACACTGAACAAAGGTGTGCTGGCAACTCGTGGTCACTCCCAGAGCCTCGTGTTCGAAACCACTCTGCCGGGCAGCGACCTGTCGTTCTACAAGCTCGACTATCGCGCACAGTATTTCCACCCGATCACCGACAACTACACCCTGCGTCTGCATACCGAGCTGGGTTATGGCGACGGCTACGGTTCGACCTCGGGTCTGCCGTTCTATGAAAACTACTATGCCGGTGGCTTCAACTCGGTTCGTGGCTTCAAGGACAGCACCCTGGGTCCTCGCAGCACGCCAAGTTCCGGTCGCAACCCCGGTACGGCCGCTGACCCGGATCAGGATCCGCTGCCATTCGGTGGTAACGTATTGGTTCAGGGTGGTGTAGAGGTCATGTTCCCTCTGCCGTTCATCAAGGATCAGCGTTCTCTGCGTACTTCCGTGTTCTGGGACGTGGGTAACGTGTTTGACTCCAATTGCGATTCCAACAGGACGCTTAACGGTCAAAGGGTCGAGTGCAACAATATTGACCTTTCCGGCATGGCAAGTTCTGTCGGCGTTGGTGTCACCTGGATCACCGCTCTCGGTCCTCTGAGCTTCGCACTGGCCATGCCGGTCAAGAAGCCGGACAACGAAGCCGAAACTCAGGTTTTCCAATTCTCCCTGGGCCAGACCTTCTAAGCGTCTGACTCCTGATAACGAAACGAATTCTGTAGGAGTGTATTGTGCGTAAGTTGACTCAATTGGTAATGCTGGCAACCGTTCTCGTCGCAGGTCCTGCGTTTGCGGACATGAAAATCGCTGTCCTGAACTATCAGATGGCCCTGCTGGAATCCGATGCTGCCAAGAAATATGCCGTGGATGCCGAGAAGAAATTCGGTCCGCAACTGACCAAGCTCAAGACTCTGGAAAGCAGCGCCAAGGGCATCCAGGATCGTCTGGTAAGTGGTGGCGACAAGATGGCTCAGCCTGAGCGTGAGCGTCTGGAGCTTGAATTCAAGCAAAAGGCTCGTGACTTTCAGTTCCAGTCCAAGGAGCTGAACGAAGCCAAGGCCGTTGCTGACCGTGAAATGCTCAAGCAACTCAAGCCGAAGCTGGATCAGGCTGTGGAAGAAGTCATCAAGAAAGGTGGTTTCGACCTGGTGTTCGAGCGCGGTGCAGTGATTGATGTCAAACCTCAGTATGACGTCACTCGCCAAGTCATCGAGCGTATGAACCAGCTGAAGTAATCCATGAGCACAATCATCAAACTCGGCCAATTGGCCGAGTACCTTGGCGCCACGCTACGTGGCGACCAGGACAAGAACATTACGGGGCTGGCCACTTTACAAGAGGCCGGCCCTGATCAGCTCAGCTTCCTGGCAAATCCACAGTACCGAAAGTTTCTCGTGGATGCCCGGGCTGCTGCGGTGCTGTTGAAGCCGGCAGACGCTGAAGGCTACGCGGGCGATGCACTGCTGGTGCCGGACCCGTATCTGGCCTATGCACGCATCTCCCACCTGTTCGACCCCAAGCCCAAGGCTGCTGCCGGTGTACACGCCACGGCCCTCATCGCTGAGGACGCCCAGGTAGACCCTGCTGCCAGTATCGGTGCCTATGCGGTGATCGAAAGCGGTGCGCGGATCGGCGCGAACGTGACTGTCGGCGCTCATTGCTTCATCGGTGCTCGTTGCGAGATCGGCGAGGGGGGCTGGCTTGCTCCTCGCGTGACGCTTTATCACGATGTTCGCATTGGCAAGCGTGTGGTCATTCAGTCGGGCGCAGTGCTGGGCGGTGAAGGCTTCGGCTTTGCCAACGAGAAAGGCGTCTGGCAGAAGATTGCCCAGATTGGCGGTGTCAGCATCGGTGATGACGTGGAAATCGGCGTCAATACGGCGATTGATCGTGGCGCACTGGCCGATACCCGGATCGGCAACGGCGTGAAGCTCGACAACCAGATCCAGATTGCCCACAACGTCCAGATCGGTGATCACACCGCAATGGCCGCTTGTGTCGGTATTTCGGGAAGTACGAAAATCGGCAAGCACTGCATGCTGGCTGGCGGTGTAGGTCTTGTGGGGCATATCGATATCTGTGATGGCGTATTCATCACCGGTATGACCATGGTTACTCACTCGATTACCGAGCCTGGCTCCTATTCTTCCGGTACGGCGATGCAGCCAGCCGGCGAGTGGCGCAAGAGTGCCGCGCGCATTCGCAAGCTCGACGACATGGCGCGTCGGCTGCAGAAGCTGGAAAAGATCGTCGAGACAGTGACCTGTAACGGTAATGTTTCATCTGATGGCTGATACCTTTTTCATATCAAGTGTGTACAGGCGATAAACTGCCATCCTTGATGCAGAGGAGTGCTGCGTAGTAGCGACGCACTCCCAATCTTTACTACAGGCTTCCCCTCGAAATGATGGACATTAAAGAAATTCGCGAATACCTGCCTCATCGTTACCCGTTTCTGTTGGTAGATCGCGTGACAGAGCTGGATATCGAGAACAAAAGCATTCGCGCCTACAAGAATGTCAGCGTCAACGAGCCCTTTTTCAACGGCCACTTCCCTGATCATCCCATCATGCCTGGGGTCCTGATCATCGAGGCGATGGCTCAGGCTGCCGGTATTCTTGCCTTCAAACTGCTCGACTCCAAACCTGCCGACGGCACGATTTACTACTTCGTGGGTTCGGACAAGTTGCGCTTCCGCCAGCCGGTGCTTCCGGGCGACAAGCTGGTTCTGGAAGCGAAGTTTCTGAGCAGCAAGCGCCAGATCTGGAAATTCGAATGCCAGGCCACTGTCGACGGTAAGCCTGTATGCTCCGCAGAAATCATCTGTGCGGAACGCAAGCTATGAGTTTGATTGACCCTCGCGCAATCATCGATCCGACGGCTGTACTGGCCGACAATGTTGAGGTCGGCCCCTGGTCGATCATCGGAGCCGGTGTGGAAATTGGCGAGGGTACGGTCGTTGGTCCGCATGTCATCCTCAAGGGGCCGACGCGGATCGGCAAATACAACCGCATCTACCAGTTCTCTTCGGTAGGTGAGGACACTCCCGATCTCAAGTACAAGGGCGAAGACACTCGCCTGGTGATTGGCGATCACAACGTGATTCGCGAAGGGGTGACGATTCACCGCGGGACCATTCAGGACCGCGCTGAAACCACTCTGGGTGACCATAACCTGATCATGGCCTACGCCCATATCGGGCATGACAGCGTCATCGGCAATCACTGTATTCTGGTCAACAACACGGCGCTGGCCGGCCACGTGCATGTGGACGACTGGGCGATCCTGTCCGGATTCACCCTGGTCCATCAGTTCTGCCATATCGGTGCTCACAGCTTTTCAGGCATGGGTACTGCGATCGGCAAGGATGTGCCTGCCTTTGTCACTGTGTTCGGCAACCCGGCCGAAGCCCGCAGCATGAACTTCGAGGGCATGCGCCGTCGTGGTTTCTCCGAAGAAGCCATTCATGCACTGCGCAAGGCCTACAAGACTGTCTATCGTCAGGGTCTGACCGTGGATCAGGCGATTGCCGAACTGGCTGAGCCTGCTTCGCTGTTTCCCGAAGTCGCGATCTTCCTCCAGTCAATCCAGACGTCGACCCGCGGTATCACCCGCTGACCATGGCCGGCTCATTGCGCATCGCTCTGGTCGCTGGAGAGGCATCCGGCGATATTCTCGGTTCGGGACTGATGCGTGCCATCAAGGCACGCCATCCCGATGTAGAGTTCATGGGCGTCGGTGGCCCGTTGATGGAAGCTGAAGGCATGGTTTCCAGCTTCCCCATGGAGCGCCTGTCGGTCATGGGGCTGGTGGAAGTGCTGGGCCGCCTGCGAGAGTTGCTGGCGCGACGCAAGTTGCTGGTCCAGACGCTCATCGACGAAAAGCCCGATGTGTTCATCGGTATCGATGCACCTGACTTCACCCTCAATATCGAACTTCAACTGCGGCGTGCCGGGATCAAGACCGTGCATTACGTCAGCCCTTCGGTCTGGGCCTGGCGTCAGAAGCGTGTCCTGAAGATTCGCGAAGGCTGCGATCTGATGTTGACCCTGCTGCCGTTCGAAGCCCGTTTCTACGAAGAGAAGGGCGTGCCTGTACGTTTTGTCGGGCATCCGCTGGCCGATACCATTCCTCTTGAGTCCGACCGCTCTGCGGCGCGCGCCGAGCTTGGCCTGGGTGACGGGCCTGTGGTTGCGCTGATGCCCGGCAGCCGCGGTGGTGAGGTCGGTCGTCTGGGGAGCCTGTTTTTCGATACGGCCGAACGTCTTCTGGCACAGCGTCCCGATCTGCGCTTTGTCCTGCCTTGCGCCAGTCCTCAGCGTCGGGCTCAGGTTGAACAGCTGCTGCAAGGTCGTGATCTGCCGGTCACGCTGCTTGATGGCCGCTCCCATGTTGCGCTGGCCGCCTGCGATACGGTGTTGATCGCTTCCGGTACGGCCACCCTGGAAGCCCTGCTGTACAAGCGGCCCATGGTGGTTGCCTACCGTCTGGCTCCGCTGACTTTCTGGATCCTCAAGCGGCTGGTCAAGAGCCCCTACGTTTCCCTGCCGAACCTGCTGGCCCAGCGCCTGCTGGTGCCTGAACTGCTGCAGGATGACGCAACCCCCGAGGCGCTGGCCCGGACCTTGCTGCCGCTGCTCGATGACGGGCAGGCGCAGACGGCAGGTTTCGACGAGATTCATCGCACCCTGCGCCGTGACGCCTCCAATCAGGCTGCCGATGCGGTACTGAGCCTGCTTGGCCATTCGCCTTCACTGTGAGTTCCCGAGCAATGCAAATAGGTTTGGATTTCAATCTGGTCGAGGATCTGGTCGCGGGCGTCGATGAAGTGGGCCGTGGTCCGCTCTGTGGTGACGTGGTGACCGCAGCGGTGATTCTGGATCCTGCGAGGCCGATACTGGGCCTCAATGACTCCAAGAAACTCACCGAAGCCCGTCGCGAGAAACTGTACGACGAGATCTGCGAGAAGGCCCTGTGCTGGTTCGTTGCCCGCGCCGAAGTCCATGAAATCGACGAACTGAACATTCTGCATGCCACCATGCTGGCCATGAAGCGTGCCGTGGAAGGCCTGAGCATCACGCCAAAACTGGCATTGATCGATGGCAATCGTTGCCCGCAACTGTCGGTGCCCTGCGCTCCGGTGGTGCAGGGTGATGCCAAGGTACCAGCCATTGCCGCGGCATCGATTCTCGCCAAGGTCACCCGTGACCGGGAAATGGCCGCTTTCGAGCTGATGTATCCCGGTTACGGCATGGGCGGGCACAAGGGCTATCCGACCGCCGTGCATCTGGAAGCCCTGTCACGCCTTGGGCCGACGCCTATTCACCGACGTTCCTTCGGCCCGGTACGTGCGGCCTGGGAAGCGCGTGAGTCCATCACGATTGCTTCGTCCTTCAGCTCGAATGGGTTGTTGCAGGACTGACGTATCCGCCAAGGCTCGCTACAATCCTGACCTTCGTTTTTTGTGTTTTCGCGCTATAGGATCACCATGCCGGCTTCTTTCGTTCATCTACGCCTGCACACCGAATACTCACTGGTCGATGGTCTGGTCCGGGTCAAACCACTGATCAAGGCCCTCACCGGCATGAACATGCCTGCTGTGGCGGTGACCGATCAGAACAACATGTGTTCGCTGGTCAAGTTCTACAAGGCGGCCCAGGGCGCAGGCATCAAGCCGATCTGCGGTGCAGACCTGTGGCTGGCAGGCAAGGACGAAGACGCCCCGCTCAGCCGTATCAGCCTGCTGGTGATGAATCCCCAGGGCTATCGCAATCTGACCGAGCTGATTTCCCGAGGCTTTATCGAAGGCCAGCGCAACGGCTTGATCATCGTCGAGCGCGAGTGGATCGCCGAAGCCAATGAAGGACTGATTGCCCTGTCTGCGGCCAAGGAGGGCGAAATCGGCATGGCCCTGCTCGGCGGCAATCCGGGTGAAGCCGATGAACTGTTGCGCGAGTGGATGGCGATTTTCCCTGATCGTTTCTACATCGAATTGCAGCGCACCAACCGGACCAACGATGAAGAGCATCTGCATGCTGCCGTTGCCCTGGCCGATCGTCATGGCGCACCGCTGGTTGCGACCAACGATGTGCGTTTCATCAAGCAGACCGACTTCGAAGCGCACGAAACCCGCGTATGCATCGGTGAGGGGCGGGCGCTGGACGACCCGCGCCGCTCCCACAACTACAGCGATCAGCAGTACCTGAAAAGCCCCGAGGAAATGGCCGAGCTGTTCAGCGATCTGCCCGAGGCGCTGGAAAACACCGTCGAAATTGCCAAGCGCTGCAACATCGACGTCAAGCTGGGCACGCACTTCCTGCCCAACTTCCCGATCCCCGATGGCATGACCATCGATGAATATTTCCGCAAGGTATCGTTCGAGGGGCTGGAGGAACGTCTTGCGGTTCTGCTGCCCAAGGATACGACCGAGGATTACGAGGCCAAGCGTCAGGTCTATGTCGACCGGCTGAATTTCGAGCTGGATATCATTATCCAGATGGGGTTCCCCGGTTACTTCCTGATCGTTATGGACTTTATCCAGTGGGCCAAGAACAACGGCGTGCCGGTCGGCCCGGGTCGTGGGTCGGGTGCGGGGTCCCTGGTGGCCTATGTGCAGAAGATCACGGACCTGGACCCGCTGGAATACGATCTGCTGTTCGAACGCTTCCTCAACCCGGAACGGGTATCGATGCCCGACTTCGACGTCGACTTCTGCATGGATGGTCGCGACCGGGTGATCGATTATGTGGCCGAGAAGTATGGCCGCAATGCGGTAAGCCAGATCATCACGTTCGGTTCCATGGCCGCGAAGGCTGTGGTGCGTGACGTGGCGCGGGTGCAGGGCAAGTCCTACGGGCTGGCCGATCGACTGTCGAAAATGATTCCGTTCGAAGTCGGCATGACCCTGGAAAAAGCCTACGAGCAGGAAGAGATCCTGCGCGATTTCCTCAAGGTCGACGAGGAAGCGGCTGAAATCTGGGAAATGGCCCTCAAGCTTGAAGGGGTTGTGCGTAACGTCGGCAAGCACGCCGGGGGCGTGGTTATTGCGCCGACCAAGCTGACCGACTTCTCGCCGATCTATTGCGACGAGGCGGGCGACGGTCTGGTTACCCAGTTCGACAAGGACGATGTCGAGGCAGCAGGTCTGGTGAAGTTCGACTTCCTGGGTCTGCGGACCCTGACCATCATCGACTGGGCGCTCAAGACCATCAACCGTGACCGCGCCAAGGTCAACGAAGAGCCTCTGGACATCGCTTTCATCCCGCTCGACGACATGCCGACCTACCAGTTGTTGCAGCGGGCAGAAACCACCGCGGTATTCCAGCTTGAATCCCGCGGCATGAAAGAGCTGATCAAGAAGCTCAAGCCCGACTGCCTGGAAGACCTGATCGCACTGGTGGCCCTGTTCCGTCCGGGGCCTCTGCAGTCCGGGATGGTGGACGACTTCATCAACCGTAAGCACGGTCGTGCAGAGCTGTCCTATCCCCACGTCGATTACCAGTACGAAGGCCTCAAGCCGGTACTGGCACCGACCTACGGCATCATCCTGTATCAGGAACAGGTGATGCAGATCGCTCAGGTCATGGCGGGTTATACCCTCGGCGGCGCCGACATGCTGCGCCGTGCGATGGGTAAGAAAAAGCCCGAGGAAATGGCCAAGCAGCGCGGCGGTTTCATCGAAGGCTGCAAGACCAACAATATCGACCCGGACCTGGCGGGTAACATTTTCGACCTGGTGGAGAAATTCGCCGGTTACGGCTTCAACAAGTCCCACTCCGCCGCCTACGGTCTGGTGTCCTACCAGACCGCATGGCTCAAGACCCATTACCCGGCGCCGTTCATGGCGGCCGTGTTGTCTGCGGATATGCACAACACCGACAAGGTCGTGACCTTGATCGAAGAAGTGCGGACCATGAAGCTGCGCCTCGATGCGCCGGACGTGAACATTTCCGAGTTCAAGTTCACGGTCAGCGACGATGGCCGGATTCTTTACGGGCTGGGCGCGATCAAGGGTGTGGGTGAGGGGCCGGTGGAGGCCATTACCGAAGCCCGTGCAGCCGGTCCGTTCAAGGACCTGTTCGATTTCTGTGCCCGCGTCGATCTCAAGCGGGTCAACAAGCGGACCCTGGACGGCCTGATTCGCAGTGGCGCCCTCGATCGTCTCGGTCCTTACTTCGAGCAAGAGCCAAAAGCCTATCAGGCCAATATCGACCGTAACCGTTCGGTGTTGCTGGCGGCGCTCGAAGAGGCGATCCAGGCCGCCGAGCAGACGGCCCGCAGTCGTGACAGCGGTCACTCGGATCTGTTTGGTGGTCTGTTCGTCGAAGAAGATGCCGACGTCTATGCCAACCATCGCAAGACCCGCGAGCTGAGCCTCAAGGATCGGCTGCGCGGCGAGAAGGAAACCCTCGGGTTGTACCTGACCGGGCACCCTATCGATGAGTACGAAGGCGAGATCCGACGTTTCGCCCGCCAGCGAATCATCGACCTCAAGCCCGCACGCGATACCCAGACCATCGCCGGGCTGATCATTGCCCTGCGGGTCATGAAGAACAAGAAGGGCGACAAGATGGGGTTCATTACCCTGGACGACCGCTCGGCACGCATTGAAGCTTCCCTGTTCGCTGAAGCCTTCCATTCGGCGCAATCGCTTTTGCAGACCGATGCTATGGTGGTAGTCGAAGGCGAAATCAGTAATGACGATTTTTCCGGTGGCCTGCGCCTGCGCGCCAAGCGGGTCATGAGTATCGAGGATGCACGTACCAACCTGGCAGAAAGCCTGCGCCTGACCGTGCATTGCGATGCGCTCAAGGGCGACCGGCTGCGCTGGCTGGGCGATCTGTGCAAGCGTCACCGGGGTGCGTGCCCTATCACGCTGGATTACACGGGGCCTGATGCCAAGGCATTATTGCAGTTTGGCGAGGAGTGGCGAATTGATCCGGCAGACAGCTTGATTCAAGCTCTGCGTGACCAGTTCGGACGTGAGAACGTCTTTCTCCAGTATCGCTGAACGACTAGGCTCAGCCTGAACTTTTAATCTCGACCGGAACGCGCTCTTTCCATGGGAAAGGGCGCTGACGGATCAACCGGCCGGCCTCTTGGCCGTCGACCCAAGACGGATGCCTATGAACCCGAATTTTCTTGATTTCGAACAGCCTATCGCTGACTTGCAAGCCAAGATCGAAGAACTGCGTTTGGTCGGTAATGACAACTCGCTGAACATCAGCGATGAAATTGCCCGGCTGCAAGACAAGAGCAATACGCTCACCGAAAGCATCTTCGGCAATCTGACCAGTTGGCAGATCGCGCGCATGGCGCGTCACCCACGTCGCCCTTACACCCTGGACTACATCGAACACATCTTCACCGAGTTCGATGAGTTGCACGGCGACCGCCATTTCTCCGATGACGCGGCCATTGTGGGCGGTATCGCTCGCCTGGAAGACCAGCCTGTCATGGTGATCGGTCACCAGAAAGGCCGTGAAGTCCGTGAAAAGGTTCGCCGCAACTTCGGTATGCCGCGTCCTGAAGGCTATCGCAAGGCCTGCCGTCTGATGGAAATGGCCGAGCGTTTCAAGATGCCGATCCTGACCTTCATCGATACGCCGGGCGCCTATCCGGGCATCGACGCCGAAGAGCGCAACCAGAGCGAAGCCATTGCCTGGAACCTGCGTGTCATGGCTCGCCTGAAGACGCCGATCATCGCTACCGTTATCGGTGAAGGCGGTTCCGGTGGTGCGCTGGCCATTGGCGTCTGCGACCAGTTGAACATGCTGCAGTATTCGACCTATGCGGTTATTTCCCCGGAAGGCTGTGCGTCGATCCTGTGGAAAACGGCCGAGAAGGCTCCGGATGCTGCCGAAGCCATGGGTATCACTGCCGAGCGCCTGAAGGGCCTGGGTATCGTTGATAAAGTGATCAGTGAGCCTCTGGGCGGCGCACACCGTGACCCGGCTGCTGCATCTGCCACCATTCGTGCAGAACTGAGCAGCCAGTTGGCAATGCTCAAGAAGCTGGATAACGATACCCTGCTGGCTCGTCGTTATGAGCGTCTGATGAGCTACGGCCTCTGATATAGCTTTGTTTCTTCGCGAATGAATTCGCTCCTGTTTCCCGTAGGAGCGAATTCATTCGCGAAAAGCGTTGTATCGGTTGATGCCCGGTGTCCTGGCTTTCGCGGATGAATCCGCTCCAGAGTAATGCCGACCAGTTGAGAGGCTGATTTCAAAAACAGGTGGCAGAGTCACCGTCCGTGGGAGGGGCCTTGGCCGCGACAGCCAGTTCAGGCGCTGAAAATGTGTTGGCTGTAAGCAGGTCGTCGCGGCCAAGGCCCCTCCCACAAGTGACAGGTATGCCTTAACTGATCGACATTACTCCTACAGGGCTGCGATCTTTCTGTGTATGAGCATAGCGGTCACGATCTTTCCGCCAGACTGCTTCAGGTCCTGGCTCCCTGGCGTAACGCGCCTGTCTGGCATGTCGGTTTCTCCGGCGGCCTGGATTCCACTGTATTGCTGCACCTCCTGGCTGAGCTTGCTAAGCGCGAGAGCCTGCCGCCTCTGAATGCCATCCATGTTCACCACGGCCTGCAGGCCGCTGCCGATGCCTGGCCGGAGCATTGTCGACAGGTCTGTCTGAAACTCGGCGTTTCCTTCCAGAGTGTGGCGGTTCAGGTGAAGCCTGGCGCAAGCATCGAGCAGGCGGCCCGTGAAGCGCGTTATGCGGCCTTCGTTGAGCGGTTGGGGGAAGGGGATATGTTGCTGACGGCGCAGCACCGTGACGATCAGGCTGAAACCTTGCTGTTTCGTCTGTTGCGAGGTGCCGGTGTTCGGGGGCTTGCTTCCATGCCGCTGCAGCGGGCCATAGGCAAGGGGCACATGCTGCGGCCGCTGTTATCGGTTTCCCGTAGGGAGCTGGAAGACTACGCCCGGCAGCATGGCTTGAGCTGGGTCGAAGATCCCAGCAATCAGGATCAACAACTCTCCCGCAATTTTCTGCGCAGCCAGGTCATGCCTTTGCTGGCATCGCGCTGGCCGCAGGTGTCCGCCAGCATGGCACGTACTGCCGAGCACATGGGCGAGGCCGAGCAATTGCTGGGTGAGCTGGCAGAGCAGGATCTGGCCAATGCCCGACCCACTACCGCCTTTGCCTGGCTGGGTATGCCGGTACTGGCTCTGGAACCGCTGGCCTGTCTGTCCGCCGCCCGACAGCGCAATGCGTTGCGCCACTGGCTGGCACCGCTGACGCGGCTGCCGGATACCGATCACTGGGCGGGCTGGGAAACCTTGTGCAATGCGGCGGAAGGCGCACGGCCCTTGTGGCGGCTGGCCGATGGTGAGCTGCATCGGGCCGATGGGCATGTCTGGTGGCTGTCGGGTAGCTGGTTGCAGTCTTCCGAGGGGCTGTCGCCCTGGCCTGATGCATCCAGTCCGTTGAGTCTGCCGGGTAATGGTCAGGTGTTGATCGAGGGTGACGGGCCTGCCGGTCCCTTGCAGATCCGCTACCGTCAGGGCGGCGAAGTCATGCAGGTAGAAGGGCGTGGTCATCGCGATCTCAAGCGTCTGCTCAATGAGCGTGGCGTGCCGCTGTTCGTGCGCGGCAGATTGCCGCTGCTCTATCGTGACGATGAACTGTTGGCCATCGCCAACCTGCCGGGGCTGGACGGCGCATCCCGTGGAAACTGGCGCTTGCACTGGATTGCACCGACGAGCGACCAAAGTTTGAGCTGAAAGGCCCTTTCAGGTAGACTACGCTCCCTTCTTGATACAGCTTCTGTTGGCTCTTTTGAACCAACGCAAGTTGCCGGTTACCAACCAGTGTTTACTGGGCGATTCTTAAAATGTGGCGCCAATGGACAAGCTTCTGGCATGTCGGTTCAAACGCAGCAGTTTCGGGAGTGCACCGTGAATTTTGTCGGTAATCGGGGGCTTCGGCCTTCCTTCGCTTTCCCCGGCGGCTCTGACCGCTTTAACGCAGACTTCTAGGGTTTTTCATGACGCGCTACATCTTCGTCACGGGCGGTGTTGTTTCTTCATTGGGGAAAGGCATTGCCTCGGCTTCATTGGCGGCCATCCTGGAGGCGAGGGGACTTAAGGTCACCATGCTCAAGCTGGACCCCTACATCAACGTGGATCCGGGGACCATGAGTCCTTTCCAGCACGGTGAAGTGTTCGTCACCCATGACGGCGCAGAAACCGACCTGGACCTTGGCCACTATGAGCGGTTCATCCGCACTACCATGACCCAGAACAACAACTTCACCACTGGCCGTGTGTACGAACACGTCCTGCGCAAGGAGCGCCGTGGTGATTATCTGGGCGCGACCATTCAGGTCATCCCGCACATCACCGACGAGATCAAGCGCCGTATCATCAAGGGCGCCGGTGATGCCGACGTTGCTCTGGTCGAGATCGGCGGCACCGTGGGTGACATCGAGTCGCAACCGTTCCTGGAAGCCATCCGCCAGCTGCGCGTCGAAATCGGTGCCAAGCGCGCCATGCTGATGCACCTGACGCTGGTTCCGTACATCGCCACCGCTGGCGAAACCAAGACCAAGCCTACCCAGCACTCGGTCAAGGAGCTGCGCTCCATCGGCCTGCAGCCTGACGTGCTGATCTGCCGCTCCGACCATCACGTCGATGTGTCCTCGCGCCGCAAGATCGCGCTGTTCACCAACGTTGAAGAACGTGCGGTCATTTCCCTGGAAGACGCCGACACCATCTACAAGATCCCGGGCATGCTGCACGCTCAGGGTCTGGACGATTTCGTCGTCGAGCGTTTCGGCCTGCAATGCGGTGGTGCCGACCTGTCCGAATGGGACAAGGTGGTCGATGCCAAGCTCAACCCCGAGCACGAAGTCACCATCGCGATGGTCGGCAAGTACATGGAACTGCTCGACGCCTACAAGTCGTTGATCGAAGCCATGAGCCACGCCGGTATCACCAACCGCACCAAGGTCAACCTGCGTTACATCGACTCCGAAGACATCGAGAACCAGGGCACCAGCCTGCTCGAAGGTGTGGATGCGATCCTGGTTCCTGGCGGTTTCGGCCTGCGTGGTGTCGAAGGCAAGATCACAGCCGTGCAATTCGCTCGCGAGAACAAGGTGCCTTACCTGGGTATCTGCCTGGGCATGCAAGTGGCCGTTATCGAGTTCGCCCGTAACGTGCTGGGCTGGAAGGATGCCAACTCCACCGAGTTCGACCGTACCAGCGCGCACGCTGTCGTCGGTCTGATCACCGAGTGGGAAGACGCTACCGGTGCCGTTGAAACCCGTACCGAAACGTCCGATCTGGGCGGCACCATGCGCCTGGGCGCGCAGGAATGCCAGCTCGAAGCCGGCTCCCTGGTTCACGATTGCTATGCCAGCGACGTCATTGTCGAGCGCCATCGCCATCGTTATGAAGTGAACAACAAGCTGCTGCCGCAACTGATCGAAGCCGGTCTGAAGATTTCCGGTCGTTCCGGTGACGGCGCGCTGGTCGAAGTGGTCGAAGCTCCGGATCATCCATGGTTCGTCGCTTGCCAGTTCCACCCCGAGTTCACTTCGACGCCTCGCGACGGCCATCCGCTGTTCAGCGGCTTCGTCAAGGCTGCACTGGCTCAACATCAGAAGAACGCCTGACAGGGATATCAGAACATGGCTCAGAAAATCATCCGTGTAGGTTCCATCGAGATTGCCAACGACAAGCCAATGGTCCTGTTTGGCGGCATGAACGTGCTGGAGTCCCGGGACATGGCCATGCAGGTCTGTGAAGAATATGTACGGGTTACCGAAAAGCTCGGTATCCCTTACGTGTTCAAGGCCAGCTTCGACAAGGCCAACCGCTCTTCGGTCACGTCCTACCGTGGGCCGGGTCTGGAAGCGGGCATGCGGATCTTCGAAGAGATCAAGAAGACCTTCAATGTTCCGCTGATCACCGACGTGCATGAGCCTGAGCAGGCTGCAGTGGTTGCCGAAGTCTGCGACATCATCCAGTTGCCGGCCTTCCTGTCACGCCAGACCGATCTGGTTGTGGCGATGGCCAGGACCGGTGCCGTGATCAATATCAAGAAAGCCCAGTTCCTCGCGCCTCAGGAAATGAAACACATCCTGACCAAGTGCGAAGAGGCCGGTAACGATCAATTGATCCTGTGCGAGCGTGGTTCCAGCTTCGGTTACAACAACCTGGTCGTGGACATGCTCGGCTTCGGCATCATGAAGCAGTTCGACTATCCGGTGTTCTTCGACGTGACCCATTCCCTGCAGATGCCGGGTGGTCGCGCCGATTCGGCCGGTGGCCGTCGCGCCCAGGTTCTGGAACTGGCCAAGGCCGGCATCAGTCAGAATCTGGCCGGCCTGTTCCTTGAAGCGCATCCCGATCCTGACAATGCCAAATGCGACGGCCCTTGTGCCTTGCGTCTGGACAAGCTGGAGCCGTTCCTGGCTCAGCTCAAGGCTCTGGATGAACTGGTCAAAAGTTTTCCTGCAGTCGAGACCGCTTGAGTCCGGTTCTCCGGTAAAGTGCCGTTCCCCCGTCCTTGTGTCGGGGGTTGTCTCATTCAGGCCTGCCTCGTTTCTTGCCTGACAGCGATAATCGTTTTTTCCCAGCTGCGTCGTTTTCGTCAATCTTGGAGTGTTTACAACAATGGCAAAAATCGTCGACATCAAAGGTCGTGAAGTTCTCGACTCCCGTGGCAATCCCACCGTGGAAGCAGATGTGCTCCTCGATAACGGCATCATCGGCACCGCATGCGCGCCGTCGGGTGCTTCAACCGGCTCGCGTGAAGCGCTCGAGCTGCGTGATGGCGACAAGAGCCGTTACCTGGGCAAAGGTGTTCTCAAGGCTGTAGCCAACATCAATGGTCCGATCCGCGACCTGCTGCTGGGCAAGGACCCGGTTGACCAGAAGGCGCTGGATCAGGCGATGATCAAGCTGGACGGTACCGAGAACAAGGCAAGCCTGGGCGCCAACGCCATCCTCGCCGTTTCCCTGGCTGCCGCCAAGGCCGCTGCGCAGGATCAGGATCTGCCGCTCTACGCTCACATCGCCAACCTCAACGGCACGCCGGGCGTCTACTCGATGCCGGTTCCGATGATGAACATCATCAACGGTGGCGAGCACGCCGATAACAACATCGATATCCAGGAGTTCATGGTTCAGCCGGTTGGCGCCAAGACCTTCTCCGATGCGCTGCGCATGGGCACCGAGATTTTCCATCACCTCAAGGCTGTTCTGAAGGCTCGTGGCCTGAACACCGCAGTGGGTGACGAAGGTGGTTTCGCACCTAACCTGGCTTCCAACGAAGACGCCCTGGGCGCCATCTCCGAAGCTGTGGCCAATGCCGGTTACAAACTGGGCACCGACGTGACCCTGGCTCTGGACTGCGCTGCGAGCGAGTTCTACGACGGCGGCAAGTACAACCTGTCGGGCGAAGGTCACTCCTTCGACGCCGCCGGTTTTGCCGACTACCTGGCTGGCCTGGCCAACCGTTACCCGATCATCTCCATCGAAGACGGTCTGGACGAGTCCGACTGGGCAGGCTGGAAAGTCCTGACCGACAAGATCGGCGACAAGGTTCAACTGGTCGGTGACGACCTGTTCGTGACCAACACCAAGATCCTGAAAGAAGGCATCGACAAGAAGATCGCCAACTCGATCCTGATCAAGTTCAACCAGATCGGTACCCTGACCGAAACCCTGGAAGCCATCCAGATGGCCAAGGCTGCCGGTTATACGGCCGTGATCTCGCACCGTTCCGGTGAAACCGAAGATTCGACCATTGCCGATCTGGCAGTCGGTACTTCGGCGGGTCAGATCAAGACCGGTTCGCTGTGCCGCTCCGACCGCGTTTCCAAGTACAACCAATTGCTGCGTATCGAAGAGCAACTGGGTAGCAAAGCCGTGTACCGTGGTCGCGCAGAGTTTCGCGGCTGAGTCGTAGATGGTAAAAGACAGGTGCTGCAGAAAAAGCCGGTCATGCCGACATATTTGCAGCCCTGATGCGGACGCTCCGCTGTAATCAGGAGTGATTGAGCCTGGCTTATGTCAGGCTCAATGCCCTCAGTCGATTGTTCATATTGCTGGCTCTGCAGTCTTTTTTACTGGGTACCTGATATTTCATGCGCAGTCCTAACTGGTTGTTCCTCATCCTGATCCTGCTGCTAGGTGGTCTTCAGTATCGCCTGTGGGTAGGTAACGGAAGTCTGGCGCAAGTGGCCAGCCTGACCGAGCAAATTGCAGAACAGCATGCCGAAAACGAAGTTCTGCTCGAACGAAACCGCGTTCTGGATGCTGAAGTCATGGAACTGAAAAAGGGCCTTGAAACCGTTGAAGAACGTGCCCGTCATGAGCTGGGCATGGTCAAGGACGGCGAAACTCTCTATCAGTTGGCGCAATGAAAAACTCTCTTCCTGCCTTCTGGGCAGTGATTCCTGCCGCGGGCGTTGGTGCTCGCATGGCAGCAGACCGTCCCAAGCAGTACCTGCAACTGGGCGGCCTCACTATTCTTGAACACAGCCTGCTTTGCTTTCTCGATCACCCGCGCCTCAAGGGCATGGTGATCAGTCTGGCTGTGGATGATCCTTACTGGCCAACCCTGCCGTGTGCCCTGGATTCGCGTATCCAGCGTGTGGATGGCGGCAAGGAACGTTCGGACTCGGTACTCAATGCCTTGCTGCACCTGCATGCCCAGGGCGCCAGCGATGACGACTGGGTGCTGGTTCACGATGCGGCACGTCCCAATCTTGCCCGAAGCGATCTGGACAACCTGCTGGGCGAACTGGCGGACGATCCGGTAGGCGGCCTGCTGGCGGTACCGGCTCGCGATACCCTCAAGCGTGCCGACGAACATGGCCGTGTGGCGCAGACCGTTGATCGCAGCCTGATCTGGCAAGCCTACACGCCGCAGATGTTTCGTCTCGGCGCCTTGCATCGGGCGCTGGCGGACAGCCAGGTGTCGAATGTCAGCATCACCGATGAAGCTTCGGCCATCGAGTGGGCAGGGCAGTCGCCGCGTCTTATCGAAGGGCGTTCCGACAATATCAAGGTGACCCGTCCCGAAGACCTCGAGTGGCTGCGTCAGCGCAGGTCCATGGGCAACTAGGTTCTGTACTCTTCCCGCATCGCCAGACCTTCCTTGAGGTAATCGACCAGCTTGCGCACCTTGGGCGACAAGTGGCGCTGCTGCGGGTAAAGCGCCCAGACGGCGGTGTTGGGAGGTTGATGCGCTTCGAGCAGGGAAATCAGGTTGCCGTTCTTCAAGTGTTCCTGCACGTAGTAATCCGGGAGCTGGCACAGACCAACACCCTGCAATGCGGCGTCCAGCACCGCCTGGCCGCTGTTGCAGCGCCAGTTGCCCTGGACCCGTTGTGAAAACTCCCTGCCGTTCTGCTGAAGCAGCCAGGTGTCACTGCCACCGATCAGGCAGTTATGACGACTCAGCTCGGAAAGACTGTGCGGCCGACCGTAGCGCTCCAGATAGGAAGGCGATGCGCACAGGTACATGCGTCGCGGCGCCAGCCTTGCGGCGACAAGGCGCGAATCCTGTAGCCGACCCAGGCGAATCGCAAGATCCATCCCTTCGTGAACCAGGTCCAGCGTGTCGTTGCTCAGCTCGATATCGACCCGCAGTTGCGGATACAGATCCATGAAGCGCGTGACCAAGGGCGTGATGAAGCGCTCGCCGTAGGCCACGGCGCAGGTCATGCGCAGCAGGCCTTTCGGTTCGCTGGTCAGGTCGCCAACGGCGCGCAGGGCTTCTTCGCGTCCATCCTGCAAGCGCTGGCAATGATGCAGAAATGTCTGACCGGCCTCGGTCAAGGCTACGCGCCGTGTGCTGCGGTACAGCAAACGGGTTTGCAGGCGCTCTTCAAGACGCACGATCTGGCGACTGATATGGGAGGAAGACACACCCAGGCGCTGGGCGGCCGCAGTGAATTGCCCGCATTCGGCCACCGCAACGAACTCGTCCAGACCTTCCCAGCGATTCGCGTACATCGATTATCCCTATATGGCAATAATGTTTTGCTTTTGTCTGGATTATTAACTGAACGGCACTGTACTACACTCCAGACCTTGTTTTTATCTTGCTGGAGAAGATCGATGATCAAGTCGCGTGCTGCTGTTGCCTTTGAAGCCAAGAAGCCATTGGAAATCGTTGAAATCGATGTCGCCATGCCCAAGGCGGGAGAAGTGCTGCTGCGGGTCGTGGCTTCGGGCGTTTGCCACACTGATGCCTACACGCTCTCCGGTGCTGATCCGGAAGGTATCTTCCCGGCGATTCTGGGTCACGAAGGTGGTGCGATTGTCGAAGCCATCGGCGAAGGCGTGACCTCGGTTGCCGTGGGTGATCATGTTATTCCGCTGTACACCCCGGAATGCCGCCAGTGCAAATTCTGTCTGTCGGGCAAAACCAACCTCTGCCAGTCGATCCGTGCGACCCAAGGCAAAGGCCTGATGCCGGATGGCACTGCACGCTTTTCCTATAAGGGTCAGCCGATTTTCCACTACATGGGCACTTCGACCTTTTCCGAATACACCGTCCTGCCGGAAATCTCGGTCGCCAAAATCCAGAAAGAAGCCCCGCTGGAGAAGGTCTGCCTGCTGGGTTGCGGCGTCACCACCGGTATCGGTGCGGTGCTCAACACTGCCAAGGTAAAACCAGGTGACACCGTGGCCATCTTTGGTCTGGGCGGCATTGGTCTGTCGGCTGTGATTGGTGCGGTCAAGGCCAAGGCGGCGCGCATCATTGCCATCGACATCAACCCGGCCAAGTTCGAAATCGCCAAGCAACTGGGTGCAACCGATTGCGTCAACCCGAAAGACTTTGATCGCCCGATCCAGGAAGTGATCGTGGACATGACCGATGGCGGCGTGGACTTCTCCTTCGAGTGCATCGGCAACGTGCAGCTTATGCGTGCTGCCCTGGAGTGCTGCCACAAGGGTTGGGGCGAGTCGGTGATCATCGGTGTGGCCGGTGCAGGCCAGGAAATCGCCACCCGTCCATTCCAGCTGGTGACCGGTCGCGTCTGGCGCGGTTCGGCATTTGGTGGCGTGCGTGGTCGTACCGAATTGCCAAGCTACGTCGACATGTCGCAAACCGGCGAAATCCCGCTGGATACCTTCATCACCCACACCATGGGTCTTGAAGACATCAACAAGGCATTCGACCTGATGCACGAAGGCAAAAGCATTCGTTCTGTCATTCATTTCTGAAGAGCAGCTATAAGCGGCAAGCGATAAGCTGCAAGAGGAGCACGTCTGACTCTCTTGCAGCTTGAGGCTTGAAACTTGAAGCTCGGGAGCCTGCGACCATGACTCTGGAAAATCTGTCCTGCCAGAAAAGCTTCGGCGGCTGGCTCAAGCGTTACAAGCATCATTCAGCGGTGCTGGGTTGTGACATGGTGTTTGCGGTCTACCTGCCGCCACAAGCAGAGCAGGGCGGCAAGTTGCCTGTGCTGTACTGGCTGTCCGGCCTGACCTGCAACGATGAAAACTTCATGCAGAAAGCCGCTGCCCAGAGGGTGGCTGCGGAACTGGGGTTGATCCTGGTTGCACCCGACACCAGCCCCCGTGGCGCGGATGTACCGGATGATCCGGATGGCGCCTGGGACTTCGGGCTCGGGGCCGGGTTTTACCTGAACGCCACGGCGCAACCCTGGGCCAAGCACTACCGGATGCACGACTACGTGGTCGATGAGCTGCCGGCTCTGGTCGAGGAGCATTTCCCGGCTTCTGCGGCGCGTGGGATCAGTGGTCACTCCATGGGTGGTCACGGGGCTCTGGTCTGTGCCTTGCGCAACCCGGGGCGCTACCAGTCGGTTTCGGCGTTTTCGCCGATCACCAACCCCATGGATTGCCCTTGGGGACAGAAGGCGTTCTCCCGTTATCTGGGCGAAGATCGTTCACGCTGGCGCGAGTGGGATGCCACGGTACTGATTGCCGAAGCCAGTGAAAAACTGCCGATCCTGGTGGATCAGGGCGACCGCGATGACTTCCTGGTCAATCAGCTCAAGCCCGAAGCACTGGTCCAGGCGGCGAAGGCGGCTCAGCACCCGCTGACCCTGCGGATGCAGCCCGGCTATGATCACAGCTACTTTTTCATTGCCAGTTTCATCGAGGACCACCTGCGTCATCATGCACAGGCTCTGAACGGATGACTGTCAGGGACAGGCCCTAACTTGCGCCAAAGCAGGTAGAATCACGCCCTGACTTTTTTCAGGGCGTTTTTCTATGCGTATTGGCCATGGCTATGATGTGCACCGTTTCGCTGAGGGCGATTTCATTACCTTGGGCGGCGTGCGGATTGCACACGGTTTCGGCCTCCTGGCTCATTCCGACGGCGACGTTCTGCTGCATGCGCTGAGCGACGCCTTGCTGGGAGCCGCTGCGCTGGGCGATATCGGCAAGCACTTTCCGGACACTGATCCGCAATTCAAAGGCGCGGACAGCCGTGTACTGCTTCGCCATGTGCTCAAGCAGGTACAGGGCAAAGGCTGGAAAGTCGGCAACGTCGACGCCACCATCGTGGCCCAGGCACCCAAGATGGCTCCGCATATCGATGCGATGCGCGCTTTGATAGCCGCAGACCTCCAGGTTGAGTTGGATCAAGTGAACGTAAAAGCCACGACTACTGAAAAACTCGGCTTCGTCGGCCGTGAAGAAGGCATCGCGGTGCATGCCGTCGCGCTGTTGCTGCGCGCATGACCGAACTGGAACTTCTGGGCCAGCGGGCCTATGGCGAGGCGCTGGGCAGTGCCGTTCTCAAGGCGACGGCTGAAGATTTTCAGGTCGATGAAGTGCTCGATATTCCCTTGTCCGGGGATGGTGAGCATCTCTGGCTGTGGGTCGAGAAGCGCGGCCTCAACACCGAGGACGCAGCCCGTCGTCTGGCCCGTGCCGCAGGCGTGCCGTTGCGCACCGTCAGCTATGCAGGCCTGAAGGACCGTCAGGCGCTCACCCGTCAGTGGTTCAGCCTGCAATTGCCGGGCAAGGCCGACCCCGATCTTTCGGCGGCCCAGGACGAAACCCTGCAGATCCTCAAGAGCAGCCGCCACAAGCGCAAGTTGCAGCGCGGTGCTCATGCGGCCAATGGCTTCACCTTGCGCCTGACACAATTGAATGCCGATCATGACGCGCTGAACCAGCGTCTGGAATCCATTGCCCGCAAGGGTATCCCCAATTATTTCGGTGCCCAGCGTTTTGGCTACCAGGGTGGCAATCTGGGCGAGGCCCGGCATTACGCCGAGCGCAAGGCCTTGCCGGAGCAGCGCAATGTGCGTTCCCGGTTGCTGTCCACGGCCCGCAGCTACCTGTTCAACCGCGTGCTGGATGCCCGGGTAGCCGATGGCACCTGGGAACGTGCCCAGCCCGGCGACCTGCTGGCGTTTACCGACAGCCGCAGCTTTTTCCCGGCCGGTGTTGCCGAGTGCAGCGATCCCCGGCTCGACATTCTGGACCTGCATCCCACTGGTCCGCAGTGGGGTGAAGGGCCTTCCCCGGCGAGCGGCGCAACCGCCGAACTGGAAAACCGCATTGCCGCTGAGCAGGCGGCTCTGTGCGAATGGCTGATAAAGGCTGGAATGGAGCACGAACGTCGCATACTGCGGCTGCCCATTGGCCGTTTGACGTGGCATTATCCCGAGCCTGACATTTTGCAACTGGAATTCGTCCTTCCGCCCGGATGCTTTGCCACTGTATTGGTGCGCGAACTCGTCGATCTGGTGCCGGTTGGGCAGACGGATAGCCCATGCGTATTCTGATTTCAAACGATGATGGGGTAACTGCACCCGGTCTCGCGGCGCTGTACGCGGCGCTGGCGGATTATGCCGACTGTGTGGTTATCGCTCCCGATCAAGACAAAAGCGGCGCCAGCAGCTCGTTGACCCTCGACCGGCCGTTGCACCCGCATACGCTGCCCAATGGTTTCATCGGCCTCAATGGCACGCCGACCGACTGCGTGCATCTGGGGCTCAATGGCCTTCTGGAGCACGAGCCGGACATGGTGGTCTCGGGCATCAACCTGGGCGCCAACCTCGGGGACGATGTCCTGTATTCCGGTACGGTTGCCGCAGCCCTCGAAGGACGCTTTCTGGAGCGTCCTTCGTTTGCCTTTTCGTTTCTGTCGCGCCAGCCGGACAACCTGGCGACTGCGGCGCATTATGCGCGCCTGCTGGTCGAGGCCCATGAACAGCTGGACCTCCCGCCGCGTACGGTACTGAATGTCAATATTCCGAATCTGCCCCTCGACCACATCCGGGGGATTCAACTGACCCGCCTTGGCCATCGTGCCCGCGCTGCCGCTCCGGTGAAAGTCGTCGACCCTCGTGGCCGTGCCGGCTACTGGATCGCTGCGGCCGGCGATGCTGAAGACGGCGGGGCAGGCACCGATTTTCATGCGGTCATGCAGGGTTATGTCTCGATTACCCCGCTGCAACTGGATCGAACCTATCAGAACGGCTTCAGCAGCCTGAACACCTGGCTGGAGGGACTGATCTGATGTCACGCGAGCAAGATGATCTGTTACGTCGCGGGATTGGCATGACCTCGCAGCGTACTCGCGAGCGACTGATCCAGCGCTTGTATGAAGAAGGCTTGTCCAATACCCGTGTGCTGGATGTCATCCGCAAGACGCCCCGGCATCTGTTCGTCGATGAAGCCCTGGCCCACCGTGCGTATGAAGACACGGCCTTGCCGATCGGCCACAACCAGACCATTTCCCAGCCTTATATGGTCGCGCGCATGAGCGAGCTGCTGCTGGCAGCCGGTCCGCTGGACAAGGTGCTGGAAATCGGTACCGGCTCGGGCTATCAGACCGCTGTGCTGGCGCAACTTGTCGAGCGGGTCTTCTCGGTCGAGCGCATCAAGGTGCTGCAGGACCGGGCCAAGGAGCGTCTGGTGGAGTTGAACCTGCGCAACGTGGTCTTTCGCTGGGGCGATGGCTGGGAAGGCTGGCCTGCGCTGGCGCCTTACAATGGCATCATCGTGACCGCCGTGGCGACCGATGTGCCTCAAGCCTTGCTCGATCAACTGGCACCCGGAGGCAGGCTGGTGATTCCGGTCGGTTCCGGTGAGGTCCAACAACTGATGCTGATCGTGCGTGAGGAAAACGGGTTTTCCCGACATGTGCTGGGAGCTGTGCGATTCGTGCCATTGCTCAACGGGCCTCTGGCCTGAAACGTTAATGGAACTTCAAGTGAATTCTGAGCACACTCATCGGTCTACTTACCCTGTATGGCAGCATGGCATCACTTCACCAACATGATTCATGCATGACAAGGGCTTGGCATTGTTAATCACTGGCTGCCCGCCGTTGTTGCGGCACAATAGGCATCTTTCGAATTCAGTCACCAGTAAAGGGAGTGGCGGGTGAGTCACAGAGTCATTCGGCAGCTAAATTGTTCAACAAGTTATCAGCGTCTGGTGATTGGCATTGTGCTCAGTGTCCTCTTGGTCGGCTGCGCCAGTTCTCCGTCGGGCGGTGTTCGTGTCGTTGATCGCAACGGCAACGTGACGTCACAGCGTCCTGCCGTCACGACCGGACAATATGTCGTGCGACGTGGCGACACACTTTTTTCCATTGCATTTCGTTACGGCTGGGACTGGAAAGCACTCGCTGCGCGAAACCAGATCCCCGAGCCCTACACGATTAAACCCGGCCAGACGATTCGCTTTGACGGGCGTTCAAATTCAACATCCGAGTCTGTGGCTTCCGCTCCGGTCGTAGCGCAACCAGGTCCGGTGACCTCGTCCACCTCCACCCGTACCAGCAGTTCCGGCTCGGTCAAGACGACAGTCATCTCCAAACCGGTCGCGGTGACACCCGTGGTTATACCTCCCGCTGGCGATACTCCCGTGGGTATTGCGGGCAAGTCCCCGACAGGTTGGGCATGGCCGGCAAGTGGCACTTTGATAGGAAAATTTTCCTCAAACGGAAGTTTGAATAAAGGAATTGATATCGCAGGTGATTTGGGACAGCCTGTTTTAGCCGCGTCTGATGGATCAGTTGTTTACGCCGGAAGTGGATTGCGGGGCTACGGCGAATTGATAATCATCAAACACAGCGATACCTACGTCAGTGCTTACGGTCACAACCGCAGGCTTTTGGTACGGGAGGGGCAACAGGTCAAGGCGGGACAGACAATTGCCGAGATGGGGTCCACAGGAACTGACCGGGTGAAGCTGCATTTCGAGATTCGCCGCCAAGGAAAGCCTGTAGATCCACTGCAGTTTTTGCCACGTCGTTGATAGTTGTCAGCCTGTTCCTGACGCAGAGGGAATGGGCTCAAGCGTTGCCACGGATATAGGCGGCGCTGAGCTTGAGGTCGAACTCACCAAAGGACTATAACAATGGCTCTTAGCAGCGAAGCGCCGGAGTTTGACATCGATGATGAAGTGCTCCTCATGGAAACCGGCATTGTCCTGGAGGACAACTCGAACGAGAAGCAGCCGTCTACTGCCGCATCGGATCGAACGAAAGCCAAGCACAACTCATCGCTCAAACAACATAAATATATTGATTACACTCGGGCGCTCGATGCTACCCAGTTGTATCTCAATGAAATAGGGTTCTCACCCCTGCTGTCCCCGGAAGAGGAGGTCCACTTTGCGAGATTGTCGCAGCGTGGGGATCCGGCTGGACGCAAGCGCATGATTGAAAGCAATCTGCGTCTGGTAGTCAAAATTGCCAGGCGCTATGTCAATCGTGGGTTGTCATTGCTTGATCTGATCGAAGAGGGCAACCTGGGCCTTATCCGGGCTGTTGAAAAATTCGATCCGGAGCGCGGTTTCCGTTTCTCGACTTACGCGACATGGTGGATTCGTCAGACCATCGAGCGTGCAATCATGAATCAGACCCGGACCATCCGGTTGCCGATTCATGTGGTCAAGGAGCTGAATGTCTATCTGCGTGCCGCTCGTGAACTCACACAGAAGCTCGATCACGAACCGTCTCCCGAGGAGATCGCCAACCTGCTGGAAAAACCCGTCGGCGAGGTCAAGCGCATGCTTGGGCTCAACGAGCGTGTTTCCTCGGTGGATGTCTCTCTGGGTCCGGATTCCGACAAGACGCTGCTCGATACCCTGACGGATGATCGCCCTACGGACCCCTGTGAGCTCCTGCAGGACGATGATCTCTCTCAGAGTATCGATCAATGGCTGTCCGAACTGACCGACAAGCAGCGCGAAGTAGTGATACGTCGTTTCGGCTTGCGCGGGCATGAAAGCAGCACCCTCGAGGATGTCGGTCTCGAGATCGGTCTTACCCGTGAGCGTGTGCGTCAGATTCAGGTCGAAGGCTTGAAGCGTCTGCGTGAAATCCTCGAAAAGAACGGTCTTTCGAGCGAATCCCTCTTCCAATAAACCTCTCCTCTCCCAACCCTCTGCGTCGAAAGGCCGATATGAACATCAAATGTTTGTATCGGCCTTTTACATGATCACCATCCTATAAAGTTGTCTGATCTCTTTGCTGTTCTCTCAAGGGAAGAGTCATGGGGGCTCTACAGGTCTTTGCCAGAGATATGCGCAAGGTGCGTAAGCCTTTGCTTACCCGTGTTGTAAGTTATCAGGGGTTTATTGGGACGGATAAAAGATTTTTCTGAACGTGAGTTCTGCTAGTTCGATGAATTTAAAAGAGTTTTATTTTTTAAACGGCGCGGTAAGAAATATTTTTGCGAGTTTTCGGGTGTTGCCCACGGCCTGAAAATCACTAATATCAGAACTGTGCCAACGGACAGGCACAGGCAGTCAAGGAAGACAGTCAAGGACATCGCAAGAAGCGATTCATCAGGATGATGAAAAGGATTACAGGGATTAGGGAAGAAATGTGGGCGGGTCATACCGCCCCTTTTTTTTGCCTGTAAAATCTGTTTCCCGCCCACGAAAAAGGCCCCGAAGGGCCTTTTTGGCAATACCGGAACTCAGCGTTCCAGATCTGCGATCTTGCCTGTCTTGCCGTCCCATTCTTCTGCGTCGGGCAGGGCATCTTTTCTTTCGGTGATGTTTGGCCATACTTCCGCGAGTTCGGCGTTGAGCTCGATGAAGTTTTCCATGCCGGCGGGAACCTCATCTTCCGAGAAGATGGCTTGCGCAGGGCATTCAGGCTCACAAAGCGCGCAATCGATGCACTCATCCGGGTGAATCACCAGGAAGTTCGGGCCTTCGTAAAAGCAGTCCACCGGACAGACTTCTACGCAGTCGGTGTACTTGCACTTGATGCAGTTGTCGGTGACGACGAAGGTCATTTCTAATTTTCTCCTCAGGCGGCTGCGGCATTGCCCTTCCAGATAGGGGCTGCCAGGTTCGGGGAGTTTCCCGGCCTTGTGAAAAACACGTGCTTGGAGTGAGCGGCCTGACTGCATTGTCTGCCGCTCGACCCTTGGTTCGCTGCGTTTTCACGCGGCTCGACTAGCTGCCCAACCAGGCTAAAAGCTGAGAGCATCCCAAACCGCGCGGGATTCTAACAGCTTGTATCACTTCGCGTCAGATCCGAGTTTGCAATGAGTACAGCAACTCCAGTGCCTGGCGAGGTGTCAGGTCGTCGACTTTCACCTTCGACAGCTCTTCCAGTACCGGGTGAGGCAGGCTTGCAAACAGGTCACTTTGCATCGGCGCCGCCGGTTTACCGGGTTTTGGTCGTGGTTGTTCGTGGGGCAGGCTGGTGGTTTCCAGACGCTGCAAATGCTCCTTGGCGCGAGTGATGACCTTGCCCGGAACGCCCGCCAGTTGTGCCACCGCCAGGCCGTAGCTCTGGCTTGCCGGCCCCGGAAGAACCCGGTGCAGGAACACGATCCGCTCGTTGTGCTCAGTGGCATTCAAATGCACGTTGGTGACCAGCGGTTCGCTCTCGGGCAATACCGTCAGCTCGAAATAGTGCGTGGCGAACAGGGTATAGGCGCGCAACTGGGCGAGACATTCTGCCGCAGCCCAGGCCAGGGAAAGGCCGTCAAAGGTACTGGTGCCACGGCCGACTTCGTCCATCAGCACCAGGCTGCGATCGGTCGCGTTATGCAGAATGTTGGCGGTTTCGCTCATTTCCACCATGAAGGTCGAACGTCCGCCCGCCAGATCATCGCTGGAGCCGATACGGGTGAAGATCCTGTCCACCAGCGACAGCTCGCAACTGGCAGCCGGTACAAAGCTGCCAATGTGGGCCAGCAATACGATCAGTGCGGTCTGGCGCATGTAGGTCGATTTACCGCCCATGTTCGGGCCGGTGATCACCAGCATGCGGGTGCTGTCATCCAGAGACAGGTCGTTGGCCACGAACGGTGTGGACAGCACTTGCTCGACGACCGGATGACGACCCTGATCGATGCGCATGCACGGCTCGCTGACGAAGCGCGGGCAGTTGAGGTCCAGATTCAGGGCCCGCTCGGCCAGGTTGCTCAGGACGTCCAGTTCGGCCAGGGCGGCGGCGGTGTCCTGCAGCGGTGCCAGATGACCGATCAGGTCTTCCAGCAAAGCCTCGTAGAGCATTTTTTCCCGGGCCAGGGCGCGGCTCTTGGCCGACAGTGCCTTGTCCTCGAACTCTTTCAGCTCGGGCGTAATGAAGCGCTCGGCGCCTTTGAGGGTCTGGCGACGGATATAGTCGGCAGGAGCCTGTTCGGCCTGCTTGCTGGGCAGCTCGATGAAGTACCCGTGTACGCGGTTGTAGCCCACTTTCAGGTTGGCCAGGCCGGTACGGGCCTTTTCACGGGCCTCCAGGTCGATCAGAAACTGACCGGCGTTCTCGCTCAGTGACTGCAACTCGTCCAGTTCGGCGTCATAACCGGTCTTCAGCACACCGCCATCGCGGATCACTGCGGGCGGGTTATCGATGATTGCCCGTTGCAACAGGTCTGCCAGTTCCGGGTAGGTGCTGGTGGTTCTGGCCAGTTGTTGCAGGTGCGGCGCTTCCAGGCTGGTCATTGCTTCTTGCAGCGCCGGCAGGGCGCCCAGTGCGTCGCGCAGGCGAGCCAGATCGCGAGGACGGGCGTTGCGCAGGCCGATACGCGCCAGGATGCGCTCGATATCGCCGATTTCCTTGAGCTGCGGTTGCAGGCTCTCGAAGCGGTAGCTTTCCAGGAAGCAGCCGATGGAGGTCTGGCGCGCCTGGAGAACGGTCAGGTCGCGCAGTGGGCGATTCAGCCAGCGGGTCAGCAGGCGTGTGCCCATTGCGGTCTGGCAGCGGTCCATGACCGATTGCAGGGTGTTGTCGCGTCCACCGGCCAGATTGGTGTCCAGTTCGAGGTTGCGGCGGCTGGCGGCGTCCAGCACCACGGTATCGTCCAGACGCTCGTGGCGCAGACTGCGCAAGTGCGGCAAGGCGGTGCGCTGGGTTTCCTTGGCGTAGCTCAGCAGGCAACCTGCTGCACCGATGGCCAGTGTCAGGGTTTCGCAGCCAAAGCCTTTGAGGTCCTGGGTTGCAAACTGCTGGCACAGGCTTTTATGGGCCGAGTCACGCTCGAAATCCCAGGGTGCACGGCGGCGTGAACCACGGCGCTTTTCCGCTGGCAGGCCTTGAGGCCAGTCATCGGGGATCAGCAGTTCGACCGGGTTGATGCGCTCAAGCTCGGCCAGCAGATTTTCCCAGCCCTTGATTTCAAGCACGCTGAAATTGCCGCTGGTGATGTCCAGTACCGCCAGACCAAACAGGCGTTCGTCACCCAGCACGGCGGCGAGCAGGTTGTCCCGGCGCTCGTCCAGGAACGCTTCGTCACTGATGGTGCCCGGCGTGATGATGCGCACGACCTGACGTTCCACCGGCCCCTTGCTGGTTGCCGGATCGCCGACCTGCTCGCAGATCACCACCGATTCGCCCAGCTTTACCAGCTTGGCCAGATAGCCTTCTGCGGCATGGTAGGGAATGCCGCACATGGGGATGCTCTGGCCTGCCGACTGACCGCGTGCAGTCAGGGTGATATCCAGCAGCTTGGCGGCTTTCTTGGCGTCTTCGTAGAAAATTTCATAGAAGTCGCCCATGCGATAGAACATCAGTTGATCAGGATGCTGGTTCTTCAGCTTCCAGTACTGCTGCATCATCGGGGTGTGCGAAGAGAGATCGGAAATTGCTTTATTCATCAGTAGGTTAGGCAAGTTCGTTAGAAGGGTGGGGCAAATTTCAGGGGGCGACATGGAATCCCTCTGGTGCCGAGGGTTGTCTGCCGTGTTTTTGCGATGGGCGCAAGGTTACCACGCACACCTCCACAACGCAGGCGCAGCTGACACTTCCTGTATCGTCACCGAAGGTTTCAGGGCGCCCAAGGATGCTGATGCCCTGTATAGACTTCCAGCGTCGCTGCTCGATAACGGGCGGCATCTTATAAAAAGGGACTTTTATATGAAAAACAAACGAGCACGAGATTCCGGTAACGGGCGCTTCATTACCGTTGATGAAGCCAAGCGTCGGCCCAAAGAAACAACCGTTGAGACGATCCGCAAACCCTCTCCCAGGAAAAAAGAGTCATAGTTGGCTTCTCTGGCAAGCGGTTGCCCAGGCGACCGCTTTGCCCGCTTCGTTCGGTTGGTACAGGAAAAGATCGTGGATGAAATAACCCGGCTTGCCGCTTCTCTCGGCAAGCATCTGCAAGCCGTCAATGCTCAGGTGGCGACCGCCGAGTCCTGCACGGGCGGCGGGATTGCCGAAGCCATTACTCGTATCGGCGGTAGCTCTGCCTGGTTTGAGGCAGGCTATGTCACCTATTCCAATACTCAGAAAACCCGCCAGCTCGATGTGCCTGCCGAACTCTTCGAAACGGTGGGGGCCGTCAGCCAGCCGGTGGTTGAAGCCATGGTTCGCGGCGCACAGGAAAGAAGTGGTGCACGTTTCGCCGTGGCGGTCAGCGGCGTGGCAGGGCCGGGCGGTGGTTCGGTGGAAAAACCGGTCGGTACGGTATGGTTGTGCTGGGGCATGGGCGACATGCTCATTGCCCGGCGTCGACAGTTCGACGGTGATCGCGATGAAGTGCGCCGACAAACGGTCAAGGCCGCGCTAGAGGGGCTGATACAGCTTGCTGTTGGAGAAATGCCAAAACAGGGGTAGGCGAGCGCTCATCGCTGTGGAATAATACTGTCTACTTATACAGGTGTTCTGATCGCTCAGGCCCTAAATTGAATTTGATTACGTGAGGACTTCAATGGACGACAACAAGAAGAAAGCCTTGGCTGCGGCCCTGGGTCAGATCGAGCGTCAATTCGGTAAAGGCGCCGTAATGCGCATGGGTGACCATGACCGTCAGGCTATTCCTTCTATTTCCACCGGTTCGCTGGGTCTGGATATCGCGCTGGGTATCGGCGGTCTGCCTAAAGGCCGGATCGTTGAAATCTACGGTCCGGAATCTTCGGGTAAAACCACGCTGACCCTTTCGGTCATCGCTCAAGCCCAGAAAGCAGGTGCAACCTGTGCGTTCGTCGATGCCGAGCACGCACTGGACCCTGAATACGCTGGCAAGCTGGGCGTCAATGTCGACGACCTGTTGGTTTCGCAGCCGGACACGGGTGAACAGGCACTGGAAATCACCGACATGCTGGTGCGCTCCAATGCCGTTGACGTCATCGTCGTCGACTCCGTGGCTGCACTGGTACCCAAGGCCGAAATCGAAGGCGAAATGGGCGACATGCACGTAGGTCTGCAGGCTCGTCTGATGTCCCAGGCGCTGCGCAAGATCACCGGTAACATCAAGAACGCCAACTGCCTCGTCATCTTCATCAACCAGATCCGTATGAAGATCGGCGTGATGTTCGGCAGCCCGGAAACCACCACCGGTGGTAACGCCCTGAAGTTCTACGCCTCGGTGCGTCTGGACATCCGCCGCACTGGTGCGGTGAAAGAAGGCGACGAAGTGGTGGGTAGCGAAACCCGCGTCAAGATCGTGAAGAACAAGGTCGCTCCGCCGTTCCGTCAGGCAGAGTTCCAGATCCTTTACGGCAAGGGTATCTACCTCAACGGTGAAATCATCGATCTGGCTGTGCTGCATGGCTTTGTCGAGAAGTCCGGCGCCTGGTACAGCTACCAGGGCAGCAAGATCGGTCAGGGTAAAGCCAACTCGGCCAAGTTCCTGGCGGATAACCCGGAAATCGGTTCGGCGCTTGAGAAGCAGATCCGTGACAAGCTGCTGACTGCTGGTGTCGACACCAAGGCTGCGGGTTCCCGTGAGCCCGCTGATGCCGACGATATGGCTGAAATCGACGCCGATATCTGATCAGCCTCATGCCAGTTGTGCTCGATACCACTGTCGCCGTACGACGAACCGCAATGGACCTGCTCGCGAGACGCGAGCATGGTCGAGTCGAGCTGACGCGTAAATTGCGTCAGCGCGGCGCTTCTCCCGAGCATATCGAGTCCGCCCTTGATCGTCTGGTCGAGGAAGGGCTGCTCTCTGAATCCCGCTACCTTGAAAGCTTCGTTTCTTCCAAAGCACGTTCGGGCTATGGGCCTTTGCGTATCCGCGAAGAACTGGGGCAGCGTGGTTTGCAGCGTGGGGATATTGAAGAAGCGCTCAGAGAGTGCGGTGTCGACTGGCAAGCCCGCTTGTACGAAACCTGGCAGCGCAAGTTCGCTGGCAGGTTGCCTGCCGATGCGAAAGAGCGTGCCCAGCAAGGCCGCTTCCTGAGCTATCGCGGGTATCCGCTGGATATGATCGGCCGCCTGTTGAGCGGCCGAGGTGAGGATGATTAGTCGGGTATCCAGTACGGATATCAGGCTTTTCTGGCAAGACTCTCCGGCAGGTTGATGTAGTCGATCAACTCGCGAAGCCGGCCCTGATTACGCCCTGTGAATGCAAAGGCGAGGCGTGTCAGGTCACTGAATTGCGCTTCGTCGTGCTCCTCCCCCTGATAACTGTGCTGATGGAAGTCCTCGCTGCTGCAAATATCGGCAAAGGTTTTCTGGATGTGCGCCATTGCCTGCTCGCTGAGCGGGTGATGCATGCGAATCACGAACTTGTTCTTCAGCCAGCGACTGGAGTGGAAGTTGCTGTAGAACCGGTTGATCTCTTCAACTGCTTCATCGGTGCTGTAAACCAGGCGCATCAGTTTCATGTCGGCTGGCAGAATGTAGTGGTTGTCCTCCAACTGATTCTTGAGGAAGTCCAGCGCGCTCTGCCAGAATTTTCCGCCCGGTGTATCCAGCAAAACCACAGGCACCAGCGGGCTTTTGCCGGTCTGGACCAGTGTCAGCACTTCAAGTGCTTCGTCCAGGGTGCCGAAGCCGCCCGGGCATAGCACCAGCGCATCGGCTTCCTTGACGAAGAACAGCTTGCGGGTAAAGAAGAAGTGGAACGGCAGGAGGTTTTCAGTGCCATCCACCGTCGCGTTGGCATGCTGCTCGAAGGGCAGGGTGATATTGAAGCCCAGGCTGTTGTCACGTCCGGCGCCTTCATGTGCTGCAGCCATGATGCCGCCACCGGCACCGGTGATGACCATCATGTCGGAGCGCGCCAGCTTTCCCCCAAGATCCCTGGCCTGTGCATACAGAGGATGTTCCACCGGCGTGCGTGCCGAGCCGAATACCGTCACCTTGCGGCGCCCCTTGAAGCGTTCCAGCACCCGGAAGGCTCTGTCCAGTTCGCGCAGTGTTTGCAGTGTTATCTTGGCGTCCCAGCGATTACGGCCATCTTCGGCCATGCGCAGGACGGTGAGGATCATGTCCCGATAAAGGGGCAGGTTGGGACTGTCGGGAGCGACCTGGTTGATGTGCTCCTCGATCTTGCTGGTGATATCCAGACCATTGCTCTGAAAGTGTTGCGATAGAACATCGTTAGGTACATACGGCATTCAAGATTTCTCCTCCTGCAGAATGATTTGATCCTGACAAGACTCGTCTCAGGATCGCAAAGCATCGTACGTTGCCGCGCTCTTCAGGTTATATGATGGCTCGATAATGTCCCGCTTTCCTCTAAAAGGCTATCGATTATCGGTGGGTGGCAAGGTGCTGGAAGGGGGCTTTGCGAAGGAGCGCGCCGCCTCCAGGGCAGCGCGCAATGAAGCGAGGGATTTCGTTTACTTGCCGGATTTCTTGACCGCGCAGTCCGAAGCCTGGAAGGTCTGGCTGATGACAGGGCGATTGGTCTTGTATTCGGTGAATTGATATTTCAGCACGGCGCCTTTGGTCATCAACTGGCGATAACCGTTGTTGTGGCAAACGCTGTTGCCCAACTGGCTGCGGACGGCGTCCGGATTGGCACGCATCTGCTGCGCCTGGCCTGCACGCACGCTCAGGTGGTTGATCAACTCCTTGCCGTTGACGGTGTAACCCTGGTCCAGGATGTCTTCGTTGATTGCCCGTGGCGTGCCGACGCTGCTTTCCTTCGCGACTTTTTCCAGCATGGTGCTGAGTTCGAATTCCTGCTTTGACGCTGCCTGCACGGCCAGAGGGGCAACGAGCAAAAGCGTAAGGGTTGGGGCGATGAGGCGCAGCATCAAACTCTCCTGATTCAGTGGCTGGCGGTTTTGACCAGCGACTTCAACGTGTGTTCCGGATAACCTGCCCACGGCGCGGCTCCAATGGCGCGCCAGTATAGGTTAGGAGCAGTCGGCTCGAAAGCAGGTTGAACCGCCGGGGCTCTGGTAAACTGCGCGGACTTTTTACCCCTGTCGAGTTCTTGCTGTGTCGATGCCTTTCTTCAGCGGGCGTGTCTTTCCATGAGCCATGCTGTTTCCCGCCTGCGCGATCAGCGTCTGGCCCGTAGCACCAAGCCCTTCATCGCTCGCGGTTCCCGAGCACCGCGCTGCCCGGATTGTCGGGTGATTTCCAGCTATTGTCTGTGTGGCTGGCGGCCTAAAGTCGCGGCAACTTCGGGCATGTGCCTGCTGATGTATGACACCGAGCCGTTGAAACCGACCAACACCGGCTGGCTGATTGCCGATGTCATCGAGGACACCCACGCCTTTGGCTGGTCGCGCATCGAAGTCGACGAGCAACTGTTGGCCTTGCTGGATGACCCGCAGTGGCAGCCCTATATTGTTTTTCCGGGTGAGTTCGTCGCCAAGGAGCGGGTCGTGACCCGTGTGGCGCTTGAAGAGGGCAAGCGTCCGCTGTTCATTCTTCTGGATGCGACCTGGACCGAAGCGCGCAAGATGTTCCGCAAGAGCCCTTACCTTGAGCGGTTTCCGGTACTGAGCCTGGAGCCGGAGCAGATTTCGCGTTACCGGTTGCGTCGTTCCCGTCGCGATGACCACTTCTGTACCGCCGAGGTCGCCGCGCTCTGTCTGGAGCTGGCTGAAGATACCAGTGCCAGCAGTGTGCTGGATGCTTATCTGGACGTATTCAGCGCTCATTATCTGGGTGCCAAGTTCCAGAGGCCGATCGATCCGGATGATGCTGCTCACAGTTATCTGAAGGCTTTTCTTTGAAGAACCGAGTGCCTGTTGTGCGGATAGAGGCCGATTGCCATTTCGGGTTGGACTCAAGGCAGTATCAAGCTTGACCACTTTTACCGGGCTGGGCATGCTTGGCGCCGCCTGAGCGCTGAACTTGCTGGCCTGGCGTAAACGTGTTCCGGGCGCTCACTATAAAAACAGGATCAAAAAATGACCTACGACATCCTGATCGCCGATGATCATCCGCTGTTTCGTAGCGCGTTGCATCAGGCGTTGAGCATCGGCCTGGGGCCTGATGTGCGGCTGGTCGAGGCAGAGAGCATTGCCCAGATCGAATCTCATCTGGCGCAGAAGGCCGACTGGGATCTTGTCCTGCTGGATCTGAACATGCCGGGTGCCTATGGTTTTTCCGGGCTGGTGTTGTTGCGGGGTCAGTATCCACAGATTCCGGTGGTCATGATTTCGGCCCAGGAAGAGGCTTCAATCGTGGTGCGCTCCCGTGAGTTCGGCGCCAGCGGCTTCATTCCCAAGTCCAGTCCCCTGGAAACCATCCAGAAGGCGGTACGCACCGTGCTTGAGGGTGATGTCTGGTGGCCGCCGCAAGTCAATGAAGTGGTCAGCGTGTCGGATGAAGCCAAGGCAGCCAGTGCCGGCCTTGCCAGCCTGACGCCGCAGCAGTTCCGCGTCTTGACCATGGTCTGTGAAGGCTTGTTGAACAAGCAGATCGCCTATGAACTCAGCGTTTCCGAAGCCACCATCAAGGCTCATGTCACGGCGATTTTCCGCAAGCTCGGGGTTCGCACGCGCACTCAGGCGGCGTTGTTGCTGCAACAGCTGGAATCGGTTTCGGCCAATTGAGCGTCGGTTCTTCACGCTTTTTTGACCCGTGTTGCCTTAGATTTCCTCACCTTTCGACACAGTAGTCTATCCATGCCTTCACCCTTCAAGGGCCAGACCGGCCTGAAACGTATCCTCAATGCTGCAGGTTATTCCTTTGACGGTCTGTCGGCCGCCTTCAAAGGGGAAGCGGCCTTTCGCCAACTGGTGCTGCTCAATGTCGTGCTGATTCCGTTGTCCTTCGTGGTCAACGTCAGCCGTGGCGAGCATGCCCTGTTGATTGCTGTATGCCTGCTGGCCCTGATCATCGAACTGCTCAACTCGGCAGTCGAAGCGGCCATTGACCGCATTTCCCTGGACCTGCACCCGTTGTCCAAGAATGCCAAGGACATGGGCAGCGCCGCCCAGCTGGTCGCGCTGAGCATGATTGCCGTGGTCTGGGGAGTGATCCTGCTCGGCTGACCTTTTCAGTAAAGGCTAGGTATCACGATTTCGTCGCTGCGCTGGACCCCGGCGGTAAAGGCGCGGCACAACTCGAGAAACTCTCGCATGGCAGAGGTCTGGTACTTCTGCTTGTGCCAGATGAAGTAGAACTGCCGCGACAGATCCAGCTCCGGCGTATCCAGAGCCACCAGGCTGCCACGTCGAAATGCGTCGCGCAGTGCCAGCCGGGAAATACAACCGATCCCCAGCCCCGATTCCACCGCTCGTTTGATGGCTTCGGTGTGCTCCAGCTCCAGACGCACGTTCAGCCCGTTACGGTGATGACGCATGGCCTGATCGAAGGTCAGCCGTGTGCCCGAGCCCTGTTCACGCAGAATCCAGGCTTCACGTGTCAGTTCCGCCAGGCTGGCATGGCCGCGTTTGGCCAGTGGATGCTGGGGCGCGCAAAACACCACCAGCTCATCTTCGACCCAGGACTGCACTTCTATATCGGGGTGGCTGCAATCGCCTTCGATCAGACCCAGATCAATTTCGTAATGCGCCACCTGCTGCACGATATGCGCAGTGTTCTGGACATGCAGCTTGACCTGGCTTTCCGGGTGACGCTGCATGAACCCGCCGATCAGCAGGGTCGCCAGGTAATTGCCGATGGTCAGCGTGGCGCCGACCGCCAGTGAGCCGAAGCCCGACTTGCCGTTGAGCAGGTCTTCGATTTCCTTGGCCTGATCCAGCAGAGCCACCGCCTGGGGCAATAACTGGCGTCCGGTCGCGTTGAGGCTCAATCGCTTGCCGGCGCGATCGAACAACTGGCAGCTGGACTGGCGCTCCAGCTCGGTGATGGATGTGCTGGCCGCCGATTGCGAGAGGGAGAGCATGACGGCTGCCCGGGACACGCTTTCCTGCTGGGCAACGGCGACGAAGACTTGAAGCTGACGAAGAGTAAATCGCATATCTATATAACCGATAACCCATATCTTGATAATTAATTTAACAGATATTGTGTCTGCCACTAGAATGTCGCGCAATAGCGCTTATACCCGGCGCAGACGAATTTTTCAGGAGTTCCCACGTACATGAGCAACATGAACCACGAGCGTGTCCTCAGCGTCCATCACTGGAACGACACTCTCTTCAGTTTCAAGTGCACCCGCGATCCGGGTCTGCGTTTCGAGAACGGTCAGTTCGTGATGATCGGTCTGCAGCAGCCTAACGGTCGTCCGCTCATGCGCGCCTATTCGATTGCCAGCCCGAACTGGGAAGAGCATCTGGAATTCTTCAGCATCAAGGTGCCTGATGGTCCGCTGACCTCGCAGTTGCAGCACCTCAAGGAAGGCGACGAGATCATCATCAGCAAGAAGCCTACGGGCACTCTGGTGCTGGATGACCTCAAGCCTGGCAAGCATCTGTACCTGCTGAGCACCGGCACTGGCCTGGCGCCGTTCATGAGCGTCATTCAGGACCCGGAAACCTACGAGCGTTTCGAGAAGGTCATCCTGTGCCACGGCGTACGTTACGTGAACGAAGTCGCCTACCGCGAATTCATCACCGAGCACCTGCCGCAGAACGAGTTCTTCGGTGAAGCGCTGCGCGAAAAACTGATCTACTACCCGACCGTTACCCGTGAGCCTTTCGAGAATGAAGGCCGCCTGACCGACCTGATGCGCAGCGGCAAGCTGTTCAGCGACATCGGTCTGCCACCGATCAATCCTCAGGACGACCGCGCCATGCTGTGCGGCAGCCCGAGCATGCTCGATGAAACCAGCGAAGTGCTGAACAGCTTCGGTCTGACAGTCTCCCCACGCATGCGTGAGCCGGGCGACTACCTGATCGAGCGTGCATTCGTCGAGAAGTAAGCAGGTGTGATAGAAACCGCCTCCCTCTTCCTGAGCGAGGCGGTTTTTTATTGGGCGGGATTTGGAGCCGGTACAACCTCAAGCACCCGGATCAGCCCCGACTGCGGATAGTGCCAGCGCACGTCCATATCCCAGAACTGCGCGCCGTAGCGACGTTCCGGCGCAGGCACCTGATAGGCCGGGCGCGGGTCCTGGGCCAGGCATTGCTCGATCAGTTCCACCAGTGGCTCGCCAAGGCGTTGTGCGTGCTCACGGGCTTGCAGCAGCGCGCTGTCCTCCCAGTGAACAGGGATCAGTTCCGGTGCCGCGCTGGCAATGCGGTTGCTTGCATGGGGCAGGGCATCGGCATAAGGCACATAAGGCTTGATATCCAGCACCGGCGTGCCGTCGAGCAGATCGATACCGGAAATCCACAGTCGTCCCGCCTCAACCTTGTCCAGCCTGACCACGGATTGCCCGATGCCATTGGGCCGGTGCGTTGCACGGGTGGCGAACACGCCCATGGACTGGTTGCCGCCCAGGCGCGGCGGACGCACCTTGAGGCGTGGCTTGTCTTCCAGAGCCTGATGGAACAGAAACAGCAGCCAGACATGGCTGACCTGTTCCAGGCCTTGTACGGCTTCACCCTGATCAAAGGGCGCAACCAGCTCCAGGCAGCCACGGGCGGCTGGAGCCAGTTGTGGCTGGCGCGGAATCGCGAATTTCTCCTTGAAGCAGGAGCGCACGAAACCGACAGGAGAGACGTTGTAGGTCACGAATCAGCCGCGTACGCGCAAGGTCAGGCCCTTGAGGAAGTTGCGCAGCAACTGGTCGCCGCATTCGCGGTAGTTGTTGTGGCCGACCTTGCGGAACAGGGCGCTGAGCTCCGGTTTGGACACCGGGAAGTTCACGGACTTGAGGATGTCGTGCATGTCGTCCTCCTTGAGTTCGAAGGCGACACGCAGTTTCTTGAGCACGATATTGTTGGTGATCGGCAGTTCGATGGGCTGTGGTGGACGGCTGTCGTCCTTGCCGCGCTTGAAGATCACCAGGCCATCGAGGAAGTGGGCCATGATTTCATCGCTGCAATCGAGGTAGCCTTCTTCCTCTTCTTTCCTGGTAAAGGCAATCACGTCGTTCTTGGTGATTTCAAAGCCGGTGAGCTTGGTGATCTCGACAATCTTGCTGTCGCTGATGTCCAGCATATAGCGCACGCTGCGCAGTACATCGTTGTTCATCATGAGGCGTGAGTCCTGGTAAGTCGTTGTAACGGCGCACGAGCTGTCGTGCGCTGCAAAAAATGAAGGTTAGAATTTTTCCTTGGCCGTCATGTAGCGCCACTGGCCCTCAGGCAGTTTGCCCATGGAGACGCCGCCGATGCGGATGCGCCGGACTGCGACGATCTTGAGGCCCACGGCCTCGCACAGTTGGGCAATGATGCCGGGCTGCGGGTTCTTCATGGCAAAGCGCAGGCGGTTCTCGTTCTGCCAGCTGGCTTTGACGGCAGGCAGTTCCTTGCCTTTGTAGCTCAGGCCGTGGTTCAGGCGGTTGAGGCCATGGGCAACCATCTCGCCCGAGACTTCCACGACATATTCCTGTTCTATCTTGCTGCGGTCGTCGGTGAGCTTGCGCAGGATTTTCCAGTCCTGGCTGAACACCATCAGGCCGCTGGCATTGGCTTGCAGGGTCGAAATCGCTTCAAGGCGCAGGAAGTGCCCCTTGAGCGGGCGCTTGCCGAAGCTGTGTTCCTGGGAAAGGGTGCCCGGGGTAATCATTTGCAGCGCGCTTTCGACACTGGCCGAGGCGGGTTTGTGCAGAATGATCGTGACGGCTTCCGGGGTTTCGGCCCTGGCGTCGGGGCTGAGTTCGACCTTCTGGTTCTCGACCTTGAACTGCGGCTCTTCGACCACCTCGCCATCAACAGTCACCCAGCCGCCCTCGATATACAGTTCAGCCTCGCGACGGGAGCAGCCGACCAGTTCGATAAGGCGTTTGGAAAGGCGAATGGGGTCTGTCATGAAAAAGAAGCCGTTACTGATGGGAAAGACGCCATTGTACCTGCGCACGCCTGATAATCGGTGCGAATAATTGATGGATGCCTTGTCGCAGTCAGGGCTTTCCCCGCGTTTGTTGGATCAACTCAAGCAGGGTCGCGCTTCTAGCGCCGCATTCTCAGGATCGGATAAGGTTGCCCCAGCCCGTCCAGTTCGCTGCGGTGGATCACCTCGAAACCTTGCCTGCGATAAAACCCCAGGGCCTGCGGGTTTTGTTCGTTGACGTCCAGCTCGTTGATATTGAAATACTCGATGGCATGGTCGAGCAGGTACTTGCCCAGGCCCTGGCCGCGATGTTCGGGATCGACGAACAACATTTCCAGCTTGTACAGGCTGATGCCTGCAAAACCTGTGATCTTCAAGTGTGCATCGCGGGTGCAGAACAGGGTGACCGAACCCAGGTACTGCGTGAGCAGCAGCTCTTTGAGCATGGCAATGTAGCTGTCGGGCAGGAAGTCGTGGGTCGCACGTACCGAGCGTTCCCAGAGGTTGGCCAGTTCCTGAAAGTCGTTTTGCTCGGGCGTGTACAGGTCCATTTCGATGGGCTCTTGTGGTGGGCTGCATGATGTAGACAACCCGGACCGATAAAAAAGCCCCGCCGTTTTCAAGGGCGGGGCTGATTCGGCTTCAACTTCAGTCGATGATTTCGGCCCACAGATCGTATTCGTCGGCGTCGGTCACGCGGCACATGATCTTGTCACCGGGTTTGACCGGGCTGTCGTCTTCAAGGCCGATGTAGACGTTGCCGTCGATTTCCGGCGCATCGAAGAAGCAGCGGCCTACGGCACCGCGCTCATCGACTTCATCGATCAGGACTTCGATGTCCTTGCCGATCTTCATCTGCAGGCGGGCAGCGCTGATGGCCTGTTGATGGGCCATGAAGCGATCCCAGCGATCCTGCTTCACGTCGTCCGGTACGATTTCTGCGTCCAGCAGATTGGCTGGCGCGCCTTCGACCGGCGAGTACTGGAAGCAGCCGACGCGGTCGAGCTGGGCTTCGGTCAGCCAGTCCAGCAGGTACTGGAAGTCTTCTTCGGTTTCACCGGGGAAGCCGACGATGAAGGTGGAGCGGATGATCAGGTCCGGGCACTGTTCGCGCCAGTTCTTGATGCGCGCCAGGGTCTTGTCTTCAAAGGCCGGGCGCTTCATGTTCTTGAGCACTTTCGGGCTGGCGTGCTGGAACGGAATGTCCAGGTACGGCAGGATTTTCCCGGCGGCCATCAGCGGGATCAACTCATCGACGTGCGGGTATGGATAAACGTAGTGCAGACGAACCCAGACGCCCAGTGAGCTGAGTGCCTGACACAGTTCGGTCATGCGGGTCTTGACCGGCTGGCCATTCCAGAAACCGGTGCGGTATTTGACGTCGACGCCGTAGGCGCTGGTGTCCTGGGAAATCACCAGCAGCTCTTTCACGCCGGATTTGACCAGACGCTGGGCTTCATCGAGCACATCGCCCACCGGACGGCTGACCAGTTTGCCGCGCATAGACGGGATGATGCAGAAGCTGCAGCTATGGTTGCAGCCTTCGGAAATCTTCAGGTAGGCGTAATGACGCGGTGTCAGCTTGATGCCTTGTGGCGGCACCAGATCGATCAGCGGGTTGTGGTCCAGCTTCGGTGGCACGACCTCATGCACGGCATTGACCACTTGCTCGTATTGCTGAGGACCGGTGACCGACAGCACGCTCGGGTGCACGTTGCGGATGACGCTTTCGTCCACGCCCATGCAGCCGGTCACGATCACCTTGCCGTTTTCGGCAATGGCCTCGCCAATCACTTCCAGGGATTCCGCCTTGGCGGTATCGATGAAACCGCAGGTGTTGACGACAACCACGTCAGCATCTTCGTAGGTCGGAACGACTTCGTAACCTTCCATGCGCAGTTGGGTCAGGATGCGCTCGGAGTCGACCAGAGCTTTCGGGCAACCCAGAGAAACGAATCCTACCTTGGGGGCGGACGGCGTGGTGACGGTGGACATGGCAAACCTCGGCGTGAAGGGTGCCTGGCTCAATACGCGGGCACCGATTGGGCGCTTGGTGCGCCTCTGATCAAAAAGTGCGCAATTCTAGCGATGAGTGCGTGCGATGACCAGTGTTAAACAGAGAATTACGACGAGTGCTGCGCGGCATTGCCCGCTTGAAATATCAGCTCAATGCAGCAAGCACGTGTTCCGGGTCGTTGTGTATCGCACGGAGCAATGCACGAGCGGGACCTTCAGGCTCGCGGCGACCCTGTTCCCAGTTGCGCAGAGTTCCTATTGCAACATCGATGCGTTTGGCAAAGGAGGCCTGAGAGAGCCCTGTTGCCTGACGGATCTTTTTGATCTGAAGCGCATCAATGTGGAATTCACGGGATGGCTGACGCTCACCACGATCAATCTCATCCATTTGAGTCATGCTTTCCACAAGACGATTGAAGAGATCCTTTTCCATCATTTCCTCTTGGTCCACCGCTCATCATCGAGCTAGACGCAACGTCATGAGTTGAAGGGGGCAGTGCAGACCGGGTGAAAACTAATGCGCTCGCTCATGCTGCGTTGAAAACAGTCTGAGTGGGAGCGAATTTATTCGCGAGAGGCCCGTACATCCGAAGAGAATCTACCGCTTTCAATGACGTCTCGCGAATTAATTCGCTCCTACAACTGCCAGCCAGGCGCGTGCTGGTGATCGGGTCAAAAAGCGCCGTTCTATGGATGAGGGAGTAAACAGAGAATTACGACGAGTGCTGCGCTATGCTTCGCGGCGTTGCGCCAACGCATGTCAATAATTGGCGCGATCGGAATTGTTACGTGGTGTGAAGTTCATAGTGCTTTGGGCCTCAAGTCTTGTTTCAGGAGTATTGGATGAGTCAGGCAAGCAGTCATGCTGAGACTGGAAGCACTGCAAAACCCGTGGGGCTGCTGATCGCGGCCGTGGGAGTGGTGTATGGGGATATCGGTACGAGCCCGCTGTATACGCTCAAGGAGGTCTTTCAGGGGGGGTATGGGGTCGAAGTCACCCATGACGCGATACTGGGCATCCTTTCGCTGATTTTCTGGTCGCTCATCTGGGTGGTGTCGTTCAAGTACATGGCTTTCATCCTGCGCGCCGATAACCAGGGCGAAGGCGGGATCATGGCTCTCACGGCTCTGGCGCGACGCGCAACGGCTCACTACCCCAGGCTGCAAATGCTGATGGTAGTGTTCGGTCTGTTCGGCGCGGCTCTGTTCTACGGCGACAGCATGATTACCCCGGCGGTGTCGGTTCTGTCGGCGATGGAAGGGCTGGAGCTGGCCTTCGACGGGCTTGAGCACTGGATCGTGCCCATGGCGCTGGTGGTGCTGGTTGGCCTGTTCCTGATCCAGAAGCACGGGACGGCCCGCATCGGCGTGTTGTTCGGGCCGGTGATGGTGACCTGGTTTCTGGTGCTGGGGGCGCTCGGTATCTACGGCATCATGCATTCGCCTGAAGTGCTCAAGGCTGTGAATCCGATGTGGGCGATCCGGTTCTTCATTCTGCATCCGGGTATCGGAGTCGCCATTCTCGGTGCGGTCGTGCTGGCGCTGACCGGTGCCGAAGCGCTGTACGCCGACATGGGGCACTTCGGACGCAAACCCATTTCAAGGGCCTGGTTCATCCTGGTGCTGCCTGCGCTGCTGCTCAACTATTTCGGGCAGGGCGCGCTGGTGCTGGAAAACCCCGAGGCAGTGCGCAACCCGTTCTATCTGCTGGCGCCGGGGTGGGCACTGTTGCCGCTGATCGGGCTGTCGACACTGGCCACGGTCATCGCTTCCCAGGCGGTGATCTCCGGTGCGTTTTCCATGACCCTGCAGGCCATTCAGCTCGGTTACATCCCGCGCATGTACATCCAGCACACTTCCAGTGACGCACAGGGCCAGATCTACATCGGTGCCGTGAACTGGGCGTTGATGGTGGGCGTTGTGTTGCTGGTGATCGGTTTCGAGTCTTCCGGCGCGCTGGCTTCGGCTTATGGCGTTGCCGTGACCGGCACCATGCTCTGCACCACGATTCTGGTGTCGTCGGTGATGTTGCTGTTGTGGAAGTGGCCAGCGGTGCTGGCGGTTCCCTTGCTGCTGGGCCTGTTGCTGGTGGACGGCCTGTTCTTTGCTGCCAACGTGCCGAAAGTCGTGCAGGGCGGTGCCTTCCCGGTGCTGGCGGGTGCGGCGCTGTTCATCCTGATGACCACCTGGAAGCGTGGCAAGCAGTTGCTGGCCGATCGTATCGACGAAGGCGGCCTGCCGCTGCCGATCTTCATTGGCAGCATTCGTGTGCAGCCGCCGCACCGGGTTCAGGGTACGGCCGTGTTCCTGACGGCGCGCAGCGACGCGGTGCCCCATGCGCTGCTGCATAACATGTTGCACAACCAGGTGCTTCACGAGCAGGTGGTGTTGCTGACTGTTGTCTATGAAGACCGGCCGCGGGTTCCGGCCCATGAGCGTTTCGAAGTGGAGTGCTACGGCGAAGGTTTCTACCGGGTGATCCTGCACTTCGGCTTTATCGACGAGCCGGACGTACCGGCTGCGCTGGCGCTGTGTCATCTGGACGATCTGGATTTCAGCCCGATGCGCACCACTTACTTCCTGAGCCGCGAAACCGTCATTCCGTCCAAGATGGTGGGCATGGCGCGCTGGCGTGAAGCCCTGTTCGCTTTCATGCTCAAGAATGCCAACGGCAACCTGCGCTTCTTCAAGCTGCCGTACAACCGGGTGATCGAACTGGGTACCCAGGTCGAGATGTAGCGTTTCCCCTGGTACAAAAAATCCCGGTCACCTCGCGGTGCCGGGATTTTTCATGTCTGCCGATCAGGACTTATTGAGAGGCAGGCTTGCCTTGCCATTTGTTGATCGCATTGATCAGACGCTTGGCCAGTGCCGGGTAGTTCTCATCGAAGTGATGACCGCCCGGTAGCTCGATCACTTCACCGACTGCGGTGGTATCGGTGCAGCCACTGGTTTTCTTCTCTTCCAGGCCATAGACGCACAGCACTTTGGACGCTGGCAGCTTGGCCATTTCCTGGCCTGTAGTCGCTTCCTTGCCTGCATTGCCGAGCCAGCCGTCTACGTGAATCTCGAAGCTGCCGGAGCGAGCGAAGGCCAGCAGGATGATCCCGTCGATACGGTTCTGGTCTTCCGGTGCGAGGCGGTTATAGACCGCAGGCATGACATCGGCACCGAAGGAGTAACCGGCCAGGATGAAGCGTTTGGTGCCCCATTTCTGACGGTAGTGATTCATCAGGTCGGTGAGGTCGATAGCGGTCTGTTCTGGCGTCTTGTGCTCCCAGTAGTAGCGCAGCACATCGATACCGACTACCGGATAACCCATCTTCGCCATATCGCCAGCCACGACCTTGTCCAGATCGCGCCAGCCGCCGTCGCCGGACATGAACAGGGTCACGGTGTCGGCGCTCTGGTTGGCTGCCACAGGCACTTCAACCGTCGGGATGCCCAGGCCGCCCGCGTCATTTTCACCCAGCAGCAGGTGACGAAGCTCGGTGTTGAGCACTTGCGGCAGAGAGATGTCGTAATCGCTGATGCTGGTTTCGGCGTTCGTCTGATCGCGTACGAAAGCAGCGCTCGGATCGTCCGGTGCGTCGTTCCAGGCGGCCAGCCAGTGGCCGTGTGGCGCCTTCTGCGGCAGCGGCACGTCGCAGATCTGCGGCGGGGTTTCATCCTGTTCCACCACCGGAGGCGGGTTGGAAACATGTTCCAGGGCAAAACCGACCGAGATGGCCTGGGCCTTGTCGTCTTTCTGTTCGGCCAGCCAGCGCCATGCCAGCGTAGCACCCGGGCCAATGCCGCCTACAACCAGAGGCGCGCCATCAAGCTTTTGCAGGGCGTTCTGGAACGTCTTCTGTTGCAGGACGCAGTCATCCTTGGGCAGGACCACTTGAACGATGCGCGCCGAGGCGTCCTTGCTGATGGCCAGCAGTTGCTTGTCAGTCAGCATTTCTTCAGCGGTCACGGCCAGGGCAATCCGGGTCTTGACCTTGGTCGCCGGTGTGACGCTGGTCAGTGGCGTGCCATCGTCAAGGCTCAGGCGTTCAAGGCTGGCAGGTGGAGCAGGGCGGGTCCATAGCCAGAAGCCGAGTGCCGCCAGCAGAACAACACCCAGAGCAGCAAGCAAATAGCGCGAAAAGCGTCGAATCATCAGCGTTTCACCAATCCAGTCAGGCCGCCCGCAATCAGGGCGGCGGTGTCAGCCAGTGCCACAAGCGGATCGAGTCCGGCAGGCACGGCCATATAGCGAGGTTCCCAGTCCGGTTGGAACTTGTCCTTGAAGCGGCGCAGGCCCTGGAAGTTGTAGAGCTGTTCGCCACGGCGGAACACCATCGAACCCAGGCGCTGGGTCAAGGGGGCGCCGCGTCGTGGCTGCAGGCCTGACAACGGCACCATGCCCAGGCTGAAGCGTGCATAGCCCTGCTGTTTGTAATGCAGGATCAGGCCGACCATCATGAACTCCATGGTCAGCTTGGGGGCGTCCGGGTGCGAGCGCATCAGGTCCAGGCTGGCGAGTTCGAGGCTGGAGGTTTCCAGCAGGTTCGCAAACGCCACCGGCTTGCCTTCGAAGTGGATGATCGCGATGCGGAAGTACTTCAGGTACTCCGGGCTGAAACGGCCCAGGGAGAAGCCTTTTTCGCGAACATTCTTGCCGGTCAGCCAGGCATCGGAAATGGCTTTCAGCTCATCCAGCGGCGCCTGCCCGGCTTCGTAGATCTCCAGTGACAGACCGTCGCGGCCACCCCGGTTCCAGGTGTAGCGCAGGTCTTTCATTTCCTTGCCTTTGGCGTCGATATCGAAGCGCCGCAGGTCTACCCGTGCTTCCTCGCCCAGCTTGATCGCCGTCAGGCCGATGTCCATGTAATACGGCAGGTTCTCTGCACGGACCTGATAGAACACGGGGCGGGCATGGTGAACGTCGCACAGGTCACGGAATTGCCAGATCAGTTCGGCGCGCTGCTGAGTCGGGCCGATCGGGTCATACAGGGCCACGAGGCTGCGTCCGCGATGGGAGTACATCAGGAAGGCGTTTTCGTTGGGGTGGAACAGGATCGCCTTGTCACCGGTCAGCACCAGTCCGCCATCGGGCTGGCTGGAGGCCTTGAGGATTTCGGCAGCCTTGTCCAGCTCGGCGGCGTTCGGCAGCTTGATGACCGGACGTGCCGTGCGCAGCAGCCAGGTCAGGGACACCACCACCAGCAGCACCGCACTGCCCAGAGCGGAGCGCAGACCCCGTGGCGCATCGGCGTCGAGGGTGAACTGCCACCAGAGCTGATGGCTGTAAGGCACGTCCTGATAGGCAAACAGCAGCAGCCAGATCGAGGCCCCAACAACACAGGCACTGGCGATCAGGTAAAGCGGCGAGAAGGGCAGCTCAAGCAGGCGGCTCGGGCGGTAGAACGAGCGGCGGAAGGTAGCCAGCAGAGCGGCCGTCAGCAGCAACAGACTGGCTTCTTCCCAGTCGAAGCCCTTGAGCATCGACAGGACCGCGCCCACCAGCAGCAGAATCACCGTCAGCATCCACGCTGCCGACAGACGACGTCGCAACCCTTGGGCCAGCAACAGACACAGCACGCCCACCAGACTGGCACCAAAGTGCGAGGCGTTGATCAGGCGATGGGGAATCATGAAGCCGACGTTTTCCAGTCGGGTGTCGATTTCCGGTGTAGCGCCGGAGAACAGCAGCACAACGCCGGACAGGAACACCAGCAGCGCCAGGATTGGCGCAGCAAGCCCGGAGGCCACGCGCATGGCCTGACGGGTGGGCAGCAGGCGCTGGGCTTCGGTAAAGAGCAGCGTCAGGCATGCCAGCAGCAGCGGCAGCACGACATAGATCAGGCGATACAGCAGCAAGGCAGCCGCCAGTGGCGCGGCGCCCAGTTCGTTGGCGAAGGCTGCCAGCAGAATCGCTTCGAAAACCCCTACGCCGCCCGGTACGTGGCTCAGTACGCCTGCGGCAAGGGCCAGCAGGTAAATGAGGATGAAAGCGCCCAGTGGCGGTGCTGACGGCAGCAGCAGGTAAAGCACCATGGCTGCGGCGACCACGTCCAGGGCAGTGATGACCAGCTGGATCAGCGTCAGGCGCAGGTCGGGAAGACGCAAGGTGCGTCGGCCGGCCCTGACCAGAATATTGTGGGGGATGGTCTGTTCCGGCAGGCGACGGCGATAGACCGCAACCGCCAGCAGAACACTGGCGACCAGCACTGCGGTAGCGATAACGGCCAGCACATCCACCGGCAGTTTCAGTGCCAGTGACGCGCCGGGCAGGTTGCTCAGGGTTGCTACGGCTGCCAGTGGTGGCAAGGCGCAGCCCAGCGACAGGCTGGCGAACAGGGTCATGCGGGCGATTTCCATCGCTCCGATGCCATGACGTGAATACAGCCGGTAACGCACCGATCCGCCGGAGAGCATGGAAAGGCCCACGGCATTGCCAATCGCAAAGGAGGTAAAGCCTCCAAGCAGCAAGGTGCGGGTCGGCAGGTTGACGTTGGCGTAACGGCTGGCTGACAGCTCGTAGCCCATCAGGATGATGAAGCCGATTATCGCGGCCAGCAGAGCGCCGCCCAGGGAGGGCAGGGGCACGGCGAACAGCGAGTCGCGCAGCGCAAAGAAGTCCATTTCGATCAGCATGTGACGACAGGCGATCAAGGCCATGCCGAACAGCAGCAGCATGACGGCCAACCCGATGGGTTGTCGGTACTTGCTGAGCAGTTCCAGCCAGCGGAAGCGGACAGGTTTTATCGAACTATTTGCAGCAACTGCTTCGTTGGTATCTGACGGGTTGTCGCGCATCAATCACTCCTTGGATCGTGCGCGACAGGATGGAGGTATGCAGCCAAGTTACCAATCCCTACGCAAAAAATATTTCGAGATGTTATCGCGTCAACGTCTCATGGGCGAACTGCTAATGGCTTGAGCGGGTACCGTTCAGCTTTGATTCAGCTTAGGCGTATGTAACAAAAATGACTACGTTGTGTCATGCCGCATTGAAGAGAGCCTGGGGCGTCGGGCATGACGATCGCGTGCCGATTTTTCCTACTACGTCTCGTAATGATTCTATCGGCCGTACATGAAAAAACTGTCGTACCCAGAAATATTACGTTACGTACGTGATGATAGGGTTTCAGGGGGCGGGGGAAATAGTCTTTTTTTGTCAGACAGTTAGCAGGGCTAGCCCCATGCTTTTTCAGCGGATACAAAAAAGGCCAATCTTTCGATTGGCCTTTTTTGGTGTTGGTTGCGGGAGCCGGATTTGAACCGACGACCTTCGGGTTATGAGCCCGACGAGCTACCAGGCTGCTCCATCCCGCGTCTGTGTGGCGGCATTCTACAGCCGAATCCAGAAGTGTCAACCTTTAATGCAGAAAACATGAAAATTAATACTGTTTGCTGCCGGTTGACGGATGTTGGCACCAGAATGCAAAAGGCCCGCTTTGTGGGCGGGCCTTCTACTTTACTGCGTTTGGTTGCGGGAGCCGGATTTGAACCGACGACCTTCGGGTTATGAGCCCGACGAGCTACCAGGCTGCTCCATCCCGCGTCTGATAGGGCGGCATTCTACAGGGGAAGCTGAATCTGTCAATCATTAGTTTCAAAAAATGCTTTTTTCTTCAATTGGTTAGCGCTGTAAGGCCAGTGCTACAGGGGATATGACGGTTTGTCTGACAATCCGAAACGATCGTGGTGTAGCGGGCGAACGTTTTTCTGATGCATTCATTTGGCGTCATGAGTGTCACTTCCTGATACCAGTGCGATACTGCACGACCATTGATTGCAAATCGCCGTTCATGACTCAGCGCAAAATCATCCACATCGATTGTGACTGCTTCTATGCAGCCATCGAAATGCGAGACGACCCGAGCCTGGCCACCAAGCCGCTGGCTGTCGGCGGGTCGCCGGACAAGAGAGGGGTGATTGCGACCTGCAATTATGAAGCGCGAGCCTATGGGGTGCGTTCGGCGATGTCCTCGCGTCACGCCCTGAAGCTGTGCCCGGAACTGACCATCGTCAAGCCGCGCATGGATGCCTATAAGGAAGCGTCCCGGGAAATTCAGGGCATCTTTCGCGATTACACCGATCTGATCGAGCCGCTGTCGCTGGACGAGGCGTATCTGGATGTCTCCGATGCCAGTCATTTTTCCGGTAGCGCGACTCGTATCGCCCAAGATATCCGGCGTCGGGTTTCGAATCAGTTGCACATCACGGTCTCGGCGGGTGTGGCCCCCAACAAGTTTCTGGCCAAGATTGCCAGTGACTGGAAGAAGCCCAACGGCTTGTTCGTGATTACTCCGGATCAGGTCGAGGATTTTGTCGAGTCCCTGCCGGTCAGCAAGTTGCATGGCGTCGGCAAGGTGACGGCTGACAAGCTGGGACGGCTGGGCATCATTACCTGCATGGACTTGCGTCGCTGGAGCAAGCTGGCGCTGGTGCGCGAGTTCGGCAGCTTTGGTGAGCGGCTCTGGAGTCTGGCGTTCGGGATCGATGAGCGTCCGGTGCAGACGGACAGCAGGCGTCAGTCCGTGAGTGTCGAAAATACCTACGATACGGATTTACCCGATCTGGCCAGTTGCCTGGAAAAACTGCCAGCCTTGCTGGAAACCCTGGCTGTGCGCATGGAGCGAATGGCCGGGCAATATCGCCCCGGCAAGCCATTCGTGAAAGTGAAATTCCATGATTTTACCCAGACCACGCTGGAGCAGTCGGGGGCAGGGCGGGATCTGGCCAGTTACGAGCAATTGCTGACCCAGGCTTTTGCCCGTGGCGCCAAGCCGGTGCGATTACTGGGCATCGGCGTGCGCCTGCATGATTTGCGTGGCGCTCATGAGCAATTGGAGCTGTTTACCCAATAGTTGCAGGCTCCTTGCAAGGAGCCTGGTTGTCATTCGCTATCAGGTTCTGTGGCGGGTGCCACAAGGCGGCCAGCATCCTTGGCCAGAGACTTCAGAAACTCGTTCTGCAGTTGTGGGTCGTTGCGTGTCAGCTCGATCAGGCTCTGCTCCAGTTCGCTGGCTTCTTCTTCAAGACCCAGTTCCGAAAGACGCTTGACGCGATGCACCCACTGTTTGACTTCGTCGTCTTCGAGGTCGTCGTAGATCAGCTCGTGAGCTTCCAGAAGCTTGCCTCGCAGTGACTGGCTGATCGGCAGGCTGGCATTGGCGTGAGCATTGTCCTGATCGTCCTCGATGTTGAGGTACAGACGCGTGACCCGGCTCAGGTCCTGTTCGGCAAACGGGCTGTCGAGCAGGTTGAGGCGCAGAATCCCGTTGCGATCGGTATTCAGCTCATGGGTTTCGTTGCCCGCTTTCACCATGACCGGACGCTCGTTCCAGGGCAGGGTGGAGTTCTCGATTCTCTTGTCCTTCTGGACTTCATCGATACTGGCCAGGTTCTGCTGCGCACGGCCGTGGGACGGTGCGTTCATGAACGGGTTGAGGCCCGCCACGCCGTAATTGATCCAGTCCTTGGTCACGCTGTCCGGCAGGCTGCCGAGAGTGAAGACGTTGACCACGTTGGCGCCGATACCGGCGACCACTGCGACGGCGCCCAGCGGAATCTCGTAGATTTCCCGCCAGGGTTGATAGGGGGTGTAACGGTCGTAATGACGGGTCACTTCAAAGTCGGTGACCTCGAAGGATTTATGCTCGTGAATCCGCACCCGGCGTTGTGGCAGCTCAAGGGTCTTGGGCTCGCCGATATCGATCTGCAGGGTGTGTTCCAGCAGTTTGCGCTCTATGCGTTCTTCGTGCTCGCTGCGCTGTGACAGCTGATTGGCACAACCGCTGACGAGGAAGGTGCCGCACAGAACGGCGCTGCCGAGGCTTAGGGTGCTTCGTCTGAACATGGGATCTCTTGATGCGGATTGGGGCGTGTGATGAGTGGCGCGCCCGCACAGCGAGCGCGCCTTTGACTCAGCGTTTCACGCGACCCTGGATGAACGACAGCACGTCGGCGACCGCAATGGCTTGCGGTTGCGACTCGGTTCGGCTCTTGTATTCCAGATTGCCTTCGGCCAGACCACGATCACTGACCACGATGCGATGCGGAATACCGATCAGCTCCATGTCGGCGAACTTGATGCCCGGGCTGGTTTTCTTGTCGCGGTCATCGAGCAGGACTTCAAAGCCCGCGGCAGTCAGTTCGGCATACAGCTTGTCGGTCGCTTCGCGAACGGCGTCCGTTTCATAGCGCAGTGGAACCAGGGCGATATGGAAAGGCGCCAGGGTATCGTTCCAGATGATCCCGTTTTCATCGCTGTTCTGCTCGATGGCAGCCGCCACGACGCGGGAGACGCCGATACCGTAGCAACCCATGGACAGGTTGACGGGTTTGCCGTTTTCGCCCAGCACCTGGCACTTCATGGCTTCGCTGTACTTGGTGCCCAACTGGAAGATGTGGCCGACTTCGATGCCGCGCTTGATTTCAAGCGTGCCTTTGCCGTCCGGGCTCGGGTCGCCGGCGACGACGTTGCGCAGGTCGGCAACGGTCGGTACGGGCAGGTCGCGTTCCCAGTTGACGCCGAAGTAGTGCTTGTCGTCGATGTTGGCGCCGACCGCGAAGTCGCTCATCAGCTCGACCGAACGGTCGATGATGCACGGCAGTGGCAGGTTCAGCGGGCCCAGGGAGCCTGCGCCTGCGCCGATGGCGTCACGCAGTTCGGCTTCGGAAGCCATCACCAGCGGATTGGCGACCTGCTCCAGCTTGGTGGCCTTGATTTCGTTGAGTTCGTGGTCGCCACGAATGATCAGCGCGATCAGCTTGCCTTCTTCGGCAGCGTGGACAACCAGCGTCTTGACCGTCTTCTCGATAGGCAGGTTGAAGCCTTCGACCAGTTGCGCGATGGTCTTGGTGTCAGGTGTATCCACCAGACGCAGCTCTTCGGTTGCAGCACCGCGAGCCTTCTCGCGAGGTACGGCTTCGGCCTTCTCGATGTTGGCGGCGTAGTCGGAGCCATCGCTGAACACGATGTCGTCTTCACCGGAATCTGCCAGCACGTGGAATTCGTGGGAGCCAGCACCGCCGATGGAGCCGTTGTCGGCTTCTACAGGACGGAATTTCAGGCCCAGACGGGTGAACACGTTGCTGTAGGCCTGATGCATGCGGTCGTAGGTTTCCTGCAACGAAGCATGATCGGCGTGGAAGGAGTAGGCGTCCTTCATGACGAACTCGCGGCCGCGCATCAGGCCGAAGCGCGGGCGGATCTCGTCACGGAATTTGGTCTGGATCTGGTACATGTTGATCGGCAACTGCTTGTAGCTGTTGAGCTCGTTGCGGGCCAGATCGGTAATGACTTCCTCGTGGGTCGGGCCCAGGCAGAAGTCACGGTTGTGGCGGTCGACCAGGCGCATCAGCTCGGGGCCGTACTGCTCCCAGCGGCCGGATTCCTGCCACAGTTCAGCGGGCTGGATGCCCGGCATCAGGATTTCGAGTGCGCCGGCAGCGTCCATTTCTTCGCGAACGATGGCTTCGACCTTGCGCAGCACGCGCAGGCCCATGGGCAGCCAGGTGTAGAGGCCGGAAGCCAGCTTGCGGATCATGCCAGCGCGCAGCAGCAGCTGATGGCTGACCACGACTGCATCGGAAGGGGTTTCTTTCTGTGTGGCGAGCAAAAATTGACTGGTGCGCATGGTTGGCCGTTGTCTGTTGCTGGGACTGGAAATGACCCGGCATTGTACGGTGGTGTGCCGGTCGCGTACAGGGCGCGGCTGGCGCTGAGTCACAGGGAGGTACTTTTCGGGCGCATGAAAAAGCCCGGCATTTGGTCTGCCGGGCTTTTTGAGTAGCCGATACCTGAGTTGCGGTTACAGAACCGAAATCGGGTAGTCGACGATCAGGCGGAACTCGTTGACGTCGCCGTCGGCCTGGGCATCGTTACCACGGTGCCATGCTTGACGGATACGGAAGGACAGGTCCTTGGCTGGGCCGGCCTGTACGACGTACTTGGCTTCGAAGTTGGTTTCGTGGTGTTTGCCGTCTTCGCCATAGATGCCTGCGTATGAGCTGCCAGTTGGAGTCTTGGTGCCGTCGATGTCATAGCCGCGCAGGTAGCGAGTCATGAAGCTCAGGCCAGGAACGCCATAGGGAGCCATGTTCAGGTCGTAACGAACCTGCCAGGATTTCTCGTTAGGTGCGTTGAAGTCGGAGTACTGAACGGAGTTGTTCAGGAAGATTGAATCGCCACCGCGGTTGTTGTCGCCGATACCGATATAGTCGAACGGAGTATCACCGTCGACCTTCTGGAAGGCCAGCGTTACGGTGTGTGCCGCTGCGAAGGAGTAAGCGACGGAACCCGAGGCCGTGGTGTTATTGATCGAGCCTACTTTTGCACTACCTTCATCAAGTGTGCGGTAGATATTGGCATCGAATGCCAGAGACTGATCACCGCCCAGAGGCAATGCATAGTTCACGTTGGCGTAGTACTGGTTCCAGATGTCTTCCAATTTTGCGCCGTAGAATGCAACGCCCAGATTTTCGGTGATGGCATATTTACCACCAACAAAATCAGCGCTATTAGCCTCTACGCCAGCATAGTTCGCAAAAATTTTGCCGCTACGGTTGGTGTCATCCTGGCTGGTGCCAGAGTAGAAGTGACCGGCTTCCAGGTCCAGGCCTTTGAACTCGCTGCTTTGAAGGCTGATACCGCTGGCAGTTTGAGGAACAAGGCGGCTACCGCCAACTGCAAATACTGGGCTGGTAGGTTGCATGTCGCCGACTTTCAGCTCGGTTTTCGATACGCGGAATTTGACCGCGCCGCCGCCTTTGCCAAAGCTGTCTTCGTTGGAGCCGTCGGAGCTGGTCACCAGGTTGCCGGAGCCGGAGTATTTTTTCTGGCCGTCCAGTTTCAGGCCGAAGTAGCCGAATGCTTCGACGCCGACACCAACGGTGCCTTGGGTGTAACCGGAGCTGTAGTTGACCCACAGACCTTGAGTCCAGTCTTTATCATCGCGACGGTTAGGGCCAGTGGTGTTTTTCTTGTCACGGTCGTAATAGTAGTTGCGCAACTTCAGGTCAAGAGTGCTGCCTTCGACAAAGCCCTTGGCTTCAGCCTGGTCACTAACAAACGGTGCTGCTGTTGCCATCTGGGCGCTGGCTGCAGTAACTGCCAGTGCGATTGCGCTCCACTTCATCACTCTCATCGTGATTGCTCCTTTGGTTTTAAGAAGTTTCAGGCCGTCCCACCTGTTTTTTATCTGGGCGGCTCTTTCTTTTTTTGTCGGCGAAAATCTATATCACGCTGACCGTGGTTACGATAGTTGCAAACCTGTCTTTCCGAAATCTTTACGGCGATGTCGTTAAACGTTTCGCACAGGTCGCATGTGCATCATTCCTTATCTCGTCCTCAGCCTCGATACCCTTGAAATCTCGTATCCGGATTGCAACAAAGCGGCTACAGAGAGGCTTCAGGGTGTGTGCTCGAAGCTGCGAGCTGTTGCTTCCCTTGGTCCTGATGCCTGTGTTTTCCGCCAGAAGCATCGTGACCATGCTGAGGGTTAAAGCAACAAGCGTGCACAAAGTTCAAATTTTTCGAAAAAAAATGTGAAAATTCAGTTTTTACCGGGTGTTATGACCATAACCTCATGATTTTGATCGGGTTGTCCGAGCAGATGAAAGCGATGCTGTGCAGGCTGCTGGACAGTCGTTCGAGGGGGGAGATGCAATAAAATGTTACTGCATGCACCGGGATTTGAGTAAATCCTGTGTCAGTGCTCTGCTTGGTATACCAAAGTGTTTCTTTTTGGTGCATTGACTCGCAGCGCTGCCACAACCTGGATCCCCGTTTTCATCTGCCCATAGGGTTGGCATGACGTTGTTTCATTTTTATGTCTGTGTGTCGTTTTTTGCCGTTTTTGCGTATCGAAGGCAAGCCCGCGGGGCTGGCCGGTAAGTGATGTGGGTGGATCAAGTTGGTGCAATTGCCGGGGGCGGGTGAGCAAGTTGGTGCGCAGGCCCTGACGGTGTACTCGCCGCTTCGCGATAAAATGCATCCTGCAGGGTGAAGCGTCGCTCGATCCTGCGTATCCTGCGGGGCAGACATTCAACCTGGGAGCTTTATCGTGTTCGTTCTGGATTCACGTCTCAAGCAGGACACCTTGCCTGTCGGCGATTTCCCGTTGTGCCGGCTGTTGCTGTCCAATGATTCCCGTTACCCATGGTTCATCCTGGTGCCGCGTCGCCCGGAGATCAGTGAAGTCTTTCAGCTTGAGGTGCAGGATCAGTTGCAGTTGTGGCAGGAAACCACCGTTCTGTCTCAAATCCTGAAGGGCGCGTTCGACGCTGATAAACTCAATGTCGCGGCGTTGGGTAATGTTGTCAGTCAGCTTCACATGCACGTCATCGTTCGCAAGCGTGACGATGCTGCCTGGCCAGCGCCTGTATGGGGCAAACATCCGGCTCTTCCTTATACGGACGAGCAGTTCGCAGCGGTTCTCGAACGCTTGAGGCCGGTGTTGACGCAAGACTTTCGATTTGAGGGTGAATGACCATGAATCTTGAAGAGCGAGTCATGGAGCTGGAAAGCCGCCTGACCTTTCAGGAGGACACGCTTCAGGCGTTGAATGATGTGCTGGTGGTGCAGCGACGTGAGCTGGATCGTCTGCAATTGCAAATGAGCGCGATGCTCAAGCGTCAGGAAGAAATGGGCAGTCAGTTCGATACGTTCGTCGAGGACGCTCCGCCGCCTCATTACTGAGGGTTGCTGCATAAAAAACCGCGCTTTCCCGGAGGAAGGCGCGGTTTTTTATTGGGCGGTAGAAATCAGCGGCGCGGCAATGCGGCGATGACGTCTTCGGCCTGCAGGCCTTTGTCGCGGTTCATTACGGAGAACTCGACACGCTGGCCTTCGACGAGTACGCGATGACCTTCGCCGCGAATGGCGCGAAAGTGCACGAAGATATCGTCACCCGAGTCACGGGAGATGAAGCCGAAGCCCTTGGACGTGTTGAACCACTTCACGGTGCCAGTATCGCGATTGCCCAGGTCCTGGCTTTGAGGTGCTGGAGAAGGAGAGGATCTGTAGAAGCTCACTCCCAGATGCAGAGCAACGGCAGCCACAGCGACGATCAGACTGATCATGACGGCTGGCAGGCCAGCGATTTTATCGAGTGGAACAAGCAGGGTAAGGATTTGGATGATGACAGCAAGAACAAGCAGAGCACTGACCAGATTTTGCAGGTTGTGACGCGGTCCCCGGTTCCAATAGGGGATCACTGGAGCAAGCACCAGATTGAGCAGCCCGAAGAAAGCGAGATAAAGCGCATCGGGTTGGAGCATTTCACTACGCAGGCTGGGTATGAGGGACAACAGCAGGGCTGCTGCTCCTGTTACCAGGTGGACGATTTTCAACATTTTTAAAAAGCTCACATTAAGAAGGATCACAAGGAAATAGCTGGTAGCGCCCGGTACGCTTCTGAAAAAGTGGAGGCGTGATGCACGAGCGATGGTCCAGCCTATGCGCTACAGCCGGATGGCAGGATCGGTAGCGACACGCCGTGTATTTAACAGCAAAGCCGAACTCTACTCAAATCAAGTACCTGTGAGGCCTCGCCGGTTTTGTTGGCGCCAGTAAAGCGTCTGCTCCAATAGCCGCTGGCGACCTTGAGCCAGAGCCTCTGGCTGGCCTTTGACGAATTCATGGAACTCGTTTTGTCGGGGCGGGGTCAGACAGGCTTGACGAATCAGGCGCTACTTTCCTGTATGGATGTGCCTATTTGAGCGAGTGCACCAATAGAAGGCTGCGCCCGTTGGCGTCTCTTGATAAAGTAGCTCTGTTACTGCTTTCCAATCCTCATTAAAAGGGCATGAAACATGGCAATCGATATCGGTATCAGTGAAGAGGATCGCAAATCGATCGTAGACGGTCTTTCGCATCTGCTTGCGGATACTTATGTACTTTACCTCAAGACTCACAACTTTCACTGGAACGTCAGTGGGCCGATGTTTCGCACACTGCACCTGATGTTTGAAGAGCAATACAACGAACTGGCACTGGCTGTCGACTCCATTGCCGAGCGTATTCGTGCTCTGGGCTTTCCAGCGCCAGGTACGTATTCAACTTATGCTCGTCTGTCTTCGATCAAGGAAGAAGAAGGCGTGCCAAGTGCTGAAGATATGATCAGAAGTCTGGTTCAGGGCCAAGAGGCTGTTGTCCGCACGGCTCGTAGTCTTTTTCCTCTGCTGGATAAAGTAAGTGATGAGCCGACGGCAGACCTGCTGACCCAGCGCATGCAGGTTCACGAAAAGACTGCATGGATGTTGCGCTCGATGCTCGAGTCCCGCTGACAGCAGGGCTCTTGCCCTTCTGCCCGGAGCGCGTTGCCGTCCCATGCAACCTGTATGGCAACGCGCTGCAGTCGAGCCTTCCTGTGTTCGATCTGATGATACACTTGTAGCCTGTTTTTAAAAGTATAAATATTAAACGCATCGGCGAACTTTTCTTAAGTTATAGCGCTTTTGGTGTTTCCTTATTCTGTATTCTTTTGTAGTCATCTCCTACAGAAACAAGGTAATGGTTCCGCTGGATATAAGATCTTTAATCGGGCCTTATAGGAGTCGCATTTATTTATTTTTAAATGTTTCTTATCGGGATTCGAATTGATTTTTTAGAGGTGGAATAGCCATGGTCAGAGGTGTTGAACGTGAGGTCAAAGATTTAAGCAGGCATTCGTCCATACGCAATGATCCTTTTGTCGAGGATTTCAATATGAATCTGGCACAGCCGCATTCCAAGTCGGTGCGCCTTAACGGTCTGGCGACGTGTCTGCGTCTGGAAAAGGTCTACTGGAATATATTGTCGGCGATAGCCCGGTCCAATAACTGCTCCGTGAATGCAGTGCTTTCCTATATCGACAGGGAGGTTCATCTGCGTTACGGCGGTGTGAAGAACTTCAGCGGGCTGATCCGCGTCGTGTGTGTTGCGCACCTTTTGAAGGCTGATCGCCTTGAGCAGGTTCAAGCCTGATATTTCTCCGGACTCGCTGCTGACGGGTCCTTTCGAGCGGTGTCGCAAGCCTGTTGCCCGGCACTAATACGAACTTATCCAGACAGGATGAGTTCGTTCGGCTGCACGGCCTCGATTAACTCTATATAATCCTTCGCCTTGCTGACGGGCATGGCTCCGCGTGGCAGGGACTGGCTTGAACTGGATGCCGGTGCCTTGCACTATTGAGCGGCCAGGAGCGAAAGCCCCCACCGAATTTCGAATTACGAGAAGTGAACACACCATCATGATGCGCAGCCATTATTGCGGCCAACTGAACGAAAGTCTGGAAGGTCAGGAAATTACCCTTTGCGGATGGGTCCACCGTCGTCGTGACCACGGAGGCGTGATCTTCCTCGATATCCGCGACCGTGAAGGCATGGCCCAGGTGGTGTTCGATCCCGATCGTGCCGATACCTTTGCCGCTGCCGACCGTGTGCGCAGCGAATATGTCGTCAAGGTCGTCGGCAAGGTGCGTGCCCGTCCTGCCGGTGCCGTCAATGCCAACATGGCTTCCGGCGCCATCGAAGTGCTGGGCTACGAGCTGGAAGTCCTGAACGAATCCGAGACTCCGCCGTTCCCGCTGAACGAATACTCCGACGTCGGCGAAGAAACCCGCCTGCGCTATCGCTTCATCGATCTGCGTCGCCCGGAAATGGCCGAGAAGCTGCGTCTGCGCTCGCGCATCACCACCAGCATCCGTCGCTACCTGGATGACAACGGCTTCCTGGATGTCGAGACTCCGATCCTGACTCGCGCCACGCCTGAAGGCGCTCGCGACTATCTGGTACCAAGCCGTACACACCCTGGCAGCTTCTTTGCCTTGCCGCAGTCGCCTCAGTTGTTCAAGCAATTGCTGATGGTTGCCGGCTTCGACCGTTACTACCAGATCGCCAAATGCTTCCGTGACGAAGACCTGCGTGCCGACCGTCAGCCTGAGTTCACTCAGATCGACATCGAGACCAGCTTCCTCAGTGAAGAAGACATCATCGGCCTGACCGAGAAGATGGTTCGTCAGCTGTTCAAGGAAGTCCTGGATCTGGAATTCGGTGAATTCCCGCACATGACTTTCGAAGAAGCCATGCGTCGCTATGGTTCCGACAAGCCTGACCTGCGCAACCCTCTGGAGCTGGTGGATGTTGCCGATCAGCTCAAGGACGTCGAGTTCAAGGTCTTCAGCGGCCCTGCCAACGATCCGAAGTGCCGGATTGCCGCATTGCGCGTTCCGGGCGGTGCAAGTATGCCGCGCAAACAGATCGACGATTACACCAAGTTCGTCAGCATCTATGGTGCCAAGGGCCTGGCGTACATCAAGGTCAACGATCGCGCCAACGGCGTTGATGGCCTGCAATCGCCCATCGTCAAGAACATCCCGGAAGCCAACCTCAATGTGATCCTCGATCGCGTTGGCGCGGTTGATGGCGATATCGTGTTCTTCGGTGCGGACAAGGCCAAGATCGTCAGCGAGGCCTTGGGCGCGCTGCGTATCAAGGTGGGTAACGACTTCAAGCTGCACACCTGCGAGTGGGCACCGATGTGGGTCGTGGACTTCCCGATGTTCGAAGAGAACGACGACGGCAGCTTCAGCGCGTTGCACCACCCCTTCACGGCGCCGAAGTGCACCCCTGAAGAGCTGGAAGCCAACCCTGGCAAGGCGCTGTCCCGCGCTTACGACATGGTACTCAACGGTACCGAGCTGGGCGGCGGTTCGATCCGTATCCACCGCAAGGAAATGCAGCAGGCTGTATTCCGCCTGCTGGGTATCGCCGAAGACGAGCAGCAAGAGAAGTTCGGCTTCCTCCTCGACGCACTGAAATACGGCGCACCGCCTCATGGTGGCCTGGCTTTCGGTCTGGACCGTCTGGTGATGCTGATGACCGGCGCCCAGTCGATTCGTGAAGTGATTGCCTTCCCGAAAACCCAGAGCGCGGCCGATGTCATGACCCAGGCTCCTGGCGTCGTGGATGCCAAGGCTCTGCGTGAACTGCACATTCGCCTGCGCGAGCAGCAGAAGGCCGAGTGATGCCGGTGCAGGGCGCATTTTTGATGCGCTCTGCAGTGCGCCTGTCGAGTAAAAAGCCTTTTGCCCGTGTACGCGGGTAAAAGGTGAAGGTGTTTCAAAAAGAATCTGGAGCGAGAAATGGCAGGTCATTCTAAGTGGGCGAACATCAAGCACCGCAAAGAGCGTCAGGATGCCAAGAAAGGCAAGATCTTCACCAAGTGGATTCGTGAGCTGACTGTCGCTGCCCGTCAGGGTGGTGGTGATCCAGGTTCCAACCCGCGTCTGCGTCTGGCGCTGGACAAGGCGCTTGGCGCCAACATGACCCGCGACACCATTGACCGTGCTGTTGCACGTGGCGTCGGTGCCGACGATGGCAATGATGTCGAGGAACTGGGTTACGAGGGCTACGGCCCCGGTGGCGTTGCCATCATGGTTGAAGCCATGACCGATAACCGCAACCGTACTGCCGCTGCCGTTCGTCATGCCTTCACCAAGTGTGGCGGCAACCTGGGTACTGACGGTTCCGTGGCTTATCTGTTCGACCGCAAGGGGCAGATCTCCTTTGCTGCCGGTGTCGATGAAGACGCACTGATTGAAGCGGCAATGGAGGCTGATGCCGACGATGTCGTGAGCAACGAAGATGGCTCCATCGACGTGTTCACCTCGTTCGCCGGTTTCTATGCCGTGCGTAACGCGCTGGAGGCCTCGGGTTTCAAGGCTTCTGACGCGGAAATCGTCATGTTGCCCACCACCAGTGCCGTGCTCGATCTGGAAACCGCTGAAAAGGTACTCAAGCTGATCGATATGCTTGAAGACCTGGATGACGTGCAGAACGTCTACTCCAACGCGGAAATTCCGGATGACGTTCTGGAGCAGCTTGGCTGATTGCAGGTTGTTTCGCTGTACATTGGAGGCCGGAGGCAGGAAGCGGTGATGATCACGCCGCTATCGGCCTCCGGCTTCTGCCTTTATGCTGCATCAATTGTTTTGCGTTACTTTTCAAGTTGCGGGCGTTATGACTCTTATTCTTGGCATCGACCCCGGTTCGCGAATCACCGGTTATGGCGTTGTACGTGATACCGGGCGCGGCTGTGTCTATGTGGCTTCGGGTTGCATTCGCACGGGAGCCGGTGAGCTTCAGGAGCGGCTGCAGATTGTGTTTCGCGGTGTGCGTGAAGTCATCCAGACTCATGGTCCTGTCACCATGGGGATCGAAAAGGTTTTCATGGCGCGCAATGCCGATTCTGCGCTGAAACTGGGCCAGGCCCGGGGCGCGGCCATTGTGGCGGGTGCCGAGGAAGGGCTGGAGATTGCCGAATACACGGCCACTCAGGTCAAGCAGGCGGTTGCCGGCACCGGTGGTGCCAACAAGGAGCAGGTGATGATGATGGTCATGCATTTGCTCAAGCTGACCCAGAAACCCCAGATCGACGCCTCCGATGCGCTGGCCATCGCGCTGTGTCATGCGCACACGCGTTCAAGCCTCATTCCCCATGGTCTGGGGACTGCACGCAGTCGTGGTGGTCGGTTGCGTCTCTGACTGCATCATCCGCATGCATATTTTTGCTTGCAGGTCTGGCTACTCCTGTGATGATGGTGTTCATATTTTTTGCACTGGCGACGCCAGCGATGGGCAACACGAAAGGATCTGATACGTGATTGGACGTTTACGTGGCTTTCTCGCCGAGAAGCAGCCACCGCATCTGGTACTGGACGTCAATGGCGTCGGCTATGAGCTGGAAGTACCCATGACAACGCTTTATCGTTTGCCGCATGTCGGTGAGCCGGTGACTTTGCATACCCATCTGGTGGTTCGCGAAGATGCGCATCTGCTCTATGGTTTTTACGAGAAGCGCGAGCGTGAGCTGTTTCGTGAGCTGATTCGCCTCAATGGCGTCGGCCCGAAACTGGCGCTGGCGCTGATGTCGGGCCTTGAGGTCGATGAACTGGTGCGTTGCGTCCAGGCGCAGGATACTTCGGCCTTGACCCGGATTCCGGGGGTCGGGAAGAAGACCGCCGAGCGTCTGCTGGTCGAGCTCAAGGACCGCTTCAAGGCCTGGGAAGCATTGCCGGGCACGTTTGCGCTGGTTTCCGATGGCCCGAATCAGGCCGAACCTGTGGCATCTGCCGAGTCCGATGCGGTCAGCGCGCTGATTTCTCTGGGCTACAAACCTCAAGAGGCGAGCAAGGCCGTCTCCGCGATCAAGGAAAAAGGCTTGAGCAGTGCAGATCTGATCCGACGTGCTTTGAAGGGGATGGCGTAAGTGATTGAAGCTGATCGCCTGATTACCGCCAGCAGTGGCCGTGATCGTGAGGAACAACTGGACCGTGCCATTCGTCCTCTGAGCCTGGCTGACTACATCGGTCAGCCGACCGTGCGCGAGCAGATGGAATTGTTCATCCAGGCTGCGCGCGGGCGCAACGAGTCGCTGGATCACACCCTGATCTTCGGCCCGCCGGGGCTGGGCAAGACCACGCTGGCCAATATCATTGCCCAGGAAATGTCGGTGTCGATCAAGAGCACGTCCGGCCCTGTGCTGGAGCGTCCGGGTGACCTGGCGGCGATTCTGACCAATCTCGAACCTCACGACGTGCTGTTCATCGACGAAATCCATCGCCTGTCGCCAATCGTCGAAGAGGTTCTGTATCCGGCCATGGAAGACTTCCAGCTGGATATCATGATTGGCGAAGGTCCTGCGGCCCGCTCCATCAAGCTCGATCTGCCTCCTTTCACCCTGGTGGGGGCGACGACTCGCGCTGGCATGCTGACCAACCCGCTGCGTGACCGTTTCGGGATCGTTCAGCGTCTGGAGTTCTACAGCATCGCCGACCTGTCGACCATTGTGTCGCGCTCAGCCGGTATTCTGGGGCTGGCCATCGAGCCGGAAGGGGCCTTTGAAATTGCCCGTCGTGCTCGTGGCACTCCCCGTATCGCCAACCGCCTGTTGCGACGCGTACGGGATTTCGCCCAGGTTCGCAGTAATGGCCACATCACCCGGCAAACGGCCGACAAGGCACTGAACCTGCTGGATGTCGACGAGCACGGTTTCGATCATCAGGACCGGCGCCTGCTGCTGACCATGATCGAGAAGTTCGACGGCGGTCCTGTTGGCGTAGACAGCCTGGCGGCTGCCATCAGTGAGGAGCGGCACACCATCGAAGATGTGCTGGAACCCTATTTGATCCAGCAAGGCTATATCATGCGCACACCGCGTGGACGGGTCGTTACCCGGCATGCCTACCTGCATTTCGGGTTGAACATTCCTTCGCGAATGGGCGAAATGCCAGCGTCGGAGGACTTTGCAGATGGCCCGACGTATTAATAGTGGCCATGAGCGACTTATTTGCACTTTTGATGGTCACACTGCCAGCGTGATGGCAGAAGCCATCAATAAGTGGCCAAACCATGAAAAACAGTTGCCTGACCCGATTGGCAACCCGAGGAGTAAGCACTAGAGTATGCGCGCGCAAAACGGGGCTCCGTCGTTCGCACATCGCTGTCGCGTTTATTACGAGGACACGGATGCAGGCGGCATCGTCTACTACGTCAACTATTTGAAATTCATGGAGCGGGCTCGTACCGAGCAACTGCGAGAGCTGGGTTTTGCCCAGTCCGAGCTTGCGAAGGAGGACCTGCTGTTTGTCGTGCATTCAAGTGAGGCTCGTTATCACAAGCCTGCGCGTCTGGACGATGAGCTGCTGGTAAGCGCTGAAGTAATCGAATTGAACCGTGTCAGCCTGCGCTTCAAGCAGCAGGTCAGGCTGGCTGCGGATGCAACGCTGCTCTGTGAGGGGCAGTTTTTGGTGGCGTGTGTACGCGCCGATAGTTTGAAACCCCGGGCCATTCCCGAAGCTTTGCGAGCGGCCTTTGCCGGCCAGAGCGGCGCGGGCATACATTCAGAGCAGGAGATAAAGCGTGGAAGCTAACGTAGTCGACCATTCCTCCATGTGGAGTTTGGTCAGCAATGCCAGCATTGTTGTTCAGTTGGTGATGCTGATGCTTGTGGCTGCTTCAGTCACTTCGTGGATCGTGATTTTTCAGCGCGGCAACATGCTGCGTGCCGGTCGACGCGCACTGGACAGCTTCGAGGAGCGTTTCTGGTCGGGCATCGATCTGTCCAAGCTGTATCGTCAGGCGGGCAGCAACCCTGACCCGGATTCCGGCGTCGAGCAGATCTTCCGTGCCGGCTTCAAGGAATTCTCCCGTCTGCGCCAGCAGGCTGGCGTCGATCCCGATGCCGTGATGGAAGGCGTGGCCCGTGCCATGCGCGTTGCGATCTCCCGCGAAGAAGAAAAGCTGGAAGCCGGCCTGCCGTTCCTGGCTACCGTAGGTTCCACCAGCCCTTATATCGGTCTGTTCGGTACGGTCTGGGGCATCATGAACTCCTTCCGCGGTCTGGCGACTGCACAGCAGGCAACCCTGGCCACTGTGGCGCCGGGTATTGCCGAGGCACTGATCGCAACGGCCATCGGCCTGTTCGCGGCCATTCCGGCTGTTATCGCCTACAACCGTTTTTCCGCTCGCAGCGAAACCCTGATCAGTCGTTACTACACGTTCGCCGAAGAATTCCAGGCGATCCTGCACCGTAAAGTGCATACCAGCGAAGAGTGAGCAGGTAATTCCCCATGGCTTTAATCGCTCGAGATCGTCGCAGAAAACGCAAGCCGGTCGCCGAAATGAACGTGGTGCCATACATCGACGTGATGCTGGTGCTGCTCGTCATCTTCATGGTGACCGCTCCCATGATCAACCAGGGCGTGAAAGTCGACTTGCCCAAGGTCTCCAGCGAGGCTTTGCCGCAGGACAACAACAATCAGGTCCTGACCATTTCGATCAAGGCTGACAAGACCTACTACTGGAACCTTGGCAGCGAAGTCGATACCGACAAACAGATGGACAAGGCAATGACCCTGCCGCAACTGACCGCTGCCGTGACCAAGATAGTCGCTGCCGGTCGTGATGCAGGCAAGCAGACGCAGGTGTTCATTCGTGGTGACAAGACCGTTGATTACGGTTCTGTCATGGGCACGATGGGCGGGCTGCAGAAAGCTGGTGTAGGGAATGTTGGCTTGATTACTGAGGCCCCCTGATGCAGCCGATTCGAGAGCCGTCCGCCTCGGAAAGCTACTTCTGGCCCTCTGTCTGGGCCGTTGGCCTGCATATCCTGATTTTTGGCATGCTTTTCGTGAGCTTTGCCATGACTCCCGAGTTGCCGGAGGCCAAGCCTGTGGTTCAGGCTACTCTGTATCAACTCAAGTCCAAGAGTCAGGCGACGACCCAGACCAACCAGAAGATTGCCGGCGAGGCAAAGAAAGCCGCTGCACGACAGACTGAAGTCGAGCAGCTGGAGCAGAAGAAGATCGAGCAGCAGAAACAGGAAGCTGTAAAGGCTGCGGAACAAAAGAAAGAAGAGGCTGCTCAAAAAGCCGAAGAACAGAAGGCTGCTGACGAGGCGAAGAAAGCCGAGCAGAAAGCCGAGGAAGCCAAAAAGGCCGATGACGCCAAGAAAGCTGCCGATGCGAAAAAGGCCGAAGAGAAACAATTGGCTGATGTAGCCAAGAAGAAGGCCGAAGAAGAGGCGAAGAAAAAAGCCGAGGAAGACGCCAAGAAGGCCGCCGCCGAGGAAGCCAAGAAACAGGCTGCCGATGAAGCGAAGAAAAAAGCGGCTGAAGACGCGAAGAAAAAGGCTGCCGAGGACGCCAAGAAGAAAGCTGCTGCCGACTCAGCCAAAAAGGCTCAGGAAGCTGCGCGCAAGGCTGCCGAGGACAAGAAGGCACAGGCTCTGGCCGACCTGCTTTCCGACAAGCCTCAGCGTCAACAGGCTCTGGCCGATGAAGTGGGCGATGAGGTAGCGGGTAACTTCGATGACCTGATTCGTCTGCGTGCATCCGAAGGCTGGGCTCGCCCACCCTCGGCGCGCAAAGGCATGGCAGTGGTATTGCAGATCGGCATGTTGCCGGACGGCACAGTGACTTCGGTGACTATTGCCAGGTCCAGTGGTGACGGTCCGTTCGACAGTTCGGCAGTGGCAGCGGTCAAGAATATTGGTCGTTTGACAGAAATGCAGGGTTTGAAGCCAGCGGACTTCGCTCCCTATCGTTCATTCAAGATGACATTCACACCTGAGGATCTAGCCTTGTGATTAACCTTCTTCGAGGACTGCTTTTGGTTCTTTGCTGTGCGGCGGGCTTAGCCGTTGCGGAAGAAAAGAACATCATGGTCACCAGCGGAAGTGACCGCGCCACTCCGATTGCTGTGGTGCCTTTTGGCTGGCAGGGCGGCAATGTGCTGCCTGAGGACATGGCCGATATCGTGAGTAACGACCTGCGCAACTCGGGTTACTACTCGCCGATTCCAAAACAGAACATGATCAGCCTGCCGACCCAGGCAAGCGAAATCATCTTCCGTGACTGGAAGGCCCTGAATGCGCAGTACGTCATGGTCGGCAACATCGTCCCTGCGGGCGGTCGTCTGCAGATCCAGTACGCTCTGTTCAACGTGGCCACCGAGCAGCAGGTCCTGACCGGCAGCGTGTCGGGCACCAATGACCAGTTGCGGGACATGGCGCACTACATCGCCGACCAGTCGTTCGAAAAACTGACCGGCATCAAGGGCGCGTTCTCCACCCGCATGCTGTACGTGACCGCCGAACGCTTCTCGGAAAGCAACACCCGTTACACCCTGCAACGTTCGGACTACGACGGTGCACGTGCTGTAACGCTGCTGCAGTCCCGTGAGCCGATCCTGTCGCCACGCTTTGCGCCGGATGGCAAGCGTATCGCCTACGTATCGTTCGAGCAGAAGCGTCCACGTATTTTCGTGCAGCACATCGACACCGGTCGTCGTGAGCAGATCACCAACTTCGAAGGCCTCAACGGCGCGCCTGCATGGTCGCCCGATGGCGGCAAGCTGGCGTTCGTACTGTCCAAGGACGGCAACCCCGAGGTTTACGTGATCAACCTGGCTTCCCGTCAGCTGACTCGCGTGACCAACGATTCGTCCATCGATACCGAACCGTTTTTCGGCAAGGACGGCTCTACGCTGTACTTCACGTCGGACCGTGGCGGCAAGCCACAGATCTACAAGACCAACATCAATGGCGGTGGTGCCGAGCGTGTAACGTTCGTGGGTAACTACAATGCCAACCCGAAATTGTCAGCCGATGAAAAGACGCTGGTAATGATTCACCGGCAGGACGGCTTCACGAATTTCAAGGTAGCGGTACAGGATTTGGCTCGCGGAAGTGTAAAAATCCTTACAGATAGCAACCTTGATGAGTCGCCTACTGTTGCGCCCAACGGCACCATGGTAATCTACGCCACCCGCCAGCAGGGCCGGGGAGTCTTGATGCTCGTGTCCATTAACGGACGCGTAAGGCTCCCGCTTCCTACCGCTCAAGGCGAAGTCAGAGAACCTTCCTGGTCCCCTTACCTGAACTGACGCGGCGCTACACGATTTGCTTAACACACTGGGGTTCATTAGGAGTTTCAAGATGGAAATGTTGAAGTTTGGTAAGTTTGCTGCGCTGGCTCTGGCCATGGCTGTAGCTGTTGGTTGCTCGTCCAAAGGCGGCGATAACGCTGGCGCTGGCGCTGTTGACCCTAACGCTGGTTACGGTGCCAACACTGGCGCTGTAGATGGCAGCCTGAGCGAAGAAGCTGCTCTGCGTGCAATCACCACCTTCTACTTCGAATACGACAGTTCGGATCTGAAGCCAGAAGCACTGCGTGCTCTGGACGTGCATGCCAAGGACCTGAAAGCAAACGGCGCTCGCGTCGTTCTGGAAGGCAACACCGACGAGCGTGGTACTCGTGAGTACAACATGGCTCTGGGCGAGCGTCGTGCGAAAGCCGTTCAACGCTACCTGGTTCTGCAAGGTGTTTCCCCAGCTCAGCTGGAACTGGTTTCCTACGGCGAAGAGCGTCCAGTTGCTACCGGCAACGACGAGCAGTCCTGGGCTCAAAACCGTCGCGTCGAACTGCGTAAGTAATTTGACATGCGAACGTGCCGACGTGCTCTAACCGTTTTGGCCCTCACTCTCCCGCTTTCAGCGTGGGGTGCGGTTCCCGTGGTCGATGACAATTCTGGCTCTGGCAGCAGCAGTTATCCGCCAGCTGGTTATGGCACGTCCGGCGCCTATGCCGGGGGAGGGGTTTCGGCCCCGACCTCGGCAAATGGTCAGCTGTTCATGCAATTGCAGCAAATGCAGGAAGAAATCGCGCGCTTGCGTGGTCTCGTTGAAGTCCAGCAGAACGATATTCAGCGCATGAAGCAGGAAGCGCTGGAGCGTTATCAGGATCTCGACTCGCGTATCTCCAGTGGCGCAGCCGCTGCAGCTACCAATAATTCCCAACCTTCTGGCGGCAGTATCGACGCCAGCGGGACGCCTTCGGCCCCAGCGGCCCAGGCTCCGGCAGCAGGCACAGAGCCTCCTGATCCGGCGAAGGAAAAGCTCTATTACGAAGCTGCCTTCGATTTGATCAAGGCCAAGGATTTCGATAAAGCCAGCCAGGCTTTTACCGCTTTCCTGCGCAAGTACCCAAACAGCTCGTATGCGGGCAACGCCCAATACTGGCTGGGTGAAGTGAACCTGGCCAAAGGCGACCTTCAAGGCGCTGGTCAGGCATTTGCCAAGGTCAGTCAGTTGTACCCGAAGCACGCCAAGGTGCCTGATTCGCTTTACAAGCTTGCCGATGTCGAGCGTCGCCTCGGTCACACCGACAAGGTCAAAGGCATCCTGCAGCAAGTCGTGGCCCAATATCCAGGCACTTCGGCTGCACAATTGGCACAGCGGGATCTTCAGCGTCTCTGATGCCTGAGCCCGTCATTCAAGAAAGCCGCGCTTGTCGCGGCTTTTTTCGTTAGAATTTCGCACCCGAAATTCCGGTAATTATTACGCTTCACTGGATTCTGCGAGTGCAGGGTGCCTTGAAGTGCCTGACGGAGGCGGACGGCCTGTTTAGCTGTTACGCCCGTGGCCCATATGCAAGACACATTACGTATCACCGAAATCTTTTACTCGTTGCAGGGTGAAACTCGTACGGCTGGGTTGCCCACCGTATTCGTGCGCCTCACGGGTTGCCCGCTGCGCTGCCAGTATTGCGACAGTGCCTATGCATTCAGCGGCGGAAAGATCCTGTCGCTGGAAGACATCCTTGAGCAGGTTGCTGCCTATCGTCCGCGTTATGTCTGTGTAACCGGTGGCGAACCTCTTGCCCAGCCCAATGCCATTCCCTTGCTCGAGCGTCTGTGTGACGCCGGCTACGAGGTTTCGCTGGAAACCAGCGGTGCCCTGGATATCTCGGCTGTAGACAGTCGTGTCAGCCGCGTCGTCGATCTGAAGACGCCTGGCTCGCTGGAAGTCTCTCGCAACCGCTACGAAAACATGGAATTGCTGACGCCCAACGATCAGGTCAAGTTCGTGATCTGTTCCAGGGACGACTATGACTGGGCTGTCTCCAAGCTGATTCAGTACGGGCTGGACAAGCGTGCAGGTGAAGTGCTGTTCTCTGCCAGCCACCATGAGCTGAAAGGCCGTGACCTGGCCGACTGGATCGTGGCAGACAACCTGCCGGTCCGCTTGCAGATGCAGTTGCATAAAATTCTTTGGGACGACGAGCCGGGGCGCTGAAAATGAGTGAATTGACCATGACCGAGAAACGAGCCGTAATCCTGCTGTCCGGCGGGCTTGATTCAGCTACTGTCGTTGCCATGGCCCGTGCCGAAGGTTACGCCTGCTACACCATGAGTTTCGACTATGGCCAGCGCCACCGGGCAGAGCTGAACGCTGCTGCACGTGTCGCTCGGGACCTGGGCGCCATCGAGCACAAGGTCATCGGCCTCAACCTCAATGGCATCGGTGGTTCGGCATTGACCGACAGCTCCATTGCCGTTCCCGAGGCACCGACTGAAGGTATTCCGGTCACTTACGTGCCAGCGCGCAATACCGTGTTCCTGTCCCTGGCTCTCGGCTGGGCAGAAGTGCTGGAAGCCCGCGACATCTTTATCGGCGTCAATGCCGTGGACTATTCGGGCTACCCGGATTGTCGTCCCGAGTTCGTCGAGTCGTTCGAGCGCATGGCCAATCTGGCCACCAAGGCCGGTGTGGAAGGTCAGGGCTTCACTATCCGTGCGCCGCTGCAAAACCTCAGCAAGTCCGACATCGTCAAGGCGGGTGTGGCTCTGGGCGTCGATTACGGACTGACCGTTTCCTGCTATCAGGCCGATGATGAAGGTCGTGCCTGTGGCAAATGCGACAGCTGCCGCCTGCGCGCAGAAGGCTTCGCAGCCGCTGGTGTTGCAGACCCGACACGCTATTTTTAAATTTTTTACAGAAAGGTGTTGAATTACTGATAGAAATCAGTAATATACGCGCCACGCAACAGAGGGTCGTTAGCTCAGTTGGTAGAGCAGTTGGCTTTTAACCAATTGGTCGTAGGTTCGAATCCTACACGACCCACCATTTCCTTGGCCTTGAGCGACATGTTCAAGGCCTGCCAAAAAGATCCAGTCACGCGATCTTATCCGAAACAAAATCCTTACTGCACTTCCAATAAAGCAACATATCTGCTTTCGATGCTATAGGTTTTCCTGCAATACCTCCCATACTTTTTGCAGCTTGCAGCTTGCAGCTTGCAGCTTGCAGCTTGCAGCTTGCAGCTTGCAGCTTGCAGCTTCGCCAGACCCGCAAGTCTGGCGAAGCGCGAGCTTCAATTGCCGGTGTCGCCACCATGAACTTTTGCCAGCTCCTTCGCATGAGCGAGATGTTCCTTCAGTTTGGGCAGTGTATCTGCAGCGAAAGCCTTGAGTTCGGCGTCCTCGCCGTTTGCCGCTTCCTCCTCGAAGAGGGCGATGGTTTCCTCGTGAGCCTTCACCTGATTATTGATATATGCCCGATCGAAAGGCTTGGCGTCGCGTAGTTCCAACATCATCGACTTCATTTTATCCATCATTGTCGTGTCATCCGAAACCTCCAGATTCTTGCTTTCGGCCAGGGCCTTGAGCTTGTTGTTGGCTGCCGTGTGGTCCTGGACCATCTGTCTGGCAAATTTTTTCACATCCTCAGAGCTGCCTTTTTCCTGCGCAAGCTTGCCCGCTTCCACTTCGGCAATGCCTTTGGCAGAGGCATCCTCCACGAAGTCGTCGCTATCCTGAGCGGCGATGGCCGTCTGGCCAGCCAGAGAAATCAACAGTGCGAGTGCGGATGTTTTGATTAAGTGAGCCATTTGATCCTTCCTTTTATCAGTCTTATGGGGCATGCATGTACGGCTTGTATGAGTTCGGACTGAGGGGGTTCTCGATTCGTTCAGCCTTTTTCCCGAAGTGCATGCGCCTGATCGGCCCGTTTTCATACCTGCTGTCCCCTGACTGGCAGAAAGTCGAAACCTGGCGGTAGGCGAGGGTTCTGAACCTTGTTGTCGTCACCGGTTCGACCTCGAACGGTCAGGGAGGGGAAGATGAAGGGTTTCAATTGGCGTATAGCGCTGGAGTGTTCAACCGTTTCGCTGTGCCTGGGGATGTTGCTGGCATGTGGCGAGAGCAATACACGATCTGCAGTGGTGGCGCCGGGGGAAGCCAAGGCGCCGCTGACCCAGGCGCTTGATGTGGGTGCGGATGCGTTGCAGAGTCGTCCGCCCATCAATGAACTGAATGCCTACCTCAACGGTTTCCATTTTTACAATGGCCGCATGCAAGACCAGATGGAAGCCCATCATTACTGCTCGATCCTTAACGAAGAGGTCATTCAGTGCACGATTTTCGACGGCAATATGAAAGATGCCAAGTTGATGGGCGTGGAGTACATCATCAGCGAGCAACTGTTCAGCACGCTTCCCGAACAGGAAAAGGCGCTCTGGCATAGCCATGTGCATGAGGTCAAATCCGGCCAGCTATTCGCGCCGGGTATCCCGCAGCCGGCAGAGCATGCGTTGATGGAAAAGCTTGTGGGGACCTACGGCAAGACGTGGCATACCTGGCATACCGATATGGATAAGCAACTGCCGCTGGGCGTTCCTCAATTGATGATGGGCTTTACCGCTGATGGTCAGGCAGATGAGAAGAGGGTGTCAGAGCGTGATGAGCGGTTTGGCAGCAGCAGTGCTGAACGAAAGGCTGCCAGGGCCGATATCGTTGCACCCGCGGTGTTGCCGGGCGCTGATGCGTGGCGCGAAGGGCGGGTGATACAGATTCAGGACCCTACGGTTAGTCAGCCTCACAAATAGGCTCACCTGGGCCGAAAAAGGAAGTGATGTGCCCGACCAGCGCTTCGACGGGCCGAGTGGCGCTGGCCGGTTTCATGAAAGTGCGGGATTTCATATAGCACATGTGCACTATGGAGCGATCTTTTTGCTGCTGATACCCTTGCCCGCTTGCGTCGAATTCCTGATCTCCTCACGAACTCTTCTCTGATTGCCATGAATGGACTCTCTTTCGGCAAGGCGCCGACCCATGGCGGCAATATGAACATCGTGACGATGTTTCGCCGCTGACGAATAACGAGTTCCATGAATTGAAATGACCATGCTCAAGACCTCCCTTGGCCTCACCGCTGCCCTTGTATCGACTCAACTGCTGGCCGGGGGCTTTGCCCGAACCGAACAAAGTATCAGTGGCATGGGGATCGGTCAGGCCGGGCGTGCGTCGGCGGCTGAAGATGCCAGTACGGTCTATGGCAACCCGGCCGGCATGGCTCGTCTTGAGGGCCGACAAATCACGGCGGGCGTGGCGTTCATCGATGCGTCCACTGACATCAGCCATGTCAGCGGCCGCTCCAGTGGCAGCAATGACGGCGACATGGTGCCGTTCAGCAGCGTTCCGTTCGGTTTCTATACCCAGCAACTCGATGAGCACTGGGCGTTCGGCTTCGGCGTCTACGCACCGTTCGGCCTGTCGACCGATTATGAAAACGGTTTTCAGGGCCGCATGTTTGCCAGCAAGAGCGACATCAAGGTCGTGACCTTGCAACCCACCATCAGTTACGCCTTCAATGACAGGCTGTCGATTGGCTTCGGGCCGACCTTGAACCGGATTGCGGGCACCCTGGAGTCTGACATTACCCTCAGCCCGGCGATTCCCGACACCCATGTGAAGGTCAAGGGCGACGATACGGCCCTTGGCTTCAATGTCGGCGTATTGTTCAATGCGACCGATACCACTCGGGTCGGGCTGACCTACCACTCCAAAGTGGACTACAAACTGGATTGCCACACCCAGGTGGCTACGGGGGCCGGAACCCCGCCGCTGTTACTGGCCAGCAATCGTTATGACTGCACCCTGAAAGTGACCACGCCCGAGTCCTACGATTTTTCGGTCACTCAGGAACTGAGCGATGCCTGGACGCTTTATGCCAGCGCGACCTGGACAGGCTGGAGTCGCCTGCAGGACCTGAGTCTGCGTAATCAGCCGATTTCCGCTGCGCAAGGTGGCTCGCTGGCCTCGGCCTTGACCGGTTCGATCCAGGAAGGCCTGAACTGGCACGACACCTGGGCCTATGCCATCGGCACCGCTTACCGGTTGAACCCGCAATGGGTGTTGCGTACCGGCTTGATGTTCGATCAGTCGCCGACCAGCAATACCAACCGTTCGCCGCGTACACCGACCGGGGATCGGCGCATATTCAGCCTGGGCGTCGGCTACAACGTGACGCCGCAACTGACGCTTGATCTGGCTTACTCTTACCTCAGGGAAGAAAGTGTCGATGTGAGTCGTGCCAATGCGCTGGGCAGTTACAGTGCCACTTATCAAAGCGATGCCAGTCTGTTTGGCGTCGGGGCAACATACCGCTTCTGATCTGGGAAAGTCTTGATGCAGCGCTTCAGGCCGAGGCGCGCAACAGCCTCATTCTGAAGCTCAACAGCAGCGAACGCAGTTCTGCCGGGCGCAGGGGTTTGGAGAGGACCGGGATCTCTGGATCGTTCAGCGATTGTTGAACGTGCTGGATTTCGTGGCCGGTGATCACGATGGCGGGTATCTGTCGACCGTGCAACTGGCTCAGGTAAGCGATGCAGTCCGCACCGGTGGCGCTGCGATCAAGGTCGAAGTCGGTGACCACAAGGTCGCAATCGACACGGGTCTTGGGGATGGCCGATGCGGTCTGCACTTCGCAGCCCCATTTGCGCAGCAGCATGGCAGTGGCTTGCAGCACGTTGATGTTGTCCTCGATCAGCAAGACGCGCAAACCGCTCAGCAGACGCTTGTTCCAGTCGATATCAAGGGTTGGTGCGGCAGGGCTTGCGGCTACGGTTTGCAGGCCACTGATAACCACTGCCGTGCCACGCTCGGGGCGCGAGCCGATATTGACCTTCAGTTCCAGGAGTCGGGCAATACGGTTGACGATACTCAGGCCCAGCCCGACGCCTTCAATGTCCTGATCCCGCTCTTCGCGCACCCGGTAAAACTCGTTGCACAGATGAGGTAGGTGTTCTGCCGGGATGCCGCGGCCCAGGTCATAGACACCGATGCTCAGTCTGCCCTTATGGTGTCGGCAGCCGATCAGCATCGGTTTGCCGGGAGCATATTTGAAAGCATTGGAGATCAGGTTCTGCAACAGTGTGCGCAGCAGCGCCGGGTCGCTGTAGACATGTTGTCGGCAGGGGCGCACGCGGATTTCGACTCCGGCCCAGTTGGCTGCCTCGCTGTTCTGGCTGGCCAGATCGTTCAGCAGTGCATCGACATCGACGGTTTCCGGGCGTGGCGTCACTTCGCCCTGATTGAGTGTGTGGCTGTCCAGCAATGAACGGAAAAGCTGCTCGACCGCGCTGAGCGCCCGGTCGATATTGTCCACCAGACGGCGCTCGTCCATACCCAGTTTCGCGTCCCGCAGGCAGGCGGTGAACAGGCTGATGGAGTGAATGGGCTGACGCAGGTCATGACTGGCCTGAGCCAGAAAGCGCGATTTGGCCTCATTGGCTGCCTGGGTTTCTTCCAGGGCGATATGCAGGCGTGAGAGCAGGAAGTACACGAACAGCGGCAGCACCAGCATGGTCAGGATCATCAGCACCGCGACAGCGGGGTGTTCCTGCAGGAACGGCGTGAGCTGGATGATGATCGCCAGTGAAGCCAGGGCAAAGCCGGTGGCCAGCAACAGGTAGTTGCGCCCGTAACGCATGCCGTAACCGACGGTCATGCTGAGCATCACCGAATACACCGGCAACATCGGTTCGCCGCCCACGGTAATGGTGACAATCCCGGCCATATTGTCGAGAACCAGTGCGAATACCCGACGTCTTGTGGACGTGCCCGGTCGCTGGGCGATGCGCACGATCAGGCCGGTGCCGACGATACCGAAGCCCAGGCAATAGGCCAGAATCACCCACATCCGGGTTTCGGACATATCGTCCAGGGCAAACATGATCAACGCATAGAGTGCGGACGTGGCGATCACCGCCATTCGCAGCAGGGCCTGGATCATTTCCAGGTCTTTGCATTTGGAGAGTATCGACATCGCGGTTCCTGGCTGGCAGTGAGGCGAAGAGTTACTTGATGGCGAGGCTGGAGAACTGCGCCGCGGCGGCAGAACGTGTGGATACGCCAAGCACCTTGAGCAGGCTGGACACATGGATGCGCACCGTGAAAGGCGAGATACCCAGTTCCTTGGCAATTTCCTTGTTGGTCTTTCCGGCGGCGACCAAGCCCAGCACCTGCTTCTGACGGAAAGTGAGCGCACTGAGAACGCTGATCGTCGAGTCGCTCAGAATCGAGCCTTCGGACTTGTACTTGACCACAACTTCGCCCTGACGAATGGCGATGATGGACTCGGTTATTTCTAGCGGGTCGATGTTCTTGCCGATAAAACCATCGGCACCATGAGCCATGACCTGGGAAATGGTTTCCATATCATCGATCATTGAAACAACTATGATCGATGTGCGTCGGAATTCGTCCCTTAGTTCGGCAATATTCTGCATCGAATCCAGGCCGGGAAAGCGCAGGTCGAGAATCAGCGTATCGACTTCATCACCCGAGCGTGCAAGGGTCAGGACTTCATTGAGGTTACCGGCTTGCTCGATGATCGCTTCAGGCAGCAACCGCTCGATGGTGCGTAGCATGCCTTCACGAAATAAGGGGTGGTCGTCGGCCACGATGATTCTGCACGACATGCCTCTGCTTCCGAATTTTGAGTGCGCTCATCATACTCGATAGAGACAATATGTATCATAAATGATACGCCTTTAACTTGATTCTTTATCGGTTGGCGACATTGTCGAACCGTTTCCTTTTAAGTGATATTAGGACGCCAGTATTTATTTTAAGTTCAGGAAAGGTTTTCAACTTTTCCGGCCTGAAATCAGGAGTAAACATGCAGGAGCGCAAAAACGCCGAACTGGATCAGGCGACATTGAGGCTGATCGTTGCCACGGTTGCCATCGTCTATGTGGGGGCGATCGGTTTCCTGCCGAATTTCGACGTCGCTCAGTACGAGCCGATCATTGCCTACTACTCGGGTTTTCTGGTGGTTTCCTTGCTCCTGCGCCAGCACATCGTTCGCTATCCAGGCGTGTATCCGGTGCGTCGTGTGCTGGGGATGCTGCATGACTACACCGGTATTTCCGTCGGGCTGATCGTCGGCGGGGAGGCGACCTTGCCGATCTTCAGTGTCATGGTCTGGGTCACGCTCGGTAACGGCATGCGCTTCGGCTCGCGTTACCTGGCGATTGCCGCGGGGCTGGCGATGCTCTCGATACTGATCACTTACCAATTGACGCCGTATTGGCAGTCTCAGCCGTTCATGGTCCTGATGCTGATTTCGGTGACCATTCTGGTGCCGGGCTATGCCCATATCCTGCTGGTCAGAGCCCGGGAAGCTTCGGAGCAGGCAACCGTTGCCAACCGGGAGAAAGAGCGCTTTCTGGCTCAGGCCAGTCATGACCTTCGCCAGCCCATTCACTCCATCGGCATGTTTACCGCGTGCCTGCGTTCCAGTTCGCTGGGCGACTATGAGCGCAAACTGGTCGACAGCATCGATCGTTCCCTGCATAACGTTTCGCAACTGTTTCGCTCCATTCTGGATATCTACACCCTGGACAGCGGCAAGGTGTCGGCCAGCTCGGATATGGTGAACCTGGACGAGATGCTGGCCGAGATCGTCCAGCAAAACAGTGCGGCGGCACGCTGGGCGGGTGTCGAGCTGCGGGTCCGGGCCTGTCGGCGCTGGGTCAGGACCGATGGCACGCTACTCAGCACGATGGTCCAGAACATTCTCTCCAACGCACTCAAATATGCTCCCGGTCAGCCGGTGCTGATCGGTGTCCGTAAACGCAAGGATGGCCTGTCGATCAGCATCCACGATCAGGGCCGTGGCATGGCCGCCGAGCATCTGCCCAAGGTCTGCGACGAGTTCTACCGGATCCGCCACGAGCGTGACAAGGACGTGGAGGGCGTGGGACTTGGATTGTCCATCGTCAAGCGGCTCAGTCAGATTCTCGGCGTGCAGGTGGGTATCGATTCGCGGGTGGATCGTGGCACGACGGTGACGATTCACGGGCTTGAAGAGGTGGCCGCGCCTGCGCAGCCTGCACGCAGGAAGACGCTGGGCGACAGCCTGCTCAACGGCGTGAAGATCTGCCTGGTGGAAGATGACAGCAACGTCTTGATGGCCACCGCTGCGCTGCTGGAAAAGTGGGGCTGCGAGGTGCAGATGGCCAATTCTGCCGAAGGCCTGACGACCGATTGCGACATCATCGTTGCCGATTACGATCTGGGCACCACCGCCAACGGTCTGGACTGCATCGACAGCATACGGGCTGATCGTGGCTGGGATGTTCCGGCCCTGATCGTCACCGGGCGCGAGGTGGAAATGGTCCAGTCAGCCTTGCAGGGCCGTAAAGTCTCGGTGCTGTCCAAGCCGCTACGGCCTTCGGAGTTGCGCCTGAGCCTGCTGGAGATGCGCGAGAAAGCTTGAGTTGGCCAGTTTGATGACTCTGGCTCATGACGCCATTCGATCAGTTAAGGTCAATGAATCACTTTGTGGGAGGCAGCTTGCTGGCGACTTCACGTACAGACGCAGAATATCTGCCGATTTCAGGATTTTTTCGCCAGCAAGCTGCCTCCCACAAGTGTTGTATGTGCCTTGACTGATCGGCACTAACCCTTGTAATTCATGATGTTACGTCTTGTTTGATTAAAGCTTGCAGTAATAGGGCTACTGTTCGTAACGCAATTCATCGATGAGGGTCTGCATGGCCCGTGATTTTTCCCGCTTGCTGGAATAATAGAGGTGCAGGCCCGGGAAGCTCGGCCACCAGTTTTCCAGTACCGGGAGCAGGGTGCCGTCATCGAAATGAGGCTGGGCCATGTCTTCGGGCACAAAGGCCAGCCCGAAGCCGGATACGGCGGCATTGAGGATCTGCTTGATGCCGTTGAAAATCAGTTTGCCTTTGACCCTCACGTTGATCTCGTGGTCGCCATTCTTCAATTCCCAGGCATACAGCCCGCCGCGCGTCGGCAGGCGCATGTTGATGCATTCATGATCCGTCAGGTCCTGAGGCCGGGCGGGCATTGTGTGCGACTCAAGGTAAGACGGTGCGCCGACGATCACCAGACGCATGTCGGGCGCGATACGCACGGCCTCGGTTTCCTTGGTCAGCCCGTCTCCGAGGCGAACACCGAAGTCGAAGTTTTCGGCCACGATATCGGTCAGGCCATAGTCGATGACCATTTCCACACTGATTTGCGGATACTTGGGCAGAATCTGCGCGAGCTTTGGCCAGAGCAGGGTATCGATGGCATGGTCGGTGGCTGTGATGCGGATATTGCCAGCAGGTGTGTTACCGAACTCGGCCACGGCGATCAGTTCGGACTCAATGGCCTTGAGGCGCGGTTCGACTGTCTGCAGCAAGCGCTCTCCGGCCTCGGTTACCGAAACACTGCGGGTGGTACGAGTCAGAAGGCGCACGCCCAGCCGTGCCTCCAACCCCTGGATGGTATGGCTGAGCATGGATTGAGAAATCCCCAACTGAGAGGCCGCTCGCGTGAAGCTGCGTTCGCGCGCAACTGCAATCAGGGCGAGCAGATCGCTGTAGTTTTCCTTGGGCATTAATCAATTCTCTGCATGGGAGGCGCGCAACTGTATCAAGACAGACACAGCGCCGCAGCACTCATGAATGCAGTATTTCTGCTTCAATCCATGGGGACGATATTGATCGACAGGGCTCATGACTCTATTCGGTTTCAGGGGCTTTTCCCGGAGGCATCCCGGCCTTTTAATGAGTCATGACCCGCAAAGGGCAGGGTGCTGATTGCAGTCCTGTCCGCTTTTCGTATTTACCGCTGAGTACACACATGGACCAGGCTTTTCGCCGCATCTTGAATGGACAGGACGTTGATCATGGCGAGTATTGATGTCCTGGTATTGCGCACGGCCTGTGACTGGCTTGCCAGCGGTCACAGGGTTCTGCTGGCCACCGTGGTGCGTACCTGGGGTTCATCGCCCCGGCCTGTCGGCTCAATGATGGTGCTCCGTGATGATGGCCGGGCCGTTGGCAGTGTGTCCGGTGGTTGCATCGAGGACGACCTGATCCACCGTTACACCACGGCTTACAGTGCGGGTAGTCTTCCCCTGACGCCGCCTGAAGTGGTGCGTTATGGCGTCAGTGCCGACGAGGCTCACCGGTTCGGGCTGCCTTGTGGCGGTACGCTGGAGCTGGTCCTGGAATTCAGTCCTCTGCTGCAAACCCTTGAGCAACTGGTTACCCGGCTTGAGCAGGGTTCTCTGGTGCAACGTATTCTGAACCTCGCCGATGGCAGCGTGAGCCTGGAGACAACGCTTGTCCCCGAAGAACTCAGGTTCGATGGTGATTGCCTGGTCAATACCCTGGGTCCCGGCTATCGCATGCTGCTGATCGGTGCTGGTGCCCTGGCCGAATATGTCTCGATCATGGCGTTGTTCAATGGCTTCAAGGTAACCGTGTGCGATCCGCGCATCGAATACATGGATACCTGGGCTGTGCCAGGCGTGGAGAAGAGCAGCGGCATGCCTGACGATGTGGTGGCCGCGTTTCGCCCCGATCTTCGGACCTGCATTATCGCCCTCAGCCACGACCCCAAGCTGGATGACCTTGCGCTGCTGGAGGCCCTGAAAAGTCAGGCGTTTTACATTGGCGCAATCGGCTCGCGGCGCAACAACCAGAGTCGCAGAGAGCGGCTGATGACCCACTTTGGCGAAACCGAGGCGTCATTGCAGCGCCTGCGCGGCCCTATTGGCGTCTATATCGGCAGCAAAACCCCGGCGGAAATTGCTGTCAGCGTCATGGCCGAAATTCTTGCTGCCAAGAACAATGTGCCATTGCCCAGAGAGGCGTCGGTGGCTATAGCGAAGCAGTATGAGGAAAGTTGCAAGCTTTAAGCGGCAAGCCTCAAGCCAAAAGCTTCTAGCTTGCCGCTTGCAGCTTACAACTTGTCGCTGCTTTCATGCCTCAACTCCGCAATCAGCAACGACATCGCCCCTGAAGGCTGTCTGCGGCTGGGGTAGTAGAGGTGAAATCCCGACCAGAACGGGCACCACTCTTCCAGGCACTGGATGAGGTGTCCGGAGCGGATGTAAGGGCGGGCCATGTCTTCCGGGATGTAGGCCAGGCCAAGGCCGGCAATCACTGCGTCCAGCACTTCATGAGTGCTGTTATAGACAAGCTGGCCGTCGACGCGCACGTTGAGCTGGCTGCCTTCCCGTTCGAATTCCCAGGGCCACAACCCACCGTGGGTCGCGAGCCGGATGTTGATGCAGTTCTGGTCGACCAAGTCGCCGGGCGTCTGGGGGACAGGGTGCCGGGCGAAGTAAGCCTTGGTGGCCACTACCGCAAAGCGGATATCGGGGCTGATGCGGACTGCAATCATGTCCTGATCAAGGTGTTCGCCGAGTCGGACACCGGCGTCGTAGCGCTGCGCCGCGATGTCCACTATCTGGTTTTCGGAGACGATTTCTACCTTGATGGCGGGATACTTGGGCAAGAATTTCTTCAGTTTTGCTGACAACACGCTGCGGATGGCATGGTCGGAGGCCGTGATACGGATCGTGCCGGTCGGGGTGTCCCTTTGTGCCTGAAGTGACGCCAGTTCTGCATCGATTTCCTCGAACTGCGGGGCGACGTTTTTCAGCAGCCGCTCACCGGCCTCGGTGGGGATGACGGTGCGGGTATTGCGCGCCAGCAGGCGTACGCCAAGAGAGGTTTCCAGGCCGCGTACTGCATGGCTGACGGCCGATTGTGAGAGGCCCAGTTGTGCGGCGCCACGGGTGAAACTGCGCTCGCGGGCCACGGCAATGAATGCCAGCAGTCCGCTGAAATAGTCGCGCAGTGCGAAATCCCTGATCATCGATGGCTCTCTTGTGTGGTTCCGGGCTCCTCCCGGCCCGGCAGCATACCCCGATTGCTCATGAGCCTGAAAAGCCTGCAAGGTTGCATAAGGTCATGAATCAGATTGATCAATGCAGAGGGTTAAGTGATCTTTTGAACGCGAGTAAGATGCTCTCTGCAATTGCCACGAGAACCCAATGCTAATCATCTCCAACAATGTTCACCTGCCGGATGCCGAGATCGAGTGGACAGCCATTCGTGCGCAAGGCGCGGGTGGGCAGAACGTCAACAAGGTGTCGAGTGCGGTGCATTTGCGTTTCGACATCAACGCTTCGTCGCTGCCGCCGTTCTACAAGGAGCGCTTGCTGGCCCTGCGCGACAGCCGCATTACCGGTGACGGGGTGATCGTGATCAAGGCGCAGCATTACCGTACCCAGGAACAGAACCGGGCTGATGCGTTGCTGCGTTTGAGCGAGTTGATCGTCAGCGCCACCAAGGTCGAAAAGAAGCGCCGTCCGACCAAGCCGACGCTGGGTTCCAAGACCCGGCGCCTGGATTCCAAGAGCAAGCGAGGCTCGATAAAGGCCGGGCGCGGCAAGGTGGATTTCTAAGAGGCGTTGAGGTTTTTCTGTTCGCGCATCACCTGCGCCTGTTTATACAGATAGATGCTCAGGAGCAGCCCGCTCAGGGACGCCAGCGCAGCGAACAGGAAGATCGAGACAAAGCCGAATCCGGCTGCAATGGCGCCGGCCAGCGGGCCGGTAATCCCCAGAGACAGATCAACGAACAGCGAATAGGCACCAACCGCTGCGCCACGACTGGATGCCGGGACCAGATTCACGGCTTCTACCCCCAGCGCCGGAAATACCAGTGAGAACCCGAAACCGCTCAAGGCGGCGCCCGCCAGCGCAAGGCTTGGGTTGGGCGCGATCCAGAGCAGCAACAGGCCCAGGCTTTCCACCGACAGGCAGGCAATGGCCACGCGAAAGCCGCCCAGGCGATTGATGAGGTTGCCGAACAGCAGGCGCGCGATGATGAAGCAGGCGCCGAACAGACTCAGGCACAAGACCGCATCGGGCCAGTTATTGCTGGCGTAATACAGGGTGATGAAAGTCGCGATGGTGCCGAACCCGATAGCGCCCAGCGCCAGGCCCATCCCGTGAGGGAAAACCAGCTTCAGTACGTGGGTAAACGCCATGCGTTCGCCCTGCACGATAGGGGCTGCCTGTTTTTTCAGGGTCAGCAACAGGCCGAACGAGGACAGGGCAATGATGCTGACGCCCATGGTCCACAGGCCCAGGGATTTGACCAGCCATACACCCAGTGGAGCGCCAATCGCCAAGGCGCCATAGCTGGCGATGCCGTTCCAGGAAATGACCTTGGCGGTGTTGTGTGCGCCAACCCGGCCGATGCCCCAGCCAATGGAGCCGGAGCCCACAAGACTCTCCGCGCTGCCCAGCAGAATACGGCCGACAAACAGGCTGATCAGGCTCGCAACAGGCCAGTTGGGCATGCCGATGGGCAACAGCATGAAGACGCCACTGAGTCCGCATCCTGCCAGACCGTACTGCACGGCTTTCTTGCAGCCCAGGTTATCGATGATGCGCCCCGCCCAGGGCCTGCTGACCAGTGTCGCCAGATACTGCACGCTGATCACCAGCCCGGCGGTTATCGCGCCGAAGCCCAGATCGGTGTGGACATAGCCCGGCAGAACCGCGAGAGGGATACCAATGTTCAGGTAGCCGATAAACGTGAAAACCACGATTGAAGCGACCTGCAACGTCACCTTCAAAGGCGGTGTGTCTTGTATCTGGGACATGGGAGTAGCGGACCCTTCTGGCAGCGGGTTGGCGAAAGGTGCAGGTCAAACCCTTAGCAAGCTTTCGAAGTTGCCATGATAACGATCCAGCAAGCGATGCAGGGGATAAAAGCGAAATTTAAAGTGCAGGCGTAGACGTTCAGCCTTTGCTGGAGCCTACAAGCTGGGTGGTGATCAAGGCGGCCAGGGCGTTTTCCTGGGTACCGAAACGTGCGAGCAGGGCGCTCTGTTTCTCCGGGCTGAGGCGTTCCCAGATATCGATCATCTTTTCGGCTGCGCCAATGAGGGCTTTGGCCTGGTGTTCGGTGAAGTCGGTCATGAATCCGCTTTCTTGTGTTGGTTTTTCAGGCGTATCGAAACCTGGTCAGACCGGCTTCCATACGCCTGAAAACAGTTGCCTTCAGTCTTTGCGTCGGGCTTTTTGGCTGGTTTGAGCCAGCGATGCTGCTTTCATTGCGGCAGTTTGACCAAGCTCCTGTTGAGCCAGGGGAGACTGCTTTGGTTCCTGTTGACTTGGGAAGGGGAAGTTTGGAATTTCATGCATCGTCGTCGCCTCACAAGGGTTTGCAGATTGAACCGTGCTTTAAAAAGCTTCTGCAGGATACAACACTGAAAATGACAAACCGGATATTTTTTTCAATCCGTTCGTCCTTTGGTGAAACAAAAAACGATTTTCAGTGTCCCGTGCGAGGCGCTTCGATGCTGGAAAAACCCTTACTTGCGGCCCTCGGCGTCCTGCGCCACCTGATCGGTACGGGCAGCCATGATGAAGTCGTTGCGATGCAGCCCCTTGATCGAATGGCTCCACCAGGTCACGGTCACCTTGCCCCATTCGGTCAGCAGCCCCGGGTGATGACCTTCGGCTTCGGCAATGGCACCCACCGCATTGGTGAAAGCCAGGGCGAATCTGAAATTCTTGAAGAGATAGACCTTTTCCAGCTGCATCACGCTGTCGCGTACTTCTATGTTCCAGTCGGGGATCTGTTTGATCAGCTCGGCCAGTTCGGCTTCGCTGACCTGCGGAGCATCAGCTCGGCAGGCTTCGCAATGGGCTTGGTTGAGAGATGACATGCCAGGACTCCTGTTCAGGCCGCATGGTTTCGGGTGGGCGGCCGTGGTTCGAATTTGGGTGAATGCAGGCCCAGCTGCGTGGCCTGGTGAACCAGTCCCATGATGTCTTCATGGGCAAGTTCGAACAGGCGCTTGAGCTCGGGCAATACGAAATACACGGGTTGCAGGATGTCGATGCGATAAGGCGTACGCATCGCTTCCAGTGGATCGAAAACCTGATGTTCCGGCGCCGTGGATAAACTGTAAACCGCCTCTTTGGGCGAAGAGAGAATGCCGCCACCATAGATCCTGCGACCCTGGGCGGTATCCACCAGACCGAACTCGATGGTCATCCAGTAGAGTCGCGCCAGATAGACGCGCTGCTCCTTGCTCGCACTCAGGCCCAGCTTGCCGTAGGTGTGGGTGAATTCGGCGAACCAGGGATTGGTCAGTAGCGGGCAGTGGCCGAATATCTCGTGGAAGATGTCGGGTTCCTGCAGGTAGTCGAGTTCTTCCGGGGTGCGGATGAAGGTTGCCACCGGAAAGCGTTTGCTGGCCAGCAGCTCGAAGAAAGTCTGGAAGGGAATCAATGCCGGAACCCGCTCGACCTGCCAGCCGGTGGTGGCGCCCAGCACCTTGTTGATCTCGCCCAGTTGCGGAATGCGATCGTGGGGCAGGTTCAACTGTGCGATACCGTCCAGATATTCCTGGCAGGCACGGTTCTCGATCACCTTCATCTGACGGGTGATCAGGGTGTTCCAGACTGCGTGTTCGGCAGGTGGATAATCGATGAAGCCTTTGTCGTCGGGTTCACGGGCCACGTATTGCGTCTGGCTCATGCTGACCTCCCAGGGGAGTTATTGTTTTTTTACAGGGTAGCCTGATTGCCTTGGCGGCGACACCGGGTTATCAGCCTTTTCTTTGGCGTGTCCCCCTTGCGTAGGGGAGTGTGAAAGAGTAAAGCGGTAAGACCATCGTCGAATGGCCCCACAAGATATGGCGGGATACAACAGAGTCATAAAACAACAACTATTCCACCGAGGTATCCAAGATGAGTGCAGCTTCTCTGTACCCCGTGCGTCCAGAAGTCGCAGCGAACACGCTGACCGACGAGGCGACCTACAAGGCCATGTACCAACAGTCCGTGGTCAACCCGGATGGTTTCTGGCGCGAGCAGGCCGAGCGCCTCGATTGGATAAAACCCTTCACCCACGTCAAGCAGACCTCCTTCGACGATCACCGTGTCGATATCAAATGGTTTGCCGACGGCACACTGAACGTCGCTTACAACTGTCTGGACCGCCATCTCGAAGAGCGTGGCGACAGCATCGCAATCATCTGGGAAGGCGATGATCCTTCCGAACACCGCAACATCACCTACCGCGAACTGCATGAGGAAGTCTGCAAGTTCGCCAACGCCTTGCGCGGCCAGGATGTGCATCGCGGTGATGTCGTCACCATCTATATGCCCATGATCCCCGAGGCTGTGGTCGCCATGCTGGCCTGTGCCCGGATCGGTGCGATTCACTCGGTGGTGTTCGGCGGCTTCTCGCCAGAAGCATTGGCCGGCCGGATCATCGACTGCCATTCCAAGGTCGTCATCACCGCCGACGAAGGTCTGCGCGGCGGCAAGAAAACCCCGCTCAAGGCCAACGTCGACCGCGCGCTGACCAACCCTGAAACCAGCAGTGTGCAGAAGGTCATCGTCTGCAAACGCACCGGTGGCGAGATCGAGTGGAACCGTCACCGCGACATCTGGTACCACGCGCTGCTGGAAGTGGCATCGAGCACCTGCGCGCCGAAAGAAATGGGTGCCGAAGAGTCGCTGTTCATCCTTTATACCTCCGGTTCTACCGGCAAACCCAAGGGTGTGCTGCACACCACGGCCGGCTATCTTCTGTATGCCGCGCTGACCCACGAGCGCGTGTTCGATTACAAGCCGGGCGAAATCTACTGGTGCACGGCAGACGTGGGCTGGGTCACTGGCCACAGCTATATCGTCTATGGTCCGCTGGCCAATGGCGCGACCACCCTGTTGTTCGAAGGCGTGCCGAACTATCCGGATATCACGCGCCTGTCGAAGGTCGTCGACAAGCACAAGGTCAATATTCTTTACACCGCTCCGACCGCGATTCGCGCCATGATGGCCGAAGGTACCAAGTCGATGGAGGGCGCCGATGGCTCCAGCCTGCGTCTGCTGGGTTCGGTGGGCGAGCCGATCAACCCTGAAGCCTGGGGCTGGTACTACGACACTGTTGGCAAGCAGAACTGCCCGATTGTCGATACCTGGTGGCAGACCGAAACCGGCGGCATCCTGATCAGTCCGTTGCCCGGCGCAACGGCCCTGAAACCAGGTTCGGCGACACGTCCGTTCTTTGGCGTGATTCCGGCACTGGTGGATAACCTGGGCAACCTGATCGAAGGTGCCGCTGAAGGGAATCTGGTGATTCTGGACTCCTGGCCAGGTCAGTCACGTTCGCTGTATGGCGACCATGACCGCTTCGTCGATACCTACTTCAAGACCTTCCGTGGCATGTACTTCACGGGTGACGGCGCCCGTCGCGATGAAGACGGCTACTACTGGATCACCGGGCGCGTGGACGATGTGCTCAACGTTTCCGGTCACCGCATGGGCACCGCCGAAATCGAGAGCGCGATGGTTGCGCACCCGAAAGTCGCCGAAGCCGCTGTGGTGGGTGTGCCTCATGATCTGAAAGGGCAGGGCATCTACGTCTACGTCACCCTCAATGCAGGTGAGGTGCCGGACGAAGCGCTGCGTATCGAACTGCGCAACTGGGTGCGCAAGGAAATCGGTCCGATTGCCTCGCCTGACTTTATCCAGTGGGCACCGGGGCTTCCGAAAACCCGTTCGGGCAAGATCATGCGTCGGATCCTGCGCAAGATCGCAACCGGTGAGTACGATGCGCTGGGCGATATCTCGACCCTGGCCGACCCTGGCGTGGTTCAGCATCTGGTCGATACTCACAAGACCATGAGTGCGGCATGATCCTTTGATTCACCGAAACGCCCCGTCCGGTACGGGGCGTTTTCATGTCTGCTTTCTGAAAAGTGACCGTGCGCTCTCTGGAGGCTGGCGCGCACCCTTTTGAAAAGGGATATATATCGATGTGTTACCCGATCACCCAGGCTGTGTTAGGGCATGCTTCTTTGTGGGACGAGATGATGGGCATTTGTAGGATTTCGGTGCATTTCTCAGCGCTTTGTCAGTCGTATGTGATGCTGGACTTGCCGTATCAGAAGGCTTTGCCAATAATGGGCGCGCTTTTTGCTGCATCAACTGCTTTTCTTGATTTTTCAAGATCATGAAGTTTTTGCCAAGTCAATGGGTTGGTGCGGTTTTCTCGATGCATCTGTAACTAGTTGTCGCATTGAAGAAATATCGACTTCGTACCTGCCGCTAAAATGCCCCTCACTTGTCAGGGGTCCTCTGACCGGAATTTCGGTATCAGTTGTCTGGCGTCGCTCTCTCCGGATTGTTCTTTCGCATCTTGGGCTACCGCTCACTTTGCCATTTGTCGTGTTTCATCGATGGAGTCCTGTAAATGAAAAAGCTCATGCTTCTTGGCGCGCTGGCGTTGTCTGTGCTTGCCCAGCCGGTTTTCGCCGATGAAAAACCGCTCAAGATCGGTATCGAAGCCGCTTACCCTCCGTTCGCCTCCAAGGCACCGGATGGCAGCATCGTGGGTTTCGACTACGACATCGGTAATGCACTTTGTGAAGAAATGAAGGTCAAGTGCACCTGGGTCGAGCAGGAATTCGATGGCCTGATCCCGGCGCTCAAGGTACGCAAGATCGACGCGATCCTGTCTTCGATGTCCATTACGGATGATCGCAAGAAGTCCGTGGACTTCACCGGCAAATACTACAATTCCCCGGCTCGTCTGGTGATGAAGGACGGCACGAAAGTCAGCGACAGCCTCGCTGAACTCAAGGGCAAGAAGGTCGGTGTGCAGCGTGGTTCGATCCACGAGCGCTTCGCTCGCGAAGTCCTGGCACCGCTGGGTGCAGAGGTCACGCCTTACGGTTCCCAGAACGAAATCTATCTGGATATCACCGCAGGTCGCCTGGATGGCACCGTGGCTGATGCCACCCTGTTGCAGGACGGCTTCCTGAAAACCGACGCCGGCAAGGGCTATGCTTTCACCGGTCCTTCGTTCACCGATCCGAAATACTTCGGTGAAGGCATCGGTATCGCTGTTCGCAAGGGTGACAAGGCCAATCTGGACCGTCTCAATGCCGCCATCGCCGCGATTCGTGCCAACGGCAAGTACAAGGCAATCCAGGACAAGTACTTCGATTTCGATATCTACGGCAAGTAACGTCAGGTTCCTGATCTGGATGGCGCAAACAGGGCAGCCTGGATTGCGCCATTTTTTATACCCACGCTTGAGGACCGCACAAACATGTTGAAAGGCTACGGGGCTGTAATCCTCGAAGGTGCCGGGCTGACCTTGCAGTTGGCTCTGTCATCGATGGCCCTGGCGATCATTCTCGGTCTGATTGGTGTGGCGTTGCGTCTGTCGCCGCTGCGCTGGCTGGCGTGGCTGGGCGATCTGTACTGCACGGTGGTTCGCGGTATTCCCGATCTGGTGCTGATTCTGCTGATCTTCTACGGCGGGCAGGACCTGATCAACCGTGTCGCGCCCTTGCTGGGCTTCGATGACTACATCGACCTCAACCCGTTGCTGGCCGGTATCGGCACGCTGGGGTTCATTTTCGGTGCCTACCTTTCCGAAACCTTTCGCGGTGCCTTCATGGGCATTCCGAAAGGGCAGGCCGAGGCTGGCATGGCCTACGGCATGAGCCGCCTGAAGGTGTTTTTCCGGATACTGGTGCCGCAGATGATTCGCCTCGCGATCCCCGGTTTCACCAATAACTGGCTGGTACTCACCAAGGCGACCGCGCTTATTTCCGTGGTCGGTCTGCAAGACATGATGTTCAAGGCCAAGCAGGCGGCAGATGCCACCCGCGAACCCTTCACCTTTTTCCTGGCGGTTGCTGCGATGTATCTGGTGATTACCAGTGTCTCGCTGCTCGCCTTGCGTTATCTGGAAAAACGCTACTCCGTGGGCGTAAAGGCGGCTGACCTATGATTTTCGACTACAACGTCGTCTGGGAAAGCCTGCCGCTGTACTTTGGCGGCTTGCTGGTGACCTTGAAACTGCTCGGTATTTCCCTGGCATTCGGCCTGCTGGCGGCATTGCCCCTGGGCCTGATGCGGGTCTCGAAACGCCGCTGGGTCAACTTCCCTGCCTGGCTGTACACCTACGTGATTCGCGGCACGCCGATGCTGGTGCAACTGTTCCTGATCTACTACGGGCTGGCACAGTTTGAAGCGGTGCGCGAGAGTGCTCTCTGGCCATTGCTGTCCAGTGCCAGCTTCTGCGCCTGTCTGGCATTTGCCATCAATACCAGCGCCTATACGGCCGAGATCATTGCCGGCAGTCTCAAGGCAACACCGGCTGGTGAAATCGAAGCAGCCAGGGCCATGGGCATGTCGCCGCTCAAGATGTATCGCCGCATTCTGCTGCCTTCCGCGCTGCGTCGTGCGCTGCCGCAATACAGCAATGAAGTCATCATGATGCTGCAGACCACCAGTCTGGCGTCCATCGTGACCCTTATCGACATTACCGGTGCTGCCCGCACGGTCAATGCTCAGTACTACCTGCCTTTCGAGGCTTATATAACCGCAGGCGTTTTCTATTTGTGCCTGACATTCATTCTGGTGCGGTTGTTCAAGCTGGCGGAGCGTCGCTGGCTGGGCTACCTGGCTCCGCGGAAGGTCTGACATGCAAAGAATCGATCATGTATTGCCGTGGGGCAACCTCGGCACCGAGCGTCAACTGAGTGTGTTTCGTTTCGGCAGCGGCGAGCGCAAGGCTTACATCCAGGCCAGCCTGCACGCTGACGAGTTGCCGGGCATGCGTACGGCCTGGGAGTTGAAAAAACGCCTGGGTCAGCTTGAAGAACAGGGCGCGCTCAAAGGTGTTATCGAACTGGTGCCGGTGGCCAACCCCCTGGGCCTGGGGCAATTGCTGCAAGGCGCTCACCAGGGACGTTTCGAGTTTGGCAGCGGCAAGAACTTCAACCGCGATTTCACCGAGTTGAGCGAACCTGTTGCCGAGTTGCTGGAAGGGCAACTGGGTGACGATCCACGGGCCAATACTCAACTGATTCGTCAGGCCATGACGGCTGCGCTCGATCGCCTGCCTGCTCCTCAAGGCGAGCTGCAAGCCATGCAGCGTCTTTTACTCAGTCACGCCTGCGTCGCCGATGTCGTGCTTGATCTGCATTGCGATGCCGATGCCGCTATTCACATGTATGCCTTGCCGCAGCAATGGCCGCAGTGGCGTTCGCTGTCGGCGCATCTGGATATCAAGGTCGCGCTGCTGGCCGAGGATTCCGGTGGCAGCTCCTTTGACGAGGCCTGTTCGCTGCCCTGGCTGCGTCTGTCGCGGATCTTCCCCGAAGCGCAGATTCCCCTGGCCTGTCTGGCCACGACCATCGAGCTGGGTGGTCAGGCCGATACCGGCAAGGCTGACGCCGAGGCCCATGCCGAAGGCATCCTGGCGTTCCTGGCCGAACAGGGCTTTATCAATGGCGACTGGCCAAAGCCTGAGCGGGAGGCCTGCGAGGGCATGCCGTTCGAGGGCACCGAGTTGCTGTATGCGCCTCATCCCGGCGTGGTGACGTTCCTGCGTGCTGCCGGTAGCTGGGTCGAGGTCGGCGATCCGCTGTTCGAAGTCATCGATCCGTTGTCCGATCGGGTCAGCACCATCTGTGCGAATACTGCCGGTGTGTTATTCGCCATCGAGCGGCTTCGCTATGCTCAACCGGGTTTCTGGCTGGCCAAAGTGGCGGGGCGCACTGCGCTGCGCCACGGGCGTCTGCTCAGTGACTGACTGTCTTGCGAGAATCGAAAGCATGAACAAACTGGAAGTCCAGGACCTGCACAAGCGTTATGGCAGTCATGAAGTGATCAAGGGAGTTTCCCTGACAGCCAAGGCAGGCGATGTCATCAGTATCATCGGCTCCAGCGGCTCGGGTAAAAGCACATTTCTGCGTTGCATCAATCTGCTTGAACAGCCCCATGCCGGCAAGATCCTGCTCAACAACGAAGAACTCAAACTGGTGCCGAACAAGGAAGGCGGCCTGAAGGCTGCCGACCCCAAGCAGTTGCAGCGCATGCGCTCGCGCCTGTCCATGGTGTTTCAGCACTTCAACCTGTGGTCGCACATGACGGCCTTGCAGAACATCATCGAAGCGCCGGTGCATGTCCTGGGCGTGCCGAAAAAGGAGGCGCTGGAAAAGGCCGAGTATTACCTGGCCAAGGTCGGCGTGGCTCATCGCAAGGAAGCCTATCCGGGCCATATGTCCGGTGGCGAGCAACAGCGTGTGGCGATAGCCCGCGCCCTGGCCATGGAGCCGGAAGTCATGTTGTTCGATGAGCCGACGTCCGCGCTGGACCCTGAGCTGGTTGGCGATGTGCTCAAGGTCATGCAGGGCCTGGCCCAGGAAGGCCGGACCATGGTGGTGGTCACTCACGAAATGGGCTTTGCCCGTGAGGTGTCGAACCAGTTGGTCTTCCTGCACCAGGGTGTGGTACTGGAGCGGGGCGATCCCCGCGAGGTCCTGGCCAATCCTCAGTCCGAGCGATTGCAGCAGTTCCTCTCGGGCAGCCTCAAGTAATCAGCGACATCGCTTCGGCGATGTCTTTTACAACAGAACAGGGCATGCTGCGCATCACGCAACATGCTCTGGCTACTCCAGTGCTAGCCTGTTGAGGTTCGGCCCTTGAGGCGATACGTATCGGATGTCCCAATGACTGCCCATCGAATAGGTTTCCTTGTCTGGCCCGGCACCAAAGCCCTGACCCTGGCGTTGGCCGAGGAAGCCTTGCGCGTTGCCCAGAGCGTTCACCCTGAAGTGGTCTATGAGTTGTCATTCCTCCAGGCCGAGGTTGCCGACGAACCTGCTGCCGCGGGTGCATGGCAATTGCCGGGTGAACCGTGGGCCGGTCGCATCGACGGTTTTCAGAAGCTGTTCCTGCTGGCGGACGAGCCGCCTGCTCCCATGTCGGCTGCCCTGGCCAGTGCTCTCAAGCAAGTGGTGCGCGCCGGATGTGCGATTGGCGGGTTGTCCGCTGGCGTGTATCCGCTGGCCCAGCTTGGCTTGCTCGACGGTTATCGGGCTGCCGTGCATTGGCGCTGGCAGGATGATTTCAGCGAACGCTTCCCGAAAGTCATTGCCACCAGCCACCTGTTCGACTGGGATCGTGACCGGCTGACCGCCTGTGGCGGCATGTCGGTGCTGGACCTGCTGCTGGCGGTTCTGTCCCGTGATCATGGTGCCGAGCTGGCCGGTGCGGTTTCCGAGGAGCTGGTGGTCGAGCGCATCCGCGAAGGTGGCGAGCGTCAGCGCATTCCGTTGCAGAATCGCCTGGGCTCCAGCCATCCGAAGCTGACCCAGGCGGTCCTGCTGATGGAAGCCAATATCGAAGAGCCACTGACCACCGATGAAATCGCCCAGCACGTCTGCGTGTCCCGTCGCCAGCTGGAGCGGATTTTCAAGCAGTATCTCAACCGAGTGCCGAGCCAGTATTACCTGGAGCTGCGCCTCAACAAGGCCCGGCAGATGCTGATGCAGACCAGCAAGTCGATCATCCAGATCGGCCTGTCCTGCGGCTTCTCCTCCGGCCCGCATTTCTCCAGCGCCTACCGCAACTTCTTTGGCGCCACGCCTCGCGAAGACCGCAACCAGCGTCGCAGCAACAGTCCCTTCGAGTTGTCTTCCGTTCCTGCCGAGCGTGGTTGATCAGCTTCGCGAATGAGCAGAGAGCCTACCGATTCGTGTGGGAGCGAATTCATTCGCGAAAGCAGATAAACTGCGCCTTTGTGACGCAATATGTCGCATTGCCGAAAACTCTGAAAAGAAACCGGTGTTGCGCTGTAACAAGATGTCGCCTGGCGACAAGGCCGAACAGAAATCAGTCCTTACAATCTTCCCATCGCTTGCCGGTTTCAGGCAGGCGTTCCTCTTCAGGAGACTCCGATGTCCGTTGAGCATGCTGCGGTGCAACGCGCCGATTTCGACCAGGTGATGGTCCCCAACTACGCACCGGCCGGGTTCATCCCCGTGCGTGGCGCGGGCTCCCGTGTATGGGATCAGGCGGGACGCGAACTGGTGGATTTCTCCGGCGGTATTGCCGTCAACGTGCTGGGCCATTGCCATCCGGCGCTGGTGGGTACCTTGACTGCGCAGGCCAACAATCTGTGGCATGTCTCCAACGTCTTCACCAATGAGCCGACCTTGCGTCTGGCCAAAAAACTGGTGGACTCGACCTTTGCCGAGCGCGTGTTCTTCTGCAACTCCGGCGCCGAGGCCAACGAAGCGGCCTTCAAGCTGGCGCGTCGCGTTGCCCACGATCTGCATGGTCCCGAGAAGTACGAAATCATTGCGGCCCTGAACAGCTTTCACGGTCGTACCCTGTTCACGGTGAGCGTCGGCGGTCAGCCCAAGTACTCCGATGGTTTCGGGCCGAAGATCACCGGCATCAGCCATGTGCCGTACAACGATCTGGAAGCGCTTAAAGCCGCTGTGACCGACAAGACCTGCGCCGTGGTTCTGGAGCCGATCCAGGGCGAGGGCGGTGTTCTGCCGGCCGAGCTTGAGTACCTGCAAGGTGCCCGCAAACTGTGTGACGAGCACAACGCATTGCTGATCTTCGATGAAGTGCAGAGCGGCATGGGCCGTAGCGGCCATCTGTTTGCCTATATGCACTACGGCGTGACGCCGGACATCCTGTCCAGCGCCAAGAGCATTGGTGGCGGTTTCCCTCTGGCGGCAATGCTGACCACCGAGAAGCTGGCCAAGCACTTTGCGGTCGGCGTACACGGCACCACTTACGGCGGAAACCCACTGGCCTGTGCAGTGGGCGAGGCGGTGATCGATGTCGTCAACACCCCGGAAGTCTTGAAGGGTGTTCAAGACAAGCATCAGAAATTCAAGACGCGTCTGGAAGCGATCGGCCAGCAATATGGCGTGTTCACTGAAGTGCGCGGCCTTGGTCTGCTGATCGGCTGTGTGCTGTCCGATGCCTGGAAAGGCAAGGCCAAGGACATCTTCAATGCCGCTGAAGCTCAGGACCTGATGATCCTGCAAGCCGGCCCGGACGTGATTCGTTTCGCGCCAAGCCTGGTGATCGAAGACGCTGACATCGAAGAAGGCCTGAGCCGCTTCGAGCGCGCCATCGCCAAGCTGACAGCCTGATACATCGCTGCATCTTCCGGCGTTCGTCCAACGGCGGGCGCCGGACATTTTTCCTGTGCCGGGCGGCTTCCAGGCTGTGCGGTGCTCTTTTTAGTGCCGGTGTTTCCGGCCTGTGATCTGGTAAGGAGTGGCACCATGCTGGTGATGCGCCCCGCGCAAATGGCTGATCTGGCAGAAGTCCAGCGCCTCGCCGCCGACAGTCCGATTGGTGTGACGTCCTTGCCTGACGATGCTGGTCGCCTGGGCGACAAGATCGGCGCTTCGGAGGCATCGTTCGCTGCCGAGGTCAGTTTCAATGGCGAAGAAACCTATTTCTTCGTACTTGAAGACAGCGAGAACGGTCGTCTGGTGGGCTGTTCCGGCATCGTCGCTTCCGCAGGCTACTCCGAGCCGTTCTACAGCTTTCGTAACGAAACCTTCGTGCATGCCTCACGCGAGCTGAAGATTCATAACAAGATTCACGTCCTGTCCCAGTGCCATGACCTGACAGGCAACAGCCTGCTGACCAGCTTCTACGTGATCCCCGAACTGGTGGGCACGGCCTGGTCGGAGCTCAATTCTCGCGGTCGCCTGCTGTTTGTCGCCAGCCACCCCGAGCGTTTCGCCGATTCGGTGGTGACCGAGATCGTGGGCTACAGCGACGAGAACGGCGACTCACCGTTCTGGGATGCCATCGGGCGCAACTTCTTCGACCTGAACTACGCCGAAGCCGAACGCTTGTGTGGCCTGAAAAGCCGCACATTCCTGGCCGAGCTGATGCCACATTATCCGATCTATGTCCCGCTCCTGACCGACGCCGCTCAGGAAGCCATGGGGCAAGTGCATCCCCGTGCCCAGATCACCTTCGACATCCTGATGCGCGAAGGTTTCGAGACCGATCATTACATCGACATTTTCGACGGTGGCCCGACGCTGCACGCCCGGGTTTCCGGGATTCGCTCGATTGCCCAGAGCCGTCTGGTGCCGGTCAAGATCGACACCAGCGCAACGGACGATGCCGGCAAGGGCGCGCGCCTGTATCTGGTGACCAACGGGCTGCTGCAGGACTACCGCGCAACCCTGCTGGAACTGGACTGGGCACCCGGTCGCCCGGTGGTGCTGAGCCTGCAGGCCGCCGAGGCCCTGGGTGTCGGTGAAGGTGCCAGCGTGCGCCTGGTCGCAGTCTGATCCTGATCGTCCGAACATAGCGGATTAGCCAGTTTTCCGGGCTCCAGAGGAGTCCGGTCGAGGAGATAACATGATCGTTCGTCCCGTACGCAGCAGTGACCTGCCCGCGCTGATCGAGTTGGCGCGCAGCACCGGCGCAGGCCTGACGACATTGCCCGCCAATGAGCAGCGCCTGGCGCATCGGGTGGGCTGGGCGGAGAAGTCCTTTCGTGGCGAAGCCGAGCGTGCGGATGCCGATTACCTGTTCGTGCTCGAAGACGATGACGGGCGCGTGATCGGTATTTCTGCCATCGCGGGTGCCGTTGGCTTGCGGGAGCCCTGGTACAACTACCGCGTCGGGCTGACGGTCAGCGCTTCTCAGGAACTCAATATCTACCGCGAGATTCCGACCCTGTTCCTGGCCAACGACCTGACCGGCAACTCCGAACTGTGCTCTCTGTTCCTTCACAGCGATTCACGTACCGGTCTCAATGGTCGCCTGCTGTCCAAGGCGCGGATGCTGTTCATCGCCGAATTTCCGAAGCTGTTCGGCAACAAGATCATTGCCGAGATGCGTGGCATGTCGGACGACAAAGGACGTTCGCCATTCTGGGAAAGCCTGGGTCGCCACTTCTTCAAGATGGAATTCAGTCAGGCCGACTACCTGACCGGCGTGGGCAACAAGGCATTCATCGCCGAATTGATGCCCAAGTTTCCGCTCTACACCTGCTTTCTGTCGGAAGATGCGCGCAGCGTCATCGGCCGTGTTCACGCCGATACCGAGCCTGCTCTGACGATGCTCAAGAGTGAGGGTTTCAACTATCAGGGTTACGTCGACATCTTCGACGCCGGCCCGGCCATCGAGTGTGAAACCACCAAGATCCGCGCTGTGCGTGACAGCCAGACACTGGTACTGGCCATCGGCACGCCGGGTGATGATGCGCCGAAATTCCTGATCTACAACCGCAAGCGCGAAGACGGCCGGATCACCATCGGGCAGGCTCGCATGGCCGCCGGTGCGCTGGTGGTCGATCCGCTGACGGCCCGACGCCTGCGCATGAGCCCCGGCGACAATGTGCGTGCCGTGCCTTTGTCGGCGGTGCGGGAGGGCGCTTGATGAGCACGCTGTATATCGCAGGTGCCTGGCAGGACGGGCAGGGTGACGCATTCGATTCCTTGAACCCGGTGACCCAGCAGGTTCTGTGGTCTGGCCAGGGCGCAAGCGCCTCTCAGGTCGAAACCGCCGTGCAGGCGGCGCGTCAGGCTTTTTCGGGCTGGGCCTCGCGCTCGCTGGAAGATCGCCTTTCGGTACTGGAAGCGTTCGCCGCCAGCCTCAAGACACATGCGGACGAACTGTCTGATTGCATTGGTGAAGAAACCGGCAAGCCGCTCTGGGAGTCGGCCACTGAAGTGACCAGCATGGTCAACAAGATTGCCATCTCGGTGCAGAGCTACCGTGAGCGGACCGGCGAAAAGAGCGGCCCGCTGGGCGATGCCACAGCGGTGTTGCGCCACAAGCCCCATGGCGTTGTAGCGGTGTTCGGCCCTTATAACTTCCCCGGTCATTTGCCCAATGGCCACATCGTGCCTGCGCTGCTGGCGGGTAACACGGTGCTGTTCAAGCCCAGCGAGCTGACACCCAAGGTTGCCGAGTTGACGGTCAAGTGCTGGATCGAGGCCGGTTTGCCAGCCGGTGTACTGAACCTGCTGCAAGGCGGGCGCGAAACCGGTATCGCCCTGGCGGCCAACCCGGGTATCGATGGCGTGTTCTTTACCGGTTCCAGCCGTACCGGCAATGCCTTGCATCGACAGTTCGCCGGACGTCCGGACAAGATTCTGGCTCTGGAGATGGGTGGCAATAACCCGCTGGTGGTCGATGAGGTTCAGGATGTCGACGCAGCGGTGTACACCGTGATTCAGTCAGCCTTCATTTCGGCTGGCCAGCGCTGCACCTGTGCCCGGCGCTTGCTGGTGCCGCAAGGTGCCTGGGGCGATGCATTCCTGTCCCGGCTGGTGGCCGTGACAGCCACACTTGAGGTTGGAGCTTTCGACCGCCAGCCTGCGCCTTTCATGGGCTCGGTGATTTCTCTGCAGGCCGCTGCCGCTTTGCTGGCAGCCCAGCGTGATCTGCTGAGCAAGGGCGCCAATGCGTTGCTGGAAATGACTCAGCCGCATGAGCAGGCCGCCTTGCTGACGCCGGGCATTATTGATGTGAGCGCTGTCAGCGAGCGTCCTGACGAAGAACTGTTCGGTCCGTTGCTGCAGGTGATCCGCTACGCCGGTTTCGAGGCGGCCATCGCAGAGGCCAACGACACGCAATATGGTCTGGCGGCAGGGCTGTTGTCGGATTCCGAAGCGCGTTACAAGCAGTTCTGGCTGCAAAGCCGTGCCGGAATCGTCAACTGGAACAAGCAACTGACTGGGGCGGCGAGCAGCGCGCCTTTCGGTGGCGTCGGGGCTTCGGGTAATCATCGGGCCAGCGCCTATTACGCCGCCGATTACTGTGCTTATCCGGTTGCGTCCCTGGAGGCTACAGCACTGACCTTGCCTGCGACACTGACGCCGGGCATCAGGCTCGATTGATAGCAATGCGATGCACCTATAAAAACAGATCTACGGAGCCTTGCCGATGAAATCCTGTGAAGTCAATTTTGACGGTCTGGTTGGGCCTACTCACAACTACGGCGGTCTGTCCTACGGCAATGTGGCTTCCCAGCGCAACAGCCATCAGTGCTCCAACCCTCGCGAAGCGGCATTGCAGGGGTTGGCGAAGATGAAGGCGCTGATGGACATGGGGTTTACCCAGGGCGTGCTGGCACCTCAGGAGCGCCCTGATGTCGCCGGGTTGCGTGAATTGGGTTTCAGCGGCAGCGATGCCCAGGTGATCGAGCAGGCGGCAAAGCACGATATGCCGCTGCTGGTCGCCAGTTGCTCGGCGTCAAGCATGTGGGTCGCCAATGCCGCGACTGTCAGCCCGAGTGCCGATACGGCCGATGGCCGCGTGCATTTCACGGCGGCCAACCTGAACTGCAAATATCACCGCAGCATCGAGCATCCGACCACCAGTCGCGTGCTGAAAGCGATGTTCGCCAATGAGCAGCATTTTGCTCATCACACAGCACTGCCAGCGGTTGCGCAGTTCGGCGACGAAGGGGCGGCCAACCACACGCGCTTCTGTCGCGACTATGGTGAGGCGGGCGTGGAGTTTTTCGTGTTCGGGCGCAGTGCTTTCGACACCCGCTACCCGGCACCGCAGAAGTACCCGGCCAGGCAGACCCTTGAAGCTTCCAGGGCCGTGGCCCGTCTGCATGGCCTGAGCGAGAGCGGCGTGGTCTACGGTCAGCAGAACCCGAGCGTGATCGATCAGGGCGTGTTTCACAACGACGTCATCGCGGTAGGTAATGGCGAAGTGCTGTTCTATCACGAGGATGCGTTTCTCAATACCGAGTCGATGCTGGGCGAGCTGCACGAAAAGCTTGGTCGTGCAGGCGGCCTGTTCCAGGCGATCTGCGTGCCGCGCGACGAGGTATCGGTCGAAGATGCCGTGCGCTCCTACCTGTTCAACAGCCAGCTTTTGTCTCGCGCCGACGGCTCGATGCTGTTGATCGTGCCGCAGGAGTGCCAGGCCAATCTTCGTGTCTGGAATTACCTCCAGCGCCTGCTGGCCGATGGTGGGCCGATTCGTGAAGTAAAGGTCTTCGACCTCAAGCAAAGCATGCAGAACGGCGGCGGTCCGGCGTGCCTGCGCTTGCGCGTTGCCCTCAATGAGACCGAACTGGCAGCGGTCAATCCCGGCGTCGTCATGAACCCGCCGTTGTACGAAAATCTGACTCAATGGGTCGACAGGCACTATCGTGATCGCATGAGCGAAAGCGATCTGGCCGACCCGCAACTGTTGACCGAATGCCGCACGGCATTGGATGAGCTCACGCAAATCCTTAAACTGGGCAGCGTTTACCCCTTTCAACTGGTTTGAAAGTTTTGACGCGCAGGCCTGTATGCCCTGCGCGTGATTTCCATCTTTATAGAGAATCCGAACATGAGCGACGCCCTGCAATTAATCCTCGAAGACACTGATGGCACCCAGCTGGAAACTTCCTGCACCCGCGTAGCCGTCCTCTGGCAGGGTAAAGAGTTGTGGATCCAGCAGGATGGCCGTGGCCAACTGCTGATCGGTGTCGACGTCGAAGAAGGCGATGCCGAATACGCTAACCTCCTGTTGCGCCCACTGGCCACCAACCTGGTCAGCCTGCAACTGGAAATGGAGCCTGCTGATCCGGGTGAAGAAGACGGTCACGTACACGGACCGGACTGCAATCACTAATCAGGAGCCTGCCTATGCTCGCCCTCGGTAAATTGCTTGAACTGACTCTGGCCGGGCGCGAGCCCGCGGAAAAGACTCAACTGACCGTCGGCGGCGTACGCATGCGCTGGCTGGGGGAGGGCGCACTGGAAGTGCGTGCACCTCAGGATCGGGACAATGGCACCGATTTGCTGTTGTCTGCCGGTATCCATGGCAACGAAACAGCCCCCATCGAGCTGCTGGACGAATTGATCCGCAGCATCGCACGCGGCGACCTCAAGCCGCGTGCCCGTATTCTGTTCCTGTTCGGCAACCCCGAGGCCATGCGCCGCGGCACGCGCTATGTCGAGCAGGACGTCAACCGGCTGTTCAATGGCCGGCACGAACAGGCGGGCGGTTCAGAGGCCTTGCGCGCCTGCGAGCTGGAGCGCCTGGCAGCGAGCTTCTTCAGCGTACCGGACCGCTATCGCCTGCATTACGACCTGCACACCGCCATTCGAGGCTCGACCATCGAGCAGTTTGCGCTGTATCCCTGGAAAGAAGGCCGCCAGCATTCCCGTCGTGAACTGGCGCGGTTACGCACTGCGGGCATGAGCGCGGTGCTGCTGCAGAACAAGCCTTCGATTGTATTCAGTGCCTATACCTACGACCGGCTCGGTGCCGAGTCCTTCACGCTGGAACTGGGCAAGGCCCGGCCATTCGGCCAGAACCAGCAGGTCAACCTCACGGCACTGCGCACGGTGCTGGAGCAGGTGATCGAAGGTGTCGAACCTGAGTCGAGTGATGATCTTGATGGCTTGCAGCTGTTCAGCGTGGCTCGGGAAATCATCAAGCGCAGTGATGCATTCACCCTGAACCTGCCTGACGATGTGAAGAATTTTGCGCCGCTGGAAAAAGGCTATGTGCTTGCCCAGGACGCTGGGGGGGCTCGCTGGGTGGTTGAAGAGGACGGTGCGAGGATCATCTTCCCCAATCCGAAAGTGGGGAATGGTTTAAGGGCCGGGATTTTGATTGTTCCGGCGTTCGCGAATGAATTCGCACCTACACCGTAGGTGCGAATCGGGCGGCGTTCCGCTTATTCTCGAAAAATCAGCTGGCCGCTTTCTGCAATGGCTCAAGGCGGCGCAGGGCGCGGACCTTGTTCAGGGTGTCGGCACAGGTCTTGGCAGCTTCCTCGCCCTTGTGGACGAAATGCTCGAAGAAGAATTTGTGATGCTCTTCGCCTGCATGGAAATGATGCGGGGTCAGGACCACTGAGAAAACCGGCACTTCGGTTTCCAGCTGGACCTGCATCAGCGCGCTGACCACCGATTGCGCCACGAACTCGTGACGGTAAATGCCGCCATCCACCACCAGGCCGGCAGCGATGATGCCCGCGTAGCGACCGGTATTGGCCAGCAGTTTTGCATGCAGAGGGATTTCAAAGGCACCGCCGACTTCGAAGAAATCGATATCGCTCTCGGTGTAGCCATGGTTGGCCATTTCGGCGACGAAGCCTTTGCGGCTCTGATCGACTATATCCTTGTGCCAGCAGGCCTGGATGAACGCGATACGTTCGTTCGAGTGGTTTTTGCTCTTGCTGTCGATTGCAGTGGGTTGCACGTGTTCTGACTCCTGTTTATGAAAAAAACAGGGCATTGGATCGAAAGGGATTCAGGTTTCGTATGAAAGCCCCATGAACTCATGTAGTCCATGCAGAGGTTTGCACACGGTCCCGATGGTACATCCCGTTCTCTCTTCATCCGGACTATGACCGTCGGCCCCGGAATCACACCGGGTCTGCTGACCTTGAAGCGCTTCAGTTCAAGCCTGAAACTCCCCAAGCGCTCGCGGGCTAGACGCATTGCGCGCCATTACCGCCGGTGGGGAATTACGCCCCGCCCTGAGAACGTTGCCGACATTGTTCATGTCGGGGCGGGATTTTTATCACAGTTTTTTCCATCCTGCATGGACACTTTCGTACGGTGTCCCTACCTTTTGCTTATAAGAGGATCGGAGTGCCCCAGGCCCTGGACCTTGATTATCATGGCAAACCTCAGTAATGCCTTGTTGCAACCTTGAGGTTGCCTGCATTATCGGTCTTCGAGTTTTCAGGGAGCGTATTCGTGACTGTTATCGATCTGCGTAGTGACACGGTGACCCAGCCAACCGCGGGCATGCTTGAGGCCATGGCCCACGCGCCTGTCGGGGATGATGTTTATGGTGAGGACCCCACCGTCAATCTTCTTGAGGCCACACTGGCCAGGCGTCTGGGGTTTGCAGAGGCTCTGTTCGTCCCCTCGGGCACGATGAGCAATCTGCTGGCCTTGATGGCGCATTGCGAGCGCGGTGATGAGTACATCGTCGGTCAGCAGGCTCACACCTATAAATATGAAGGTGGCGGTGCGGCGGTACTGGGTTCGATCCAGCCTCAACCGCTGGAAGTCCAGGCCGATGGTTCGCTGGATCTCGGCCAGGTGCTGGCCAGCATCAAGCCCGATGACTTTCATTTTGCCCGCACCCGCTTGCTGGCCCTGGAAAACACCATGCAGGGCAAGGTATTGCCCATGAGTTATCTGGCGGCAGCGCGCCAGTTCACCCAAGAGCACGGCCTGTCTCTGCATCTGGACGGTGCGCGTTTATACAACGCGGCGGTCAGGCTGGGCGTCGATGCCCGGGAAATCACTCGCCATTTCGATTCGGTGTCGGTGTGCCTGTCCAAAGGGCTCGGCGCGCCAGTGGGGTCTGTGCTGTGCGGCTCCCCCGAGCTGATCGCCAAGGCCCGTCGCCTGCGCAAGATGGTCGGTGGCGGCATGCGTCAGGCCGGGATTCTGGCGGCGGCCGGGCTGTATGCGCTGGATCATCAGGTCGAGCGGCTGGCCGACGACCACGCCAATGCGGCATTCCTGGCAGCAGGGCTGAGCGAGTTGGGGTATGAGGTCGAGCCTGTGCAGACCAACATGGTCTATGTGCAGATGGGCGAGCGTGCCGATTCGCTCAAGGCGTTCTGTGCCGAGCGCGACATCAAGCTCAGCGCCGCGCCACGTCTGCGCATGGTCACGCACCTGAATGTGTCCCGTGCCCAGCTTGAGCGAGTCATCGCAGTATTCGCCGAGTTTTCACGCATATAAGATGCCGATAGTCCAGTTACTGGTTTCTATCGTACAAACACGCTGTACCGAGGACGCAACGCCTATATAATGCGGCCCTTTGCCGTCGCTACGTCATTTTGACGTTATGCACTGCCTCTGGCCGCAGTCTCCGTGGAAGAACCTATGAAAAGCGCAGAAATCCGTGAAGCCTTCCTTGGCTTCTTCGAAGAGCAAGGCCACACACGTGTCGCCTCCAGCTCCTTGATTCCGGGCAATGACCCAACCCTGCTGTTCACCAACGCAGGTATGAACCAGTTCAAGGATTGCTTCCTGGGCCAGGAAAAGCGTGCCTACACCCGCGCTGTCACCAGTCAGAAGTGCGTGCGTGCCGGTGGCAAGCACAACGACCTGGAAAACGTCGGCTACACCGCCCGTCACCACACATTCTTCGAAATGCTGGGCAACTTCAGCTTCGGTGACTATTTCAAGCGCGACGCGATCACTTACGCCTGGACCTTCCTCACCTCCGAAAAGTGGCTGAACCTGCCCAAGGAAAAACTCTGGGTAACGGTCTACGCCACCGATGACGAAGCCTACGATATCTGGACCAAAGACATCGGCGTTCCGGCCGAGCGCATGGTTCGTATCGGCGACAACAAAGGCGCGCCTTACGCGTCCGACAACTTCTGGACCATGGGCGATACCGGCCCGTGCGGTCCTTGCTCCGAGATTTTCTTCGACCACGGCCCTGAAATCTGGGGTGGCCCACCGGGCTCGCCTGAAGAAGACGGCGACCGTTACATCGAAATCTGGAACAACGTTTTTATGCAGTTCAACCGTACTGCCGATGGCGTACTGCACCCGCTGCCAGCGCCGTCGGTGGATACCGGTATGGGCCTGGAGCGTGTCAGCGCAGTCCTGCAGCACGTGCATTCCAACTACGAAATCGATCTGTTCCAGAGCCTGCTGGCCGCTTCTGCCAAGGCCATCGGTTGCACTAACGACGGTCAGGCATCGCTCAAGGTCGTGGCGGATCACATTCGCTCCTGCGGCTTCCTGATTGCCGATGGCGTACTGCCGTCCAACGAAGGTCGTGGTTACGTCCTGCGCCGCATCATTCGTCGCGCCTGCCGTCACGGCAACAAGCTGGGCGCCAAGGGCAGCTTCTTCCATCAGATCGTGGCCGCTCTGGTTGCCGAGATGGGCGCTGCATTCCCTGAACTGACCCAGCAACAGGCGCATATCGAGCGCGTGCTCAAGGCTGAAGAAGAGCAGTTCGCCAAGACTCTGGAGCAGGGCCTGAAAATCCTCGAGCAGGATCTGGCCGAGCTCAAGGGCTCTGTGGTACCGGGTGAAGTCGTGTTCAAGCTTTACGACACCTACGGTTTCCCGATGGACCTGACAGGGGATATCGCCCGTGAGCGCAACCTGACCCTCGACGAGGCAGGTTTCGAGCGCGAGATGGAAGCCCAGCGTGTACGTGCCCGTTCGGCCAGTTCGTTCGGCATGGACTACAACAGCCTGGTCAAGGTCGATGTGGCTACCCGGTTCACCGGTTATACCGATACCAGCGGTGCTGCGCAGGTCGTTGCTCTGTACAAGGATGGTCAGTCGGTCGAGCAGTTGAGCGAAGGCGAAGAGGGTGTCGTGATCCTCGACAGCACTCCGTTCTACGCCGAGTCGGGCGGTCAGATCGGCGACAGTGGTTACCTGCAGGCTGGCGCCGTACGTTTCGACGTGCGCGATACCACCAAGACCGGCGGCGCATTCCTGCACCACGGCGTTGTGGTGTCTGGCAGCCTGAAAGTCGGTGAGAAGCTTGAAACCCAGGTGGCTGCCGAAGTTCGTCAGGCGACTTCCCTGAACCACTCGGCCACTCACCTGCTGCACGCGGCATTGCGTCAGGTGCTGGGCGAGCACGTTCAGCAGAAGGGCTCGCTGGTGGACAGTCAGCGTCTGCGCTTCGACTTCAGCCACTTCGAGGCCATCAAGCCCGAGCAACTGCGTGCCCTGGAAGATATCGTCAACGCCGAAGTGCGCAAGAACACTGCGGTAGTCACCGAAGAAACCGATATCGAAACCGCCAAGAAGAAGGGCGCCATGGCGCTGTTCGGCGAGAAGTACGGCGACAGCGTGCGCGTACTGAGCATGGGCGGTGAATTCTCCGTTGAACTGTGTGGCGGTATTCATGCCAACCGTACCGGCGATATCGCGTTGTTCAAGATCGTCAGCGAAGGCGGCGTGGCCGCAGGCGTGCGTCGTATCGAAGCCGTGACCGGTGCAGCCGCACTGGCCTGGCTGAACTCGGCTGAAGATCAACTCAAGGAAGCCGCGACCCTGGTCAAAGGGAATCGCGACAACCTGCTGGACAAACTGTCGGCTGTGCTTGAGCGCAACCGTCAATTGGAAAAACAACTGGAACAACTGCAGGCCAAGGCCGCCAGTGCGGCGGGCGACGATCTGTCTGCCGCTGCCCTGGATGTCAAAGGTGTTAAGGTCCTGGCCAATCGCCTTGATGGTCAGGATGGCAAGGCGCTGTTGGCGCTGGTCGACCAGTTGAAGAACAAGCTCGGCCGCGCAGTGATCCTGCTCGGCAGTGTTCATGAAGACAAGGTTGTCTTGGTTGCAGGCGTGACCAAGGACCTGACTGGCCAACTCAAAGCCGGTGATTTGATGAAGCAAGCGGCCGCTGCCGTGGGTGGTAAAGGTGGCGGGCGTCCTGACATGGCTCAAGGTGGTGGTGTGGATGCCGCGGCGCTGGATACAGCGTTGGCTCTGGCCGCTCCTTTTGTAGAGCAGGGTATTTGAGTCGAACCTCCAGGCCTGTCAGTGCATGACAGGCCCGGCACTTGGATTTGAATGTTAATGGGTGCCCTTAACGGGTTCTGAGGCGGCTTTGAGATGGCTTTGATCGTACAGAAATTTGGAGGCACCTCGGTTGGCTCTGTAGAGCGCATCGAGCAGGTGGCCGACAAGGTTAAGAAGTTCCGCGAAGCGGGCGATGATCTGGTGGTCGTATTGTCGGCCATGAGCGGCGAAACCAATCGCCTGATCGAACTGGCCAAGCAGATCAGCGATCAGCCGGTTCCCCGTGAGCTGGATGTGATCGTGTCCACCGGCGAGCAGGTGACCATTGCCTTGCTGGCAATGGCATTGATGAAGCGCGGTGTGCCGGCGGTGTCCTACACCGGCAATCAGGTGCGTATCCTGACCGACAGCGCGCACAACAAGGCCCGTATCCTGCAGATCGACGATCAGAAGATCCGTTCCGATCTGAAGGCTGGCCGTGTCGTGGTGGTCGCCGGTTTCCAGGGTGTCGACGAGAACGGCAATATCACGACCCTGGGTCGTGGCGGTTCCGACACGACTGGCGTGGCGCTGGCAGCGGCCCTGAAGGCTGATGAATGCCAGATCTACACCGACGTGGATGGCGTGTACACCACCGATCCACGTGTGGTTTCGCAAGCTCAGCGTCTGGACAAGATCACCTTTGAAGAGATGCTGGAAATGGCCAGCCTCGGTTCCAAGGTGCTGCAGATCCGCGCCGTAGAGTTTGCAGGCAAATACAACGTCCCGCTGCGCGTTCTGCACAGCTTCAAGGAGGGGCCGGGCACCCTCATTACCATTGATGAAGAGGAATCCATGGAACAGCCGATCATTTCCGGCATCGCCTTCAACCGCGATGAAGCCAAGCTGACTATCCGTGGTGTGCCAGACACGCCGGGTGTTGCCTTCAAGATCCTCGGCCCGATCAGTGCCGCGAATATCGAAGTCGACATGATCGTGCAGAATGTCGCCCACGATAACACCACCGATTTCACCTTCACGATCCACCGCAATGACTACCAGTCGGCATTGCAGGTTCTGGAAACCACCGCCCGCGAAATCGGCGCTCGTGAAGTTTCCGGCGATACCAAGATTGCCAAGGTTTCCATCGTCGGCGTCGGCATGCGTTCCCACGCAGGTGTCGCCAGCCGCATGTTCGAAGCCCTGGCAAAGGAAGGCATCAACATCCAGATGATCTCCACCTCGGAAATCAAGGTTTCTGTGGTGATTGAAGAGAAGTACCTGGAACTGGCTGTGCGCGCTTTGCACACGGCCTTCGAGCTGGATGCTCCTCGGCAGGGTGAGTGATCTGCCAGGAGGGCGCGGTCTGACCGCGCCTTTCGTTTTCCTGTGCTGCGCGCAAAGACTGTTCTTTTCTTCGCGTTAGTCAATACTCAGGCTTGGCCGTGGCTTTTTTGTCGCAGGCTGATGCCTACTGGTTTTGCAGACTGTTGTTCCTGAAATGCATAAGGAGAAAGGTATGCTGATTCTGACTCGTCGGTGCGCAGAAAGCCTGATCATTGGTGATGGTGAAATCACTGTGACTGTGCTCGGCGTCAAAGGTAATCAAGTGCGAATTGGTGTCAATGCACCCAAGGAAGTCGCTGTGCATCGTGAAGAAATTTACCTGCGCATCAAGAAAGAGAAGGACGAAGAACCAAGCCATTAATTTTTATTGAATTTTTGGTTTGCAAACGGGGAAAAGGGTGGTTATTATACGCCCCGTGTTGCGGAGAGCTGGCCGAGTGGCCGAAGGCGCTCCCCTGCTAAGGGAGTACACCTCACAAGGGTGTCGGGGGTTCGAATCCCCCGTTCTCCGCCATTATTTCTGTAGTGCGTTGAATCTGGCTTCTTCTGTAAGTTGTTGAAATTACTAGAAAAAGTGCTTTACAAAACGATTTAACGACCTATAATGCGCGGCACCAACACATGCACTCGTAGCTCAGCTGGATAGAGTACTCGGCTACGAACCGAGCGGTCACAGGTTCGAATCCTGTCGAGTGCACCATTTAAGGTTAACTGGTCTGATGTAGTTAAATACAGACTTCCAGATAACCGGCTCCAACCAGAGGTGATCTGGTCTAAAAACACCAATGCACTCGTAGCTCAGCTGGATAGAGTACTCGGCTACGAACCGAGCGGTCACAGGTTCGAATCCTGTCGAGTGCACCATACACCAGAAAGCCCACATCGAAAGATGTGGGCTTTTTGCTTTCTAGCGTTTTCCTTTCACGCATCCGTTTTCATCGAAGGTCACATTGTTGCTGCGACCCTTTTTCAGGTTGTAGGTGTAGCGCAGCTCTCCGTTGCGGTTGGTGATCTTGTCCGGGCGGCCCAGCAGGCTTTCCACATCGCGTTTGGTCATGCCGGGTGGCGTGCGCTGGTTGATGATGGCCTGCCGGCGCTGTGCCGGGGTCAGACGATTGCCACAGCCATCTTCCTGCTGGCCGACCACCACTATTTCCTTGCTGGCCTGAGTGCTTCGCCTGTCTGCACTCGGGAGAAGGGGGGCGATGCTTCCAGGAGGTGCATTGAAGGCTTCCTGCAACTGGCTGGTGTGGCCGACCGGACAACCCAGGGTGGTGAACGTAATCTTGCCCGTCGGGTCTTCGCAGCGCTGAACCGTATTGGCGTGTGTGTAAAACGGCAGGCAGAGCAGGTTGCTCCATAACAAAAGGCGGGGCGTGATACGCATTGCCGAGTCCTCCATGACGTGGTTCGTCATCCTAGTCAGGGGCTTGCTCCCCGGCGAGCGTGTTTTCTTCGCTGAATGTGACGTCGTAACCTCGTTGCCTCGCAAAATCTTCAGGTTTGTCTCGCAAGCGCCTGTTCTTGCCTGAATTTTCTCGCGTGCGATCCGCTCAAAGCGGTGTATCATTGCGCCCGTCAGCCCCGCCGGGGCTTGTGGAATACCTCCATGGACTTACCCAGTAGTTACTCAATAGCTCGTTTCACCAATCAAGAATCAACTGATTGATCCTCCCGGCGTGCTCCGCTGCTGGGAGTGGAGTTCGCCTATGACTGAAATAGAAGTAAAAAAAACGCAGGAAAGCTTGCAGGATCGCCTTGCTCAAGTGGTCGATCTGCTGCAGCGCCAGCGTGTGGTCGAAGACCTGATCCATCGCCAGGAAGGTCAGAATCAGGATCGCGTAGAAAACCTCGTTCATCGCCAGAACCTGGTCGAGCTGCAACGCAAGCTCGATGACCTGCACTCTGCCGACGTCGCCTACATCCTCGAGGCATTGCCTCTTGAGGAGCGCCTGACCGTCTGGCAACTGGTCAAGGCTGAGCGCGACGGCGATATCCTCCTTGAAGTGTCCGACTCCGTCCGGGAAACCCTGATCGCCGACATGGACGATCACGAGTTGCTGGCGGCGGCCAGGGAGATGGACGCCGACGAACTCGCTGACCTGGCGCCTGAGCTGCCTCGCGATGTCGTTCATGAGCTGATGGAAGCGCTGGACGTCCAGCAGCGCGAACGTGTTCGCTCCGCGCTCTCCTACGACGAGGAGCAGGTCGGTGCGCTCATGGACTTCGAGATGGTGACCATCCGTGAGGATGTGAGCCTGGAAGTCGTATTGCGTTACCTGCGGCGCTTGAAGGAGCTGCCGAGTCACACCGACAAACTCTTCGTTGTTGACCATGACGGCGTGCTCAAGGGCGTGCTGCCGATCAAGCGCCTGTTGGTCAATGACCCCGACAAGCAGGTCGGTGAAGTCATGGCTGACGACCCTGTCAGCTTTCACCCGGAAGATGATGCCTATGACGCTGCCCAGGCATTCGAGCGTTATGACCTTATTTCTTCGCCAGTGGTCGACAAGAGCGGCAAGCTGATCGGCCGTCTGACCATCGACGAAATGGTCGACCTGATTCGTGAGGAGAGCGAGAGCGAAGTCCTCAGCATGGCGGGGCTGCGTGAAGAAGAAGACATCTTCGCTTCCGTATGGCGCTCGCTGCGTAACCGCTGGGCCTGGCTGGCGGTCAACCTGATCACGGCGTTTCTGGCTTCCCGTGTCATCGGCCTGTTCGAAGGCTCGATCGAGAAGCTGGTGGCTCTGGCTGCATTGATGCCGATTGTGGCCGGTATCGGCGGCAACTCGGGGAACCAGACCATTACCATGATCGTGCGCGCCATGGCGCTGGACCAGGTCAGCACCGGCAATACCTCGCGCCTGTTACGCAAGGAGCTGGCGGTAGCGTTGCTCAATGGCCTGATATGGGGCGGGGTCATTGGTGTGGTGGCTTATGTGCTCTACGACAGTTGGTCGCTGGGCGTGGTCATGACGGCTGCCATGACGCTCAACTTGCTGCTGGCCGCTTTCATGGGTGTCCTGATTCCCATGACGCTCGCACGCCTTGGGCGCGATCCGGCCATGGGGGCGAGTGTCATGATCACTGCGATGACAGACAGTGGCGGGTTCTTCATTTTCCTGGGGCTGGCGACCATCTTTCTGCTTTGATAACCGTCACCATAAAAAAACCGCCTGTTCAGGCGGTTTTTTGTTTTCGGGGCCAGGATTGTGATCATTGCCCGGTTTTGATTTCTTTCCATGTGCGAAGTCTCAGCGCTTCACTGTCGGCCGGTATCGCTTTTTGGGCGAACAGGGTGCTGAAGGTTTCTTCGTCGGGGTAGATCCTGGGGTCGCTGTGCACGGCTACGTCCAGCAGTGCTTCTGACTTCTCGTTGCCGTTCGCATAGTGCAGATAGTTGGAGATGCCGGCCATCACCTTGGGTGCCAACAGGTAGTTCATGAAGGTGTAAGCGGCTTTTTCATTGGGGGCATCGACAGGTATGGCGACCATGTCGAACCACATCGGTGCGCCTTCCTTGGGGATTACATAGTTGATGTCGATGCCGCTACCTGCTTCCTTCGCGTTTCGCTCTGCCAGCAGTACATCTCCCGAATAACCGACCGCCACACAGATCTTGCCGCTGGCCAGATCGGCTATGTAGTGGGTCGAATGGAAGTAGCTCACGTAAGGCTTTATCGCCATCAAGGCCGCTTTGGCCTTGGCGTAATCCCCTGCGACTTCGCTTTGTGGAGGCAGCTGCAAGTAGTTGAGTGCGATGGGCAAGACACTGGGCGCGCTGTCGATAAAGGCAACGCCGCATTGAGCCAGCTTTTTCATGTTTTCGGGCTTGAAGACCAGGTCCCAGGAGTCGAGCGGCGTATCGTTGCCCAGGGCAGCCTTGACCTTGGCCACGTTGTAGCCAATCCCGGTTGTTCCCCACAGGTAGGGGAAAGCATGCTCGTTGCCCGGATCGATGCCTCTGAGCACCTTGAGCAGAACGGGGTTGAGGTTTTTCCAGTTGGGTAGCTGGCTTTTATCCAGTTTCTTCAGATCGCCGCGCTGAATCTGGACACTCATGAAATGACTCGACGGCACCACGATGTCGTAACCGGAATGCCTGGTCCTGAGCTTTTCGTCCAGAGCCTCGTTGCCGTCGTAGGTGTCATAAGTGGCTTCAATGCCGGTGTCTTTCTGAAAGTTTTTCAGTGTGTCCGGAGCAAAGTAATCCTCCCAGTTGAACACCTTGACGGTCTGGGCGGCATGGCTCATCGATGTGACCAGCATCAGGGGGACGAAGGCTTTTGCAAGCATTCCGTGGCTCCTTGGAGGATTTGATGATCGCGATGCACGAACAATCATCGCCTCAGGAGCAGTGATCATGGGATGCATACCTATAGGAAATAATCTTATAGGCATTTGGAAAGGAGACCACAATAAAAAAGCCAGCTTTCGCTGGCTTGAATGCTTTTTTCTCTGATTTCTTACGACTCTTCTGAAGCAAGTTCCGTGTCGTGAGCGATCAGGGACACCAGTGCATTCTGCTGGCGGTGTGAGAGTTGACGAAAACGCTGCAGCAGCTCGCGTTCGTGCAGGGACAGCTCAGGACTATCAAGACGCAGGTTTGGCTCATCGCCAAGTGCACCTTCCTGAATCAGGCTCTGCTCGAGACGAGCGATGATTTCCGAGTTCATGCTGCGGTGGTGGTTTTTGGCTACCTCTTGCACACGATTACGCATGCCATCTGGTAGGCGAACGACGAACTTGTCAGCCGTACGGCTGGAATAAGTAGCCTGTTTCATAGGGCTCATATATTTAACCGGTTAGTTCAGGGGGAAGCGGTTCTCGCAAGTGGCCGCCAGATTGCCATTATGGGACAGTCGTTTTGGCCAAATGTTCCAACCGAGTTATCCAAAGGGCGCCGCATCATGCCCTATTACGTCGAATCCTTGGCGTCAATTCTGTGACAAATATTGACTCAGATAAAGGCGTTTAGCCAGCACCAATTATCAGAATTGCGAGAGGTTTTGCAAAGCTTGCCAATTCCTGCTCATCCAGGTGACACGACGAACGCCTGACTACTTTTTGCCATGATGGCTATCTGTCTTCAGCTTAGATGCTTATCCGCAACAAGGCGAAGAATGCCGACGGGCGTGCTATGGCGGGGGAGGGGGAGCGGTACTTCAAGAAGCCGATGACCCAGTCAGCAATGGCATGGAGCCCTACCGACCAGTACAACCATCAGCGTGTATCAGTCAGCGCAGAACCGGATCGAACTTGAAGCGACGCCCAATGACCATGGCCGCTACAAAAAGACTGCCAAACATCCCGGCGGCGATTTTCGAGGCGATATTCAATACATACGCCTGCTCAGGGAGAAGAAGATCAACGGCAACAGCCATCAGTGCCAGGATCATGAATGACAATGCGGATTTTGACATGGCTACTCTCTCGTGAAGGTGGGCTATGTGACGATCTCAGAAGATCCAACGCTCTTCAGCACGATTTGGCAGCGGGGCTTCCTTGACCTCATGACCCAGCGTAGCTGCATTGAAGCGCCTGTCACCCATGACCGCCAATTGTGGTGCCTGACGGATCACCTCATGGGGCTGGGCATGCTTGGTTATCTGGTCGTCCTGAATGCGCGCGTCCTGAAAATGAAATGCCACCAGAGCTACCAGAGCGGCTGCATTCAACACTGAGAGAGTCATGTTCATTTTCAGGTACCTTGCGTGGAGTGTCGTCACATGCACTGATAATGCAGCCTGCATGCCAGTTTTATTTCAATAAAAAATCCTTATAAAACAATGGTTTATGTTTGGTTTGAGGCGGCTGGATATTGCGTTTTGCAATGATGGCTTTTTGGGGGAATGCAAAATGCACGACAGCGCCTGCAAGCGCTCTACGCCGGGATGTGGACTACGATTACGGGAGGTAATGACGACATGACAAAATCCCTCCATGCCGTTAACATGCACGCCGTCCTCGCTGGCACCAATCGGTGTGCTGGCAACTCAGTGTCTCAGTAGCTCAATTGGATAGAGCATCCCCCTCCTAAGGGGAAGGTTGGCAGTTCGAACCTGCCCTGGGACACCATTATGATCAGGTAGTTAGGTAGGTTTTTCGAAAGACTCTCCATGAGGTTTTCTCTCCAGTACCCACTTCTCTGAGCGTTCGGTATTGAGTCATGAGTTTTCCAAGGGAATTGGATTCTTCTGGCCGATTTCCGAAACTGATGCCTTGGCCGTTTTCTCTACCTGTGTAATTGCATTCCAATTGAAAAGTCATTGCACATTTCAACCAATCCCCTTGCGTCGGATTTGACCCGCCGCTTCGAAAGTACGATGGCTTGCCTGTGTTGGCGACAAGCCAAAACCGGCCGGTTGAGAATCTAAATTCGCTCTTTTCTTACAGACTCGCCCCGGCGCGGTGCGGTAATCTCGCGGAGCCCACAAAACGCTTTTAGCCTTCACGCGAGGCTTTTGTATTGCACGACAAGGATGACGAATGACTCCCTCCGCTCGATTGGGTGACAAGCATGTCTGCCCAATGCCCGGTCACGGCACTACCCCGATTGTATCCGCCAGTGGCGACGTAAACATTGACTTCATGGGATCTGCTCGTGTTGGCGACACCTGTGGCTGTGGAGCCGTAATCACTTCAGGATTCCCATCAATTCTAGTGAACGGGCGTCCTATGGCCCACTTGGGCAGCCCAACCAGCCACGGCGGAACGATCATTACCGGGTCAGGCGATGTGGGGGGCGGTTTTGTCATGGGTGATGCGGGGGGTGCAACCGTTATCAACTTCATGGCACTCGGAGCGTTCCGTCCAGATGGCACTGTGGATGATGAGAAAATGGCCACATTGCTTGCTGACCCAAAGTTGAAAGAGAAAGCGGTGGCTGCAAAAGCTCTGGGAGACCCTAAAGTCGCCCCGAAACAGCCAGAGTCAACGCCTGAGCCTAAAGCCCCCGCCACGTGTAAAGACCCCGACATGATGGAACAGGTGGCCAGCTATATCGCCGGGGAAATGAACCGCAACATCACACACCCATCCGTATTGAGGATGAAGAAGCTAACCAGCTTTGACGCGGCAGCGGAAAATGAAAAATTTCAAAAGCTCCCTTGGTATGCACGCCTTTCACGCCCTGATTTCGAGGCAATGGAACTGGGTAATACTGTTTCTGCCATGGCCCTATGGGCAGAGCGAGTTGGTCAAAATCGGCCATGGGATCACAAGGTGACGATTGGTCAACAGTTCGGCGGGCCTTGGCAGAAGCAAGGTCAGGTGGACTATTTCTACGATATTTGGTCGAACATTCACTATGGCTACGTAGGGCGTGCTGGTGGCTTTTCTGAAAGCATTCTTCTGGACGGCGCTGGGCTTGAGCAGATTGCATCAGACTCAATTCGGAAAGTTCAGAAGTGGGGCGAACGAAAAGGGCCTCATCGCTCAGCAGACATCGAAGGGATGCGGGCTTGGGACGACATAGGTGACCGAGTTTCTATCAGTATTGGAGTCAAACTGTACAAGCAGCACCCAAACGGCGGGATAACGGCGAAAATGCTCATGGACGAAGTTTTAGCACTACCACGTTCAAGCTGGGGAGATGGCACACGTGACCACGTCTGTAAGTAAACCGAAGCGGCATTTTTGGCGCTGGATGGTTGTGCTATTACTCACTCCAATCGTCTTTTGGTATGTCGCTACACCCCAAGTGAGTTTCCATTTCTCTGACAAGGGACAGGGGCGTCTCGGTTACATTTTGAATGTTCAGCACGACATCTCAAAGGGTGAGATTTACCCAGGTGAAGCCAGTGGTGGAGCGGGTCATATCTTCCCGAACAACCAATTTTTTATGGAGTTCGATTGGAACAACGCTGGAAAATCGCACTGCATCCGGGTTAAACCGAAATGGCCGAACACCAATATCTACATCGGGGCAGATGGTGCCATCGATAGCCGGACGGATGGCAAACTTATTGAAGCATGTGGACCACTACCAAAATAGGAAACTCCGAGAATCTGGCCCGATGTGTCACTCAACACACGGAAAATTCCAGTTCCCTCTCATTTCAAAGGTGCCGCTAAGCTGGGAGTAATGTGTTCGGCAAGAAGCCAGGAGTCATTCATGGATAGCAAGCAGTCGATTGAACTGGGTGCAAAAGTCATAGAAGTACAGACGTTAATGATCGCGTATGCCACTGATGGCCGAACCTCTGCTCAGCCTGCCGAATACCGGGAGCTCTATGCCGACATTTTGCTCGACCTCAAATGGATACAACGACACGTTCCTTCATCTAGGAATTGGAGTAAGGCACACGAAGCGTGCCTTTCCGGTATAAGGCTTTGTCATGGCGGCTGTGCGTCGGAGACCTTAGGGTCTGCCGGTGTGTGCGAGTAAAAGGCCGGTTCGCTAACCTTCGCACAGTTGCCACCCTTCCTTCGTTTAGCGACGTCTGCGGCAGCTCTTTTCTCGAGCGGGACACCTACACGCCCCCGTCAAACCCTCTCCAAAACCCCAACCCCCTCCAACTCCCGCACCAACGGCAACACCCGCTCCCCGAAATACTCAACCTCCTCCTGAAAGTGCAGAAACGCCGACAACACCAGGTCCACGCCTATCGCTTTCAGCGCAACAATACGCTCGGCAATCTGCTGTGGTGTGCCGATGAGGTTGGTCTTGAAGCCATCGTTGTACTGCACCAGGTCGTTGAAGGATGACTTGGCCCAGTTGCCTTCTCCTTCTGGGCTGGCCTTGCCTGCCTGTTTGGCGGCGTCGCCGAAGGCGTTCACGGCTTCGGGGTCGGCCTTGTCGATGATTTCCTGCAAGACCGCTCGCGCTTCTTGTTCGGTGTCGCGGGCGATGATGAAGGCGTTGACGCCGATCTTCACTGAATGCCCGTTGGCTGCGGCTTTTGCCCGGATATCGTCGACCTGCGCCTTGATGCCTTCCAGGGTATTGCCGTTGGTGAAGTACCAGTCCGATACTCGGGCAGCCATGTCCCGTGCAGCACGGGAACTGCCGCCTTGAAAAATTTCGGGATGCGGGCGTTGAATGGGTTTGGGGCGCAAGGTGTAGTCATGGAAGCGATAGAAGTCGCCCTTGAAGGTGAAGTTGTCCGTGGTCCAGATTCCTTTGAGCGCCTGAATGAATTCTTCCGAACGCCGGTAGCGCTCGTCATGTTCCAGCCACGGTTCACCGATGGCCTGAAACTCACCCTTGAACCAGCCACTGACAATATTCACGGCGACTCTGCCTGCCGTGAGCTGGTCGATGGTCGCCAGCTGTTTTGCGGCCACGGATGGTGTCCAGGGGCCTGGGAGGATGGCCGCGATCACTTTCAGTTTTTCGGTGGAGGCCAGCAGAGCGTGACTGAATGCCACTGACTCGTGCTGATTATCCGCACCGTAACCGGCAGTAAAGCGAATTTGTGTCAGGGCGTATTCAAAGCCCGAGCGCTCGGCGATTTGTGCGAGTTTGCGGTTGTAGTCGATATCCCAACTGGTGCGTTGCTCGATCTTGCTGACGACGAGTCCGCCGCTGACGTTAGGGACCCAGTAGGCGAACTTGATAGGTAAGTGGCTCATGAGATATCTCCGAAAACGACGAAGTGGATGGCCGTTTCGACAGTGCAGCATGCATGCCACTGAATATCTTCATTAATTACAGCGACTTACGATTCACTGAAAATCGGGTCACTGTCTTCGTGCATATATAAATGCTGATGAGATGTTGCCGTACAGACAGCCTTTATTCCTTGTCCGGATCAGGCGTCAGCCTTTCCAGTTGCGGGCATGCCCATTCAACAAAAGCCCGCACTCGCGGTGATAACTGCAGGGAGTGCGGATAGACCAACTGTATCGGTAAGTCCATAGGTTCAAAATCCCGCAGGATCCTGACCAGTCGACCATCAGCCAGTTCATCCGCGACCTGGTAATGCATCAGCCGGGTAATGCCCACGCCCTGTACGCAGGCCTGGCTGGCGGCTCGAACCTGATTGCAGATCAGCCTTGGGGTGATTTCTTCAATCCGCTCTTTTTCCTTATGACGGAAGTACCAGTGTCTTCCCTGGAAGGCCAGCGTGATGCAGGCATGTTCCCGTAGCGATTGTGGGCTATCGATGGCGGGAGAGGCACGAAGGTAGTCCGGGCTGGCGCAGGTGACGAGTCGGGTGCTGCCGACCTTGCGCGCCACCATGGCCGAGTCGGGAAGATGGCCGATTCGCAGGGCAAGGTCGAGGCGCTCATCGAGCAAGGGAATGACCTGATCATTGAGGCTCAGCTCTGCCGCCATTTCCTCATGATCCTTCAGAAATGCATTCACCAAAGGGGCCAAGTAGCGTTGCCCGAACTCCACCGGAGCGGTCAGGCGAAGCAGGCCGCGGGCAATGCCGTCGCGGGATTCCAGCCGCTGCTCCATGTCATCGAAGTCCGCCAGCATACGGCGGCTCCAGGCCAGATATTCCTCGCCCTCATCGGTCAGGGCCATGCGCCGGGTGCTGCGGTTCAGCAAGCGAACCCCGAGATAACGTTCCAGGGCTGCCAGCGAGCGCACCAGTGAGGCGACGGATTGGCCTGTCACATCCGCAGCCGAACTCAGGCTGCCGCTGTCGACGATCCGAACGAAGTTGGCCATTGCCTTGAGCCTGTCCATTGCCACCTTTCGATTTGTGCGATTACTGCATAGGTCTTGTCAGGTCCGCGGCATAGGTGAAACGCGCAGTCCGGTGGAAACTTCAGGGACTGTTTTCAGCCGGAGTTTCACTCATGAGCCAACGACCCAACCCCGCACGGATTCTCGCATACGATCACATCGGAATCCGTGTCAGCGACCAGAATCGGTCGATGTCTTTCTACCAGGCACTCGGATTTGTCGAGACCGCACGTTTTCCGCTGTACGAGGCCAACGAAATGCTCAGCCCGGACGGCGTGCGTATCAACCTCATCTTCAATGGTACTCGCGTACCCGATGCTCACAACGTCCTGCTGGATGCCCCGATAAAGTTGCCCGGCATGACGCACCCTGCCTTTATCGTCGATGACCTTGAGGTCTTTCAGGCCTGGCTGGGCGAGCAGGGGATTGTGATCACACAGGGGCCTCATCACATCGGGCCGAGAAGAGTCGCACTTTTTATCCGCGACCCCGATGGCAATGTTCTTGAATTCAATCAACTCGTCGATGGAGAAACCCAATGAAGCTTTATGATCTGGATGTATCGGGCAACTGCTACAAAGTGCGCCTCTTTGCTGCGCTGGCCAATATCGAGCTTGATGTAGTGGCAGTGGATTTTCTGGCGGGAGAGCACAAGAAACCGCCTCTTTCAGACATGAATCCACTGGGGCAGCTACCGGTTCTGGAGGACGGTTCGTACATCATCCGCGATTCGCAAGCCATTCTGGTGTATCTCGCAGGTCAATATGGTGGCCTGGCATGGTGGCCGGCTCATCCGCAGGGCCAGGCCGATATCGTTCAGTGGCTTTCGTTTGCCAGCAATGAGGTTCAGCACAGCCTTTGCGCTGCGCGGCTGGTGCAGAAATTCGGGGTTGTACTGGACAAGGCCCAGGCGCTGGAGAAGTCGACCGTGATCCTCGCGTTGCTCGATGCACACCTGGAGCGCAATGACTGGCTGGCAATCAACCGGCCTTCGATTGCCGATTGCGCGGTGTATCCCTATGTCGTACTCGCCCCTGAAGGCGGCGTGGATCTTGCGCCCTATGCAAACGTTGCGCGCTGGATGGAGCGGATAGAAGCCTTGCCGGGTTATCTGCCCAAGCCTTGAGCAGGCGGGTTTTGCAGTGCCTTTTTGCCTGAATAAAAGCTCACCAGGCAACTTTCGCTCAAAGGCCAGCTTGGGTATCCTCGGCGCTGGCCGATGCTGCCCGCCGCTCGCTCCCCAAGGGAAGGTGAAAGCATTGCTTCATGATTCCGAACCCTGTCGTATTTCCTACGGTCGAGTTTTGGCAACGCGAGCACCAGAATGCCTCGACCTCGGGAGGAACGATGTTTTCAATCGAACAAGCCAAGCAGATGGCCAGGAAACTGCGCACCTCGTTGGCGGCGGCTCATCAAGAGTTGTCTCACTCGGCTGCACTGGAGCTGGTCGCGCAGCAACTGGGTTACAAGGACTGGAACACGGCATCGGCGTCACTTGAGCCGAGCAGCCCTCAACCTGGCATTACCTTCGACAAGCCGATTCCGATATTGCGGATGTTCGACGAAGCCAAGGCCCGTGAGTTCTATCTGAACTTTCTGGATTTCAGCGTCGAATTCGAGCACCGCTTCGAAGCAGACCTGCCGCTCTATCTGGGCATAAGTCGCGACGGGTTGCAGCTTCATCTGTCCGAGCATCATGGCGATGCGAGCCCCGGCGCAACGATTTTTGTCCCCATGCACAATATCGAATTGCTTCGTGATGAGTTGCTTGCCAAGCGCTACGGGTACGGTCGTCCGGATATCGTCGAGCAGGGCTGGGGGAAGGTCCTGGAAATACACGATCCGTTCGGCAACCGGATTCGGTTCTGTCAGAGCTGAGTGTTTCTGAGTCCATAAAAAACGGGGAGCCAGACTTATCAGCCTGACTCCCCGTTTTTCTATAAAGACTTACGCCAGTTGTTTCAGCAACGCCTTGGCGACTGCTTCCGAGCTGGCCGGGTTCTGGCCAGTCACCAGTTTGCCGTCTTCAACCAGGTAGGGCTGCCAGTCAGGACCTTTTTCATAGAGGCCGCCCAGGGCGATGAACTCGTCTTCGATGAGGAACGGTACGACATCGGTCAGTTCTACCGCTTCTTCCTCGCCATTGGTAAAGCCGGTGACGCGACGGCCTTTGATCAAGGGCTCGCCATTGGCAGCCTTGACGTGACGCAATACGCCCGGCGCATGGCAGACGAAACCGATTGGCTTGTTGGCGCGTTCAAAGCTTTCGATCAGTTCGATGGAGCGCTTCGATTCTGCCAGATCCCAGAGCGGGCCGTGGCCGCCTGGATAGAAAACCGTATCGAAATCCTGCTGGCTGACACTGTCCAGTTTGACGGTGGTCGCCAGTACTTGTTGAGCGGCCGGGTCAGCCTTGAAGCGATGTGTCAGTTCGGTCTGGAAATCCGGCAGATCGCTTTTCGGGTCCAGAGGCGGCTGGCCGCCAGCAGGCGAGGCCACCACCACTTCGGCACCGGCATCGATGAAGGTGTAGTAGGGCGCTGCGAATTCTTCGAGCCAGAAACCGGTTTTCTTGCCGGTGTTGCCCAGTTGATCGTGAGAGGTCAGTACCATCAGGATTTTCATTGCAGTCTCCTCGTAATGTCCATGAGTCAGGTAGGGCGCGGGCTGTCAGGTCGATGGCCTGTGCATTATCTTCATCGCATTGTCGGCCATCAGTGCGCCTGAAGTGATTTGGAGTGCAAAGGCGTGCTGTCGTTCGCTGTCATTTCCCGTTTGGGCGGTTACGGGCCGATCGGCAAAAAAACGGGGAAGAGTGAGCTGGCCGCTTGTGGATATACGCGCGGCGGCCAGCGTCTGAGGGATGCTTACATCCGGAACTGCAGCACCAGTTGATTGAGGCCTACAGCCAGCTGCGAAAGCTCCGAGCTGGCAGCTGAAGTCTGGTTGGCGCCTGTGGCGTTTTGAGTCGAAAGGTCACGGATGCTGGTCAGGTTGCGATCCACTTCGCGAGCCACTTGCGCCTGTTGCTCGGTGGCCGACGCGATGCTGGTGTTGCGTTCGTTGATCTGCACGATGGCCGCGGTGATTTCTGCCAGTGCATGACCCGCCGCCTGAGCAACTTCGAGACTGGCGCGAGCCCGCTCGCTGCTGTGTCCCATGGCGCTTACGGCCTTGCTGGCGCCGCCCTGAATGGACGAAATCATTTTTTCGATCTCGGCAGTCGACTGCTGGGTGCGATGAGCCAGTGCCCGGACTTCATCGGCAACCACCGCAAAACCACGACCGGCCTCACCCGCCCGTGCTGCTTCGATGGCGGCGTTCAGCGCCAGCAGGTTGGTCTGGTCGGCGATGCCGCGAATCACGTCCAGAACTCCGCTGATGCTTTGCACTTCGACGGCCAGGCCATCGATTTCAACAGCGGTGCTGCCAACCGACTCGTGCAGTTCGTTGATCGCACTGACGGTTTCGTTCACTCGCGTGCGGCCATTTTCTGCCGACTTGCTGGAGTCCTGTGCGGCAGTCGATGCCAGTACTGCGTTGCGCGCGACCTCTTCGACAGCGGCGCTCATCTGATTGATTGCGGTGGCCGCCTGGTTGATTTCATCGTTCTGACGCTGAACACCGCGCAGGGAGTCCTCTGTCACGGCCGACAACTCTTCGGAAGTGGAGGCCAGTTGATTGGAGGAGTTACCCAACTCACTCAGCGTACGACGCAGGTTCTGCTGCATGATCGAGAGCGCGGCCAGCAGGCGGCCCGGTTCGTCCTGGCCGTCAACGGCAATGGGTTTGCTGAGGTCATTGACCGAAATCTGTTCTGCCACCGCCAGTGCCTTGGCAATCGGAGCGGTCAGGCTGCGGGTAAAGATACCGGCCAATGCCAGCGTGGCTGCGAGCGCGACCAGAATGGCAATGATCGTGACATTGCGAGCCTGGGCATAGGTGTTGTCGGCGGCAACATCGGACTCCGCGACCTTGAGGTCGGACAGGCGTGAAATCTCGGCGATGTCCTGAGCCAGCATATTGGCTGACAGAGTCATTTCACCGTTCGACTGTGTCAGTGCGGTGATGATGTCCTCGCGTTTTTGCGAGACGGCCTCCAGATACCGTGAATGTATGGCCAGATAGCTGTTCAGGTTGCGGGACATGCTGTCGTATGTCTTTTTGCCTGCCTCGGTAACCAGGAGGGGTTGCAGCTTGCGGACATCTGTCTCAAGGCTGCTGCGGGCCTGGGTGACGCGTTGCTGCGCAGCAGTGGTGGCGCTGGCGTCCTGCGCAAGACGCAAGCCGCTGTTGCCAAGGCGGATAGTCAAAAGATCATTCTTGATCTGGTCGACTGCCTGAACGGTAGGCAATACGTTGTCTTGCAGGGTTTCCCGAGACTCTTTCAAGTTGGATGCCTGCATCAGTGAGAACAGCCCGAGTGCTGTAATCAGCAAGGCAAAAAAGCCAAAGCAGAGCAATGACCGTGGTGCGATGTTGAGATTTCTGAGAGTCATGGGGAATGCCGTCGATAGGGAGTTGACAGTCTGAAACTATCGACCTAGAGCGGTTCATCTTTAGAAAATAGGCAAAATTGATCGATTGAAAGTCGCAGGAAGCATGGGTTGCCTGCGGTTATGATGGCGTCTTGAAAGGTACTGGCGGGAAGTAATCAGTCAATGAACACATATGCAGTGAGTGGCAATTATGAGTGATTGCTGGGCGGTTCTGGCGCTGTCTGACGATGCCGATGAGCGCAGTATCAAGCGCCAGTATGCGCGACTGCTCAAAAGCAATCGCCCGGATGAGGATGCCGAAGGCTTTCAGCGCCTTCGTGATGCTTATGAGCGGGCTTTGCATATTGCTCGCTATCGGGATGAGCACGATGACGATGAGGTAGCCGAGCTGGCCGGGCAAGTGGTGCCAGCTCCGCTCGATACATCGCCGCCATGGCTGGCGCTTGTTGATCAAGCCGACGTCGACAATCTGCATGAGCTGCGCCTTCAGGCCCGGACGCAGGGTTGTGCACAAGGCTTCGAGCAGGGATTACTGCTGCGGTGTCTTGCCGATCCCGAACGCGAGATCGAACTGGCCCAGGCCGCGACTCTGCAGTTGAACTGGCTGACGCCCTGGCAAGAAGTGCCTATGGATGGTGAGCAGGCTGCAAGACTGACTCAGATCCTGCTCGACGCCCGTCAGTCGCAATTGCAGGCTCAACTGCATGCTGGCGAGGAGGGCGGTTTCATCGATGCGCTGCAAGCGCTGCGTCAACAACCCTGGCTGGCTTCGCTGGAGCGCAGTGAGCATTTGCAGAGCTGGGTCATGATTCTGTTGCATAACACGGCAGGCTGGAGCTCGGCCTTGTTCGAGCAGGTGTGTGCCCTGTTTGGTTGGGATGTGAAGAAAGACCTGCACCCGGAGCCTGCCTTTATCTGGCTGCGTTTGCTGGATCGCCTTGAAAAGGATGATTTTGTCCGGCACCTGCAGCGTCTGCTCGGCAAGAAGCCGTTCAGCGCCGAGGGGCGCGCCGTGCATTTGTTGTTGGGGGCGTATAGCCCTGTCGAGCGCAGGCGAATGGCCAGGGCTGAAGATGACAATGTGCGCGTTATCTGCAAGCGGCTGGTCGAGCAACTGACGCTGCGCTATCCCGGTGTTCTCGAGGCTTTTCCTGATGCCGATCTTGAATGCTTGAAGCGGGTGCATGAGCCGTTTTCCCCTGAAGCCAGGCGCTGGCTGGGACTTGCGGCATTGCCTGTTGTTTTGCTGTTTGGCCTTTCGCTGTATTTTCAGCCGGATCAGGATCTGTGGTTTCTGATTCTGTATCCCTTGCTGATGGTTCCTGGCCTTATGGTGTACATGTATGTATGGCGCCCGCTCTGTGAGGTTGTTGCGACGCTGGATGAATGGCTGAGTATTCGTCTTCTGCCTGATGTCATCAGCGGGCCGACCGCGAACGCCAAGGTGGTGCAGCACGCACTGCCGCTGACTGTCATGGGCGGGGTGATGGCATGGAAAGGCGGCGGGCTTGGGTTGGCGCTTCACTGTTTCGTGACGCTGATATGGATAGCGTTCGCCCCTTATCGCTATCCCGGACCCTATGCCGCCCTGAAGCGGTTCTTCCGGGCCAGGAAAATGATGCTGGGACGTGTGTTTCTTGGTGCTTTCTGCTGCATGTTGGCTGCTGGTTTCTTCGCCATGTCGCAACCTGGAGGCACCAGGGAGCGAGCCGCTGCATCCCAGGGCAGTTACCAGTCCGACTGCAACCCCGATAACCTGCGTCGGACGATGTCGCAGGCCTGTCAGACCGCTATGGACTCCAAGGAGTGTGCCCAGAGTGAATGGGCGAAGAGGATTCACGCTTGCGGGTTCGTCGCCGAGGTGGTGAAAAAGACGCTGGAGACGAAGGCGGGCAAGTGATCGGCGGGCTGCTTTCTTATATAGCTATATAAGCAGGCGCCGGGCATTTCGGGATATGTAGAAAAAGTTGTGAAAAAGGGTTTGACACAGTAATCGGATAATGTAGAATTCGCCTCCCGCTAACGAGCAACGCGACGTTGATCGAAGCGCAAGTGGTTGAAGTTGCAAAGGAAACTTTGAAACTTGTTGAAATAACCGCTTGACAGATACAGAGGACGCTGTAGAATGCGCGCCTCGGTTGAGACGAAAAGGCTCAACCCACCGCTCTTTAACAACTGAATCAAGCAATTCGTGTGGGTGCTTGTGGTGTAAGACTGAAGTCAACAGATTATCAGCAACGCAAGTTACTCCGCGAGAAATCAAAGATGTAACCAACGATTGCTGAGCCAAGTTTAGGGTTTTCTCAAAACCCAACGATGTTTGAACTGAAGAGTTTGATCATGGCTCAGATTGAACGCTGGCGGCAGGCCTAACACATGCAAGTCGGGCGGCAGCACAGGTACTTGTACCGGGTGGCGAGCGGCGGACGGGTGAGTAATGCCTAGGAATCTGCCTGGTAGTGGGGGATAACGCTCGGAAACGGACGCTAATACCGCATACGTCCTACGGGAGAAAGCAGGGGACCTTCGGGCCTTGCGCTATCAGATGAGCCTAGGTCGGATTAGCTAGTTGGTGAGGTAAAGGCTCACCAAGGCGACGATCCGTAACTGGTCTGAGAGGATGATCAGTCACACTGGAACTGAGACACGGTCCAGACTCCTACGGGAGGCAGCAGTGGGGAATATTGGACAATGGGCGAAAGCCTGATCCAGCCATGCCGCGTGTGTGAAGAAGGTCTTCGGATTGTAAAGCACTTTAAGTTGGGAGGAAGGGTCGTTACCTAATACGTGACGATTTTGACGTTACCGACAGAATAAGCACCGGCTAACTCTGTGCCAGCAGCCGCGGTAATACAGAGGGTGCAAGCGTTAATCGGAATTACTGGGCGTAAAGCGCGCGTAGGTGGTTCGTTAAGTTGGATGTGAAATCCCCGGGCTCAACCTGGGAACTGCATCCAAAACTGGCGAGCTAGAGTAGGGCAGAGGGTGGTGGAATTTCCTGTGTAGCGGTGAAATGCGTAGATATAGGAAGGAACACCAGTGGCGAAGGCGACCACCTGGGCTCATACTGACACTGAGGTGCGAAAGCGTGGGGAGCAAACAGGATTAGATACCCTGGTAGTCCACGCCGTAAACGATGTCAACTAGCCGTTGGAATCCTTGAGATTTTAGTGGCGCAGCTAACGCATTAAGTTGACCGCCTGGGGAGTACGGCCGCAAGGTTAAAACTCAAATGAATTGACGGGGGCCCGCACAAGCGGTGGAGCATGTGGTTTAATTCGAAGCAACGCGAAGAACCTTACCAGGCCTTGACATCCAGTGAACTTACCAGAGATGGTTTGGTGCCTTCGGGAACACTGAGACAGGTGCTGCATGGCTGTCGTCAGCTCGTGTCGTGAGATGTTGGGTTAAGTCCCGTAACGAGCGCAACCCTTGTCCTTAGTTACCAGCACGTCATGGTGGGCACTCTAAGGAGACTGCCGGTGACAAACCGGAGGAAGGTGGGGATGACGTCAAGTCATCATGGCCCTTACGGCCTGGGCTACACACGTGCTACAATGGTCGGTACAGAGGGTTGCCAAGCCGCGAGGTGGAGCTAATCTCACAAAACCGATCGTAGTCCGGATCGCAGTCTGCAACTCGACTGCGTGAAGTCGGAATCGCTAGTAATCGCGAATCAGAATGTCGCGGTGAATACGTTCCCGGGCCTTGTACACACCGCCCGTCACACCATGGGAGTGGGTTGCACCAGAAGTAGCTAGTCTAACCTTCGGGGGGACGGTTACCACGGTGTGATTCATGACTGGGGTGAAGTCGTAACAAGGTAGCCGTAGGGGAACCTGCGGCTGGATCACCTCCTTAATCGACGACTCAGCTTCACCATAAGCTCCCACACGAATTGCTTGATTCATTGAAGAAGACGATTGGGTCTGTAGCTCAGTTGGTTAGAGCGCACCCCTGATAAGGGTGAGGTCGGCAGTTCGAATCTGCCCAGACCCACCAATTGTTTGGGGCCATAGCTCAGCTGGGAGAGCGCCTGCCTTGCACGCAGGAGGTCAGCGGTTCGATCCCGCTTGGCTCCACCATACATTGGTCAGCATCACGTGCTGCAGCAGCAACCACAGTCAAAGCTTAGAAATGAGCATTCCACCAACACGGTGCCTGAATGTTGATTTCTGATCTTTATCAGAATCGTTCTTTAAAAATTTGGGTATGTAATAGAAAGTTAGACTGTGCACCACTTTCACTGGTGGAACACAGGCTAAGGTAAAATTTGTGAGTGAATTGCAAATTTTCGGCGAATGTCGTCTTCACAGTATAACCAGATTGCTTGGGGTTATATGGTCAAGTGAAGAAGCGCATACGGTGGATGCCTTGGCAGTCAGAGGCGATGAAAGACGTGGTAGCCTGCGAAAAGCTTCGGGGAGTCGGCAAACAGACTGTGATCCGGAGATGTCTGAATGGGGGAACCCAGCTGTCATAAGACAGTTATCTTGTACTGAATACATAGGTGCAAGAGGCGAACCAGGGGAACTGAAACATCTAAGTACCCTGAGGAAAAGAAATCAACCGAGATTCCCTTAGTAGTGGCGAGCGAACGGGGACCAGCCCTTAAGTTGAGTTGAGATTAGCGGAACGCTCTGGAAAGTGCGGCCATAGTGGGTGATAGCCCTGTACGCGAAAATCTCTTGTCAATGAAATCGAGTAGGACGGGGCACGAGAAACCTTGTCTGAACATGGGGGGACCATCCTCCAAGGCTAAATACTACTGACTGACCGATAGTGAACCAGTACCGTGAGGGAAAGGCGAAAAGAACCCCGGAGAGGGGAGTGAAATAGATCCTGAAACCGTATGCGTACAAGCAGTGGGAGCCCACTTTGTTGGGTGACTGCGTACCTTTTGTATAATGGGTCAGCGACTTATATTCAGTGGCAAGCTTAACCGAATAGGGGAGGCGTAGCGAAAGCGAGTCTTAATAGGGCGTTTAGTCGCTGGGTATAGACCCGAAACCGGGCGATCTATCCATGGGCAGGTTGAAGGTTAGGTAACACTGACTGGAGGACCGAACCGACTACCGTTGAAAAGTTAGCGGATGACCTGTGGATCGGAGTGAAAGGCTAATCAAGCTCGGAGATAGCTGGTTCTCCTCGAAAGCTATTTAGGTAGCGCCTCATGTATCACTGTAGGGGGTAGAGCACTGTTTCGGCTAGGGGGTCATCCCGACTTACCAAACCGATGCAAACTCCGAATACCTACAAGTGCCGAGCATGGGAGACACACGGCGGGTGCTAACGTCCGTCGTGAAAAGGGAAACAACCCAGACCGTCAGCTAAGGTCCCAAAGTCATGGTTAAGTGGGAAACGATGTGGGAAGGCTTAGACAGCTAGGAGGTTGGCTTAGAAGCAGCCACCCTTTAAAGAAAGCGTAATAGCTCACTAGTCGAGTCGGCCTGCGCGGAAGATGTAACGGGGCTCAAACCATGCACCGAAGCTACGGGTATCACCTTCGGGTGATGCGGTAGAGGAGCGTTCTGTAAGCCTGTGAAGGTGAGTTGAGAAGCTTGCTGGAGGTATCAGAAGTGCGAATGCTGACATGAGTAACGACAATGGGTGTGAAAAACACCCACGCCGAAAGACCAAGGTTTCCTGCGCAACGTTAATCGACGCAGGGTTAGTCGGTCCCTAAGGCGAGGCTGAAAAGCGTAGTCGATGGAAAACAGGTTAATATTCCTGTACTTCTGGTTATTGCGATGGAGGGACGGAGAAGGCTAGGCCAGCTTGGCGTTGGTTGTCCAAGTTTAAGGTGGTAGGCTGAGATCTTAGGTAAATCCGGGGTCTCAAGGCCGAGAGCTGATGACGAGTGTTCTTTTGAACACGAAGTGGTTGATGCCATGCTTCCAAGAAAAGCTTCTAAGCTTCAGGTAACCAGGAACCGTACCCCAAACCGACACAGGTGGTTGGGTAGAGAATACCAAGGCGCTTGAGAGAACTCGGGTGAAGGAACTAGGCAAAATGGCACCGTAACTTCGGGAGAAGGTGCGCCGGTGAGGGTGAAGGACTTGCTCCGTAAGCTCATGCCGGTCGAAGATACCAGGCCGCTGCGACTGTTTATTAAAAACACAGCACTCTGCAAACACGAAAGTGGACGTATAGGGTGTGACGCCTGCCCGGTGCCGGAAGGTTAATTGATGGGGTTAGCGCAAGCGAAGCTCTTGATCGAAGCCCCGGTAAACGGCGGCCGTAACTATAACGGTCCTAAGGTAGCGAAATTCCTTGTCGGGTAAGTTCCGACCTGCACGAATGGCGTAACGATGGCGGCGCTGTCTCCACCCGAGACTCAGTGAAATTGAAATCGCTGTGAAGATGCAGTGTATCCGCGGCTAGACGGAAAGACCCCGTGAACCTTTACTATAGCTTTGCACTGGACTTTGAATTTGCTTGTGTAGGATAGGTGGGAGGCTGTGAAGCGTGGACGCCAGTCTGCGTGGAGCCATCCTTGAAATACCACCCTGGCAACTTTGAGGTTCTAACTCAGGTCCGTTATCCGGATCGAGGACAGTGTATGGTGGGTAGTTTGACTGGGGCGGTCTCCTCCTAAAGAGTAACGGAGGAGTACGAAGGTGCGCTCAGACCGGTCGGAAATCGGTCGTAGAGTATAAAGGCAAAAGCGCGCTTGACTGCGAGACAGACACGTCGAGCAGGTACGAAAGTAGGTCTTAGTGATCCGGTGGTTCTGTATGGAAGGGCCATCGCTCAACGGATAAAAGGTACTCCGGGGATAACAGGCTGATACCGCCCAAGAGTTCATATCGACGGCGGTGTTTGGCACCTCGATGTCGGCTCATCACATCCTGGGGCTGAAGCCGGTCCCAAGGGTATGGCTGTTCGCCATTTAAAGTGGTACGCGAGCTGGGTTTAGAACGTCGTGAGACAGTTCGGTCCCTATCTGCCGTGGACGTTTGAGATTTGAGAGGGGCTGCTCCTAGTACGAGAGGACCGGAGTGGACGAACCTCTGGTGTTCCGGTTGTCACGCCAGTGGCATTGCCGGGTAGCTATGTTCGGAAAAGATAACCGCTGAAAGCATCTAAGCGGGAAACTTGCCTCAAGATGAGATCTCACTGGAACCTTGAGTTCCCTGAAGGGCCGTCGAAGACTACGACGTTGATAGGTGGGGTGTGTAAGTGCTGTGAGGCATTGAGCTAACCCATACTAATTGCCCGTGAGGCTTGACCATATAACACCCAAGCAATCTGCTGACGCAGGTTGTGGTGAGTGAAGATGACGAACCGAAAGTTTGCGCCACCCACACATTCTATTACACACCCATTCGCGGGTCCGTGAATCATCACGCACCGGCTACCGAATTTCTTGACGACCATAGAGCATTGGAACCACCTGATCCCATCCCGAACTCAGCAGTGAAACGATGCATCGCCGATGGTAGTGTGGGGTTTCCCCATGTGAGAGTAGGTCATCGTCAAGATTACATTCCGAAACCCCCATCTGCACAGGCAGGTGGGGGTTTTGTCTTTCTGGTCGTTGGCGAAAGACGAAACAGTGGGAGGCGGCTTGCCGGCGACAGCACCTAAGAAGCCGGAATCGAAGTCCGCGTCTGGCGAATGTCACGTGAAGGTGGCGCGCCGAAGCGGCGGGCGTACTCGCGGCTGAATTGCGAAACGCTTTCATAGCCCACACGCAATGCCGCTGTATTGGCGTCCAGCCGCTCCGTCAGCATCAGGCTACGTGCTGCATGCAGGCGCAGTGTCTTCTGATACTGCAAGGGGCTGGTGCCGGTGAGCTGGCGGAAGTTATGGTGCAGGGTCGAGCCAGCCATGCCCGCAATCTCCGCGAGTTCGGCAATACGCAACGGCTTGGCATAGTTGCGCTTGAGCCAGTCAATCACTCTCACAATTCCACGTGAGCGATACCCCTCACGTACGATCCAGCGCAGCCAGTCTCCAGCTTCGCTGAGAAGCAGCCGCAGGCAGACCTCTCGCTTGACCAGTTCTGCCATGAGCGGAATCTCTTGGGGACGATCCAGCAAGCCCACCAGACGGTTGAACACATCGATCAACTCATCCGATGCTTGCCCGGCGGCGTAGCAACGAGTCGGATGGGCGCTGCTCTCGACCACGGGCATGCTTTGAACAACATCGTGCAGAATCGCCATATCGAGTTTCAATACCACTGAGAGGTAAGGGCGCTCGGCACTGGCCTGGATGACTTTTGCTGTGGTGGGGATATCAATCGAAGTGACGAAAAAGCCGCCTGGCTCTGACAACAATTCTTCATGACCGAATACGGTGTGCTTGGTGCCCTGAACAATCAGCGCCATACAAGGTTCGTAGACGCAATAGGTCGGTAAGCCAGGCGCCTCCATGCGATAGAAGGTCAGGCCCTTTATGGCGCTGGGGTTAGCCTCTTCACTGCAATGGGCTATCAACCGTGAGGCAAGTCGCTTTAGACCATCGCCTTCCCGGCCAGGATTAGGAGCGGACAACGCCAACGATTGATTCATGAACCTGACCCTGCAAGGACTGAGATTGCAGTGTGCGCAGAAGAGGTCATCCGCTCAAGTGGGGCGGCAGGATTGTGCAAAAAGAGCATCGGATTGTGATCACGCCCCTCAAAACCGCTCGTCTATCTTGGGGTTCTTCCTGGTGTTCCCCCACGAAATTGAGCAAGGAATCTGTGATGGATCGGCGTGATTTTCTCAGGCTTTCGGCAGGCGGCGCACTGGCGGCCACATTGCTGCCCATGGTGGGTAATGCCCAGACATTGACCAGCGTGCCAGTGGGTGAACGCGGCAGCGTGATGCCGACGCGTGGCAATGTGGTGCGCACGGCGCTGCAGACGAACCCGGCCCGGCACAACCTTCGTTACATGACGCCTTACCGCTTCGGCATGGGTGGGACGCAAATCGGTAATATCTTTGCCCCCATCAGCGATGAGCAGGCGGCAGCTGTCTTGCAGTCGGCCTGGGATTCCGGCGTGCGACTGTTTGATACATCGCCCTTCTATGGATTCGGCCTCAGCGAATATCGCCTCGGACGTTTCCTGCATAACCGCAACCCGGATGACTATGTCATTTCCACCAAAGTCGGGCGCGTGTTCAAGGCAGCAGGCAAACCTCGTGGCGATAGCTCGATCTGGACCTCTCCGGCACCTTTTGAATACCGCTACGACTACACCGCTGCCGGAGCCCGGCGCTCTGTCGAGGACAGCCTGCAAAGGCTCGGCCTGGCGCGTATAGACGTGGTTTACATCCACGACCTGTCGCCGGACAACACGGAGTTGCAAGGCGGCTGGGAAGCGGCCTATGAAGTTGCCCGTACGGGAGCCATGCGAGAGCTGGAAAAAATGCGCGAAGAAGGGCTGATCAAAGCCTGGGGATTCGGAATCAACCGGCCTGACGCCGCCGTTCGTGCTGTAGAGCATGACGACCCTACGCCGGACATCGTCTTGCTGGCTTGCCAGTATTCCATTGTCGATCACGAACAGGCGCTTGACCGGACTCTGCCTGCGTTGGCCAAAAAAGGCACAAGCGTTGTGGTCGGAACTCCGCTCAATGACGGTTTTCTGGGAGGCGGCCGGCGTTTCAACTTTTCGACCGAATTGCCGCCGCTTGCTGTCGAGCGTCGCGCCAGACTGGCTGCCATAGCCGGTCGTCATGGCATCGACATGCGTACCGCCGCCTTGCAGTTTGCTGCCGCGCACCCGTTGGTGTCAGCCATTGTGCCCGGGTCCCGCGTACCGGGACAGATCGCCAGTAATGCCCAGTCCATGAAAGTCGCCATCCCGGCAGACTTCTGGGCCGAGCTCAAGCAGGAGCGCCTTATCGCCGGGCATGCTCCGGTTCCGACTTGATGCGGGCTGCCAGCCTCAGTCCTGAAACGCCGTCATTTCCTGCAACAGCAGCGTCATGAGCCGGCTGGCACCGACACTGAGCTGACGCCCCAGTCGGCTTATCAGGTGAGTCTGGGGGCTGCTGAACACTTCATGCTGCAAGGGCAGGGCCAGCAGCTTTCCGGCTTTCATTTCCTCTTCGATCACGAAGGTGGGCAGCAGTGTGACGCCGCCATGCATGGCGAAATGCTTGAGCATGGAAAAGGTGTTGCAGGTCAGCACCGGTTTTACTGAGACGCCCAGTTGATGCTCGGCCTGCAGCAGAATCTGGCGGATGCCGTAGGACACGCTTGGCAGAGCCAGTTGATAACGATCCAGGCCTTTGAGTTCGAGAGGGCCTTTTTCCTGGGCCAGTGGATGATCAGGGCTGGTCACTACGCAGACAGGTTGCCGTTGATGGGCGTGTGAGCGGATCTTCGGGTCGGCGGCCGGGTTGAAGACCAGGCCGATATGCGCCTCATCCTCCACCACCTGACGGATCACCTCGTTGCTGCCGCAGACATTCACGATCAGTTCTATCCTGGGATAGAGCGCCGAGAACTTTGCCAGCGGTTGCGCCAGGCTTTCCAGAAAACCTTCCCCCGACACCAGCGTGACCGAACCGCTGTGCAGCCCGCGCAACGCCTGAATGGATTCCAGCAACACTTCCTGCTGGGTGAGTCGTTGCCGGTAATACGCCAGCACCTTGTCGCCCGCTTCAGTGGGTTTGACGCCACGACGATGCCTTTCCAGCAGCGGTGAACCCAGCTCCTGTTCCAGTTGGGCGATCTGTCGGCTGACGGCCGAAGGCGCGACGTTCAGGAAATCAGCCGCAGCCCGGACACTGCCCAGGCGCACTGCTTCGAAGAAATAAAGAATCCGCCGATCCTGAACGAGGCTCATGATTTTTCCTGTGTTGCGGTAAAGGCAACATAAATTCAATTTTTTGATTATTGCTGATGGGTGTCAGCGCTGTCCATACTCGATCCATAGGCAAACGGGAGGGTGTATGACAGCTCTTTGGCAACGTCTGCGCCAACAGGCGCAACAGCTTGGTGAACGTAATCCGGTGCTTGCCCTGCATGCACACAACCGGATCTTGGCGCATTCATCCTTTGAGTCTGCCCTGGCCGCCAATCTGGCTCACCAGCTTCAGGACAAAGTGCCTGATGCCGATCTGCAGGGCTGGTTCAAGGCCGTACTGCAATCCAACCCGAGCATCACCGAAGCAGCGGCTGTGGACATCAACCATCTGGTTGTCGTCAATCCAGCCTGTCCCGATCACCTCACAGCCTTCCTGACCTTTCGCGGCATCCAGGCCGTGCAGGCCTATCGCATTGCCCACTCGCTCTGGAACGACGGCGACATCCAGAGCGCCGTGCTGCTACAGAACTGGGCAGCCAGCGCCTGGAGTATCGATATTCATCCCGCCGCCCGGCTTGGCAAAGCCCTGTTCGTCGATCACGGCATCGGGCTGGTGATTGGCGAGACCGCTGTGGTCGAGGATGAAGTCAGCCTCTGGCATGGCGTCACGCTGGGCAGCACCCTCAATGAAGCAGGGGATCGCCACCCCAAGATCCGTCGCGGCGCGCTGATCTGCGCAGGCGCATCTGTACTGGGCAATATCGAAGTGGGCGAGCGCGCCATCGTGGCCGCCAATTCCGTTGTACTCAAACCCGTGTCTGCGGGCGTCGTGGTGGCCGGTGCGCCCGCCAGACCCGTTGGCACTGCACCGGCTTCACTCGCGACCTTCACGACAAAATCACAAGAATAATGCAGGGAAAGTTCATCTATGGCAGCCGTCGCTCAGTTTCCACAAGGTATCGATCATCCGCTGGTCACGGTGCGTGACCACGCCCATGCGTTGCAGCTCTATCGGAAAATGGGCTTCATGCCGTCCCCGGTCAGTTATCACCCATGGGGCAGCGTGACCTCGCTGATGATGTTTGAAAGCAACTTCATCGAACTGATCGGTATCGACGATCCGGCAAAGTTCGGCACCAACTCGGTCAACGGTTTCTGCTTTGGTCGCCAGTTGGGCGAGTTTCTGGACCGTGGCGAAGAGGGCGTTTCGCTGGTGGCCTTGCACAGCAAGGATGCGGACGCCGATCACGCGCGTCTGGTCGAGGCCGGCCTGCCGAGCCAGGGGCGGATCGATTTTCGCCGCAGCATGACGTTGCCTGACGGACGTCCCGATGAAGCGGTTGTGTCCCTGGGGTTATTCATCGACCCGGCGCTGCCCGATGCTTCGAACTTTATCTGTCACCAGCACCGCCCCGAACTGATCTGGGTACCGGGCTGGCAGAACCACTGCAATGCCGTGGACGGGATTTTCAGCGTGACCTACCTGGCTGATCCGGCAGAACTGGAGCCGCGCTGGAAAGCCCTGTACGGCGACGCCGTTACCTACAACGGCAACATCCTGCAAGCCGATACCCGCTGCGGTCTGCTGCGAGCCATGGATGCTGCCACCGCTGCCCTTCAATACCCCGGCGTCAGGCTGCCCCACGCCGCCAGCGAGCGTGCCCATGCCATCGCCATCGGCCTGCATACCAAAAGCCTGGACACGGCGCGCTTCATCCTCGAACACAACGAAGTACCCCACGAATACGTGCCGGGCCGCGTCATGGTGCAACCCGAAGCGGCGGGCAACGTCATCCTTGAATTTGTACAAAACCTTTAACCGAGATACGAAACATGACTTTGAAAGTAGGTGTGATCGGACTGGGCAACATGGGCGGCGGCATGGCGGCCACCCTGGCGGGCAAAGGCTTCGATGTGAGCGGTTTCGACCTGTCTCAGGCGGCACTGGCGCAAGCCGAGAGCAAAGGCGTCAAGCCGGTTGCCGACCGCAAGCAACTGATCCAGGACTCGGACATTCTGATCCTGTCGCTGCCCAAGGCCGAGCACGTCGAGTCGGTCTGCCTGGGCGAGGGTGGCATCATCGAGTTCGGCCGCAAGGGTCTGGTCGTCGTCGATACCACCACGTCCACACCGGAAATGAGCCGCAAGGTGGCTGCCGAACTGTTGAAGACCGGCGTGGCCTTTATCGATGCTCCGGTTTCCGGCGGCCCCAAAGGCGCGGCCACTGGCACCATGTCCATGGTGATCGGTGCTGAGGATGATGACCTGGCCCGTGTCATGCCCGTGCTGGAAGGCATGAGCGGCACCCGCGTTCACGTCGGGCAGTGTGGGGCCGGCAACGTCGCCAAGATTGCCAATAACATGCTGGCCGCCTGTCATCTGATCAGCACCGCCGAAGCGGTCGCCATGGCGGCCAAAGCCGGTGTCGATCCGGAGAAACTGCTGCAAGGCCTCAATGCCGGTTCGGGGCGCAGTGGCGCTACCCAGGTCATGTTTCCGACCTGGGTGCTCAACAAGGCTTACGACTCCGGCTTCACCATGGGCCTGATGCGCAAGGATGTGGGGTTGGCCAGCGATCTGGCGGACAGCCTGGACATGGAGCTGCCACTGTCCCGTGTGGTGGCCCAATTGTGGAAAGCCAGCAGCGAAACCCTGGCGGATAACGAAGACTTCTGCGCAATCGTGCAGCGTACCGATGCCCAACTTTACGGCCGTGGAGAGTAACCGATGAGCACTGCAAAAATCCTTGAACTGCTGCGTCCTTACTGGGGCGATCGCAGTGTCATTGCCAGCTACGTCGGTGGTGAATTCGTCGAAGGCCACGGTGCTCCGGTCGAAGTGCGCAATGCCCATGATGACAGCGTCCTGCTGAGCTTTCCTGATGCCGATGAATCCCTGGTCGAACTGGCCGACAAGGCCGCGAAGACCGCTCAGGCGCAATGGTGGGCACTGACCGCCCAGGCCCGTGGTCGTGCCATGTACCAGATCGGTGCCCTGATTCGTGAAGAGCAGGAAAACCTGGCCCAGATCGAGTCCCTGACCGCCAACAAGCCGATTCGCGATGCCCGTGTCGAAGTGCTCAAAGTCGCCGAGATGTTCGAGTACTACGCCGGCTGGGCCGACAAGCTGCATGGCGAAATCATTCCGGTCCCCACCACGCACCTGAACTACGTGACCTACGAGCCCCTGGGCACCGTATTGCAGATCACGCCCTGGAACGCGCCGATCTTCACCTGCGGCTGGCAGATCGCACCGGCTATTGCGGCCGGTAATGCGGTGATTCTCAAGCCGTCCGAACTGACGCCTCTCAGCTCGCTGATGATCGGTGTGCTGATCGAGCGTGCCGGTGTGCCAAAAGGTCTGGTCAACGTCATTGCCGGTTTCGGCCACTCCATTGGTCAGGCCTTCATCGCCAAAGCCGACATTCGCAAGGTCGTGTTCGTGGGCTCGCCTGCAACCGGTCGTCATATTGCGGTGGCGGCGGCTCAGCGTTGCATTCCGGCGGTACTGGAACTGGGCGGCAAGTCGGCCAATATCGTGTTTGAAGATGCCGATCTTGAAGTCGCCTTGCGCGGCGCGCAGGCGGCGATTTTCTCCGGTGCCGGTCAAAGCTGCGTATCCGGTTCGCGCCTGCTGGTGCAGGAATCGATCTTTGAAAAATTCACCAACGCCCTGGCCGTGGCTGCCACGCAATTCAAGGTCGGTGACCCCAGCGATCCGGAAACCCAGATCGGCCCGATCAACAACGCCAAGCAATACAACCATGTGAAAACCATGGTCGAAGGCGCACTCAAAGACGGCGCGAAACTTGTGGGCAAAGAGGCCGATCCCATCCCGAACAAGCCGGGTTACTACGTCAATCCGACCGTACTGGCGGGCACCAATGACCTGTATTGCGCTCAGGAAGAAATCTTCGGGCCAGTGGTCGTGGCGATTCCATTCAAGGACGAAGAAGACGCCATCCGTATCGCCAACGACAGCCGTTTCGGCCTGGCCGGTGGCGTCTGGACCCGTGATGTCGGTCGTGCCCATCGCGTTGCCAAACAGGTACGCGCCGGGACTTTCTGGGTCAACGGCTACAAAACCATTCACGTCAGCTCGCCCTTCGGCGGTTACGGCGAAAGCGGTTATGGCCGTTCCTCGGGCCTCGATGCGTTGCGTGAGTACAGCGAAGTGAAAAGCGTCTGGGTTGAAACCGCCGCCAAGCCTGCTGCAAGTTTTGGCTATGGCGCGAGTCTGGAGTAACTGTAATGAAGATTTCCAAAGCCCTGATCGATCAGGCGACTGTCTGGCGTCGCACGATTCACGCGGCGCCAGAACTGGGTTTCCAGGAGCTGCAGACCTCCGACAAGGTGGCGAATCTGCTCACCAGTTTTGGCATCGAGGTCCATCGCGGCCTCGGCGGCACGGGTGTCGTCGGTACCCTGCGCAATGGCGATGGCCCGGTGATCGGCATTCGTGCTGACATGGATGCGCTGCCGATCCAGGAACTGGGCGACACCGCACACAAGTCGGTACACAAGGGCTGCATGCACGCCTGCGGTCACGATGGTCATACCGCGATTCTGCTGGCGACTGCGCGGCACCTGTCTGAAACACGCAAGTTCCGTGGCACGGTGCATTTCGTCTTCCAGCCAGCCGAAGAAAATCTGGGCGGTGCCCAGCGGATGATCGAGGATGGCCTGTTCGAGCAGTTCCCGATGGACGCGATCTACGGGCTGCACAACTGGCCGGGCGTTCCGGCGGGTAATGTCGTGATCAATCCGGGTCCGATGATGGCTTCGCTGGATACCTTCGAGATCACCCTGACCGGCAAAGGCAGTCACGCTGCGATGCCGGACAAGGGCACCGACCCGATTGTGGCGGCTGCCGAGCTGGTTCTGGGGTTGCAGACCATCGTGTCGCGTCGTCTTTCACCGCTGGATTCGGCTGTGGTCAGCATCACCCAGTTCAATGCCGGGGAAGCGATCAATGTGATTCCGGAAACGGCGGTATTGCGCGGCACGGTGCGTTGCCTGCAGACGCCGGTACGCGACAAGGTCCAGCAACTGATCGGCGAATTCGTCGAGCGTTTACCGGTGGCTTTCGGTGTGCGTGGCGAGCTGGTCTACAACGTCGGCTACCCGGTCACCGAGAACCATGTCGACGCGGCGGCCACGATTCGTCGTGCGGCTGTTGCAGCGGTGGGTGAGGCCAATGTGCAGTGGGGTTGCAACCCGTCCATGGCATCCGAAGACTTCGCCTTCATGCTGCATGCCTGTCCGGGTGCTTATGTCTGGCTGGGTGTGGACGGCGAGAAACCTTCCGCCGCGCTGCATAACCCGTATTACGACTTCAACGATCAGGTGATCGAACCTGGCGTTGCGGTATGGACGGCGTTGGTGGAGCAGTGCCTGCCGGTGAGTTGATCATTTCACCGGGTCTTTCGCGAATAAATTCGCTCCCACAGAATGAACAACCTGTGGGAGCGAATTTATTCGCGAACAGAGCGCAATCAGCACTCCACCAGATTCACCGCCAACCCGCCCCGTGACGTTTCCTTGTACTTGTCGTGCATATCGGCACCGGTATCGCGCATGGTGCGGATGGCGTGATCCAGGGAGATGAAGTGCTCGCCATCCCCACGCATGGCCATTTGTGCCGCATTGATCGCCTTCACGGCAGCAATGGCGTTGCGCTCGATGCAAGGCACCTGAACCAGGCCGCCGACCGGGTCGCAGGTCAGGCCAAGGTTGTGTTCCAGGCCGATTTCCGCAGCGTTTTCCACTTGTTCCGGCGAGGCTCCGATAATCTCCGCAAGCCCGGCCGCCGCCATGGCGCAGGCCGATCCGACTTCCCCCTGACAGCCTACTTCCGCGCCCGAGATGGAAGCGTTTTTCTTGCACAGAATGCCCACCGCAGCGGCACTGAGGAAGAAGCGCACCACGTCGTCGTCATTGGCGGCCGGGTTGAATTTCATGAAGTAATGCAGCACCGCAGGCACGATACCCGCTGCGCCATTGGTGGGCGCAGTGACCATGCGGCCACCGGCAGCGTTTTCTTCGTTCACCGCCAGGGCGAAGAGGTTGACCCACTCCATGGCGCTGAGGGTCGAGCCTATCACATTGGGGTTATCGAGATTCTGCAGGTTCTGATGCAGGCGGTGGGCACGACGACGGACCTTCAGGCCACCGGGCAGAATCCCGGTTTCGTTCAGGCCCTTGTTCACGCATTCACGCATCGCTTCCCAGATGACCAGAATCTTCGCGCGGATTTCTTCCTCGCTGCGCCAGGCCTTTTCGTTGGCCATCATCAACCCGGAAATGCTCAGACCGTGGGTCTTGCACAGCTTGAGCAATTCGGCGCCGCTGGAGAAGTCATAAGGCAGCACGGTTTCATCGCTGTCCAGCACGCCGCTGGCAGCTTGCGCGGCGTCGATCACGAAACCGCCACCCACCGAATAGTAGGTCTGCTCGTGCAACTCACCGGTCGCCCCGTAGGCACACAGCGTCATGCCGTTGGGGTGATAGGGCAGGCTTTCGTCCAGCAGGCACATGTCGCGCTGCCAGAGGAACTTGATCTCCCGCTCGCCGGCCAGCATCAACTGGCCGTTCTCCAGCAGGGCGTCGATGCGTTGATTGACCTGGCTGGGGTCGATCTGGTCTGGCCACTCGCCCATTAAACCCATGACAGTCGCACGATCGCTGCTGTGACCGATGCCCGTGGCCGACAGAGATCCGTACAATCGCACTTCGATCCGTTCTACGCTATGCAACAGGTTGCGCTCGCGAAGGTCGGTTACAAACAGCGCCCCGGCCCGCATCGGTCCTACGGTGTGTGAACTGGAGGGGCCAATGCCGATTTTGAACATGTCGAAGACGCTGATAGCCATCACGGAGGTCCTGCAAATGAGTTTCCATGGGAGTCATGGAACTCCCTGTTCATGGTTCTCATATTTGGCTCAGGGCTTCCAAACGACAAACGATTGTTCCTATGCAACGCTTTAGCGGAACTCTTCAATGAGCAGAATTTTCAATGCACAGATGCACGCCTGGTTACAGGTCTTTGCCTGTGCCGCCCGACATCTTTCTTTCACCCGTTGCGCCGAAGAGCTGCACGTGACGCCGGGTGCCATCAGCCAGCAGATGCGTCAGCTCGAAGAGCGTCTGGGTTTTGCCCTGTTTCACCGGGTCGGGCGCGGGCTTGAGTTGACCGCCGAAGGGCAGCGGCTGGCGCTGGTGGCCAATGAAGTGCAGAGCCGTATCAGCGATGAATTGCGCCTGCTGTATTCCGGGCGGATCGGCGGCGTGTTCAAGCTGCGCTGCATTCCTTCGTTCCTCGGCAAATGGCTGATGCCGCGCTTGCCACGCTTGCAGGAGGCTTTCCCGGATATCCAGTTGCGGATCATTGCCGAAGACAGCAGCGGCTCGTTGCGCGACGACGACTTCGATCTGGCCATCGATCTCAATGACGGCAGCTATCCGGGCTTGATGACCACGCCTTTGCTGGAAGAAGAGCTGTTCCCTGTGTGCTCGCCCGTGCTGCTGGAAGGCAAGCCGCCTCTGGATACGCCCAGCCAGCTGGTGCATTTCCCGCTGTTGCACGACATCACGGCCTGGCGTGGCAGCTACGAGTATGCAGAGTGGGAGTTCTACCTGGCTGCTATCGGTGCTGCCGGGATCGACGTGCGGCGCGGGCATACTTTCAATCGCAATCACCTGACCATCGACGCCGCGAGAATGGGCATGGGCGTGGCCATTGCCCGTAAGGCGCTGATCACCGACGAACTGGAGCAGGGCTCGCTGATCGTGCCTTTCGGGCATCCGATCAAGGCCAAGAAGAAATACGTGCTGGCCTATCGCGAAGGCGCGTTGAGCACACCGTCCAGGCGCGCGGTGCATGACTGGCTGGTAAGCGAGGCCGTACCGGATAAATGACCGGGCAAATGAAAAGGGCGCGTCAATCGACGCGCCCTTTTCAGTGTCCAGCCGAGTGGATCAATGGAACAGTTCAGCGATCAGCACGGCACCTATGAATGTGCCGAAGTTGGCGAGGAACGATACCAGTACGATCCTCCAGCCCAGACGACGGAACGCAGGCAGATCCTTGGCAATCGACAGACCGGCGAAGGCCAGCATCGGGGTAATCACCGCCAGCATGTTGATCGAGCTGGTCAGGCGGGTGATTTCCGCTGCGAACGGGCAGGCAGGCGAGGTCAGGAACATTGCCACCAGCGACACCGTGCAGACTGCCGGGATCTTGCGACGCAGCAGGCTGCAGAGCATTTCACCCACGAAGGTACAGAAGATCATGATGCCCATGCCGGTGAGGGCATCGGTGGACAGGGTCTTGTAACCGACGTAGTTGGCGATCAGCGCCAGCGCACCGGCTGCCAGCCAGGCACTGACCTTGCCGGCCCAGCTCAGCTCCGGAACATCCAGAGAGACGTCCTTGCTGCTGATGTTTTCGTCGCTGATGGAAGCCTTGGTGGTTCGACCGATCAGCGGCTCCAGCACCCTATAACCCCAGACCGCCAGCGGCAGGGAAATGAACAGGGTGAAGTAGGTGCCGATGGTGGTAGTGATCAGGTTGGAGGCGGCCGCCAGCGTCATGACTTCCTTGGCGACTTCCGGGGTCTGTTGAGCGGCAATGGCGCCTGCGGCAGCGGCCATCATGCTGCCCGAACCGATGCCCGAGCCCATGGCCAGGGAGTTGGGATGGAATATGCCGAGGCTGGCGATGAAACCGGCCACGATGGCAATGAACAGCGCGCCGAACAGGGTGCCGGTCAGGTATTCGGCCAGTACGCCGCGACCTTCAGGGGAGTCCATGCCATAGCGTTCACCGATGATCGCCAGGCTCGGCTCGCGGCCGACAGAGAAGGTGGCGCCGATGGCTTCACGCTTGATGCCCAGCATCAGCGCGACGGGCAGGCCGAGAATCACCGTACCGACGAAATGGCCGAACTCCTGGAACAGCAACGCCCAGCCGGAGGCGAATACCACCGGCAACGAACCGCCGACCACCAGACCGAGTTTGGCGATGAAAATCAGCAGGGCAGGTTGCAGGATGGACGCCGAGCGCAGTTGCGTGGCGTGGTCGACACCGATGGTGCCTGGCATGCGGCGGCTGGCGATACCGATTACCGCGCCCAGCACCAGTGCCCAGACCATGGGCAGCAAGACGACTTTGCCGGGGCCCAGGGGGATGCTGATGGCGCCGATCATTTCGGCGACGATAAGGATGATCGCGGCCCAGATATACAGTTTTACGGTGGCTGAAACAGCCTGCTTGTCGCCCGCCACTGCGGCCTGTGAGTGTTGCATGATGATCCCCTTGCCTGCTGAATGACCTTTTAAGAGGCCTTATCAATCGTTGTTGTGCTTTCAGGAGGGCGCGTTGTGGCGCCCGGGGCAGCTTCAAAAGTCCATGGCGTCCATGGAAGCCCTTGTGGGGCTGGATATTCTTGTAAGGCCGCAGAGTGATATCGGCCCAGGCTGCTTTGAACCTTTGGCTGGAGTATGCAGAGCGCCATGCTGCCCACCAATATTGCGAACTTTATTTATCGTTGCCTTAATCAGAACACAGAAAGTAGGGTTTTGAGCTGCAGCAGACGCGAAGACAGCCGTGAAATCCTGTTTAATGCCCATCCCCTCTGCGAGGATTTCCCCATTGCGCTACGACCTGACCAGCCTGGACGTTTTCATTACTGTTGCCGAAGAGCGCAACCTGACCCGTTCTGCGCGTATCAGGCACCTGGCGGTATCGGCCATCAGCAAGCGCATCACAGAACTGGAAGCCCAGGTGGGTTCGCCCTTGCTTTTGCGCAACGCACGAGGGGTCGAGCTGACACCGGCGGGACAGTCGATGCTGTTCTATGCGCGCCAGCTCAAGCAAACCCTCGCCCAACTGGATACCGAACTCGGGGAATACGCCACCGGGGTCAAGGGCCACGTGCGGATTCATGCCATCACCTCGGCGCTCTCGCAGTTTCTGCCCGACGACGTGGCCGGGTTCGTCGCCTTGTATCCGCAGATCAAATTCGATATCGAGGAGCGGGTCGGTTCTGCAGTGATTCGTGCCGTGGCAGACGGTCGAGCGGATCTTGGCATCATTGCTGCGCAGACGGCTTCTCAGGGGCTGGAAACCTTGCCCTACCGCAACGATGAACTGACGCTGGTGGTGCCTGCCGATCATGTCCTGGCGACGCGCAAGTCAGTGCGCTTCGAGGAAGCGCTGGGGCACGAATTCGTCGGGCCGCACCTGGAAAGCTCCATGCACACCTTGCTGACCAGCGAGGCGCAAAAGCTGGGCATGGACCTGCGGCTCAGAATCCGCATCAGCAGCTTCGACTGCATGTGCCGGATGGTGGGCGCCGGGCTTGGCGTTGCGATCCTGCCGCGCAGTGTCATCAAACAATACCTGCGCAGCCACAGACTCAAGGCGGTGACACTGGACGAAGCCTGGGCGCAACGCTCGCTGTTGCTGGTGTTCAGAAAATACGAAGCGGCCTCGCCGACCCTCAAAACCCTGATCGATAACTTCAGGCTCGCCACCGACTGAGCGTTCTCCATCGGCGAACGCTGCCTTGGCGAGACTTCAATTTTCATCCGTGGGCAGTGCTCCTAGTATCGGCTTCATAGCGGTGTCAGTGCCGCGAATACTATAAAAAGCCGAGCCCAAGCGTATGACCGAGATCGCCCCCGACCTGATCAACCATCTGGTCATCGACCATGAGCCGTTTGCTTTCGTCGACTTGCACAAGATGCTTTCGTCCGAGCAATTGGCAAAGCTGCCTTATTCGATCCGCATCCTGCTGGAAAACGTCGCTCGCTGTGCCCCCGAGGCATTGCCTTCGGTACTGGCCCGAGCCGTGGATCACGGCCCTGACTGCGAAGTGCCGTTTCAGCCCAACCGCCTGATGTTCCACGACACCACCTGTCTGCCTGCACTCGCCGATTTCGCTGGCATGCGCGATGTCGTCGCGGAACTGGGCGGTGATCCTCAGGCGATGAATCCGTCCATTGCGGCGGTGCTGACCATCGACCACTCGGTCATCGTCGAAAGCTATGCACAGCCTGATTCGGTGCAGCAGAACCTGGACATCGACTTCCGGCGCAACAGCGAGCGCTATCGCTTCATCAAATGGGCGCAGAAAAGCCTCGATAACTTTGGCGTCATTCCGCCGGGCACCGGCATCATCCACCAGATGAACATGGAAGCCCTGGCGCAAGTGGTCTGGGAAAGTCGCACCGAGGACGGCCAGCGCCTGCTGCACCCTGACGATATGGTCGCCACCGACAGCCATACGCCGATGATCAATGCCATCGGCGTGCTGGGCTGGGGTGTCGGCGGTCTGGAAGGGCAGGCGGCGATGGTCGGAGAGCCGGTGCCGATCAGCTTTCCCCAGGTGATCGGCATTCGCGTCAGCAACGTGCTGCGCCCTGGCGTCACCGCCACCGATCTTTCCCTGCATGTCGCGCAGATCCTTCGTCAGCGCAAGGTGGTGGGCAAGTTCGTCGAGTTTACCGGGCCGGGCCTTTCGACCCTGAGCTGGGCGGCTCGCGGTACTGTCTCGAACATGGCACCCGAGTACGGCGCGACTGTGGTGTTCTTCCCGTTCGATGACGAAACGCTGTCGTACCTGGCGTTGAGTGGCCGCTCCCCGGAGCTGCGTTCCAGAATCATCAGCTACATGAACGCGCAAGGTCTCTGGCGGCGTGATGAACTGGCCGAGCCCGAGTTCGACGAACTGATCGAACTGGATCTGGCGAGCATCGAGCCCAGCGTTGCCGGCCCGCATCAACCCCATCAGCGCCAGACGCTTTCCAGCGCTGCAGCGTCTTTTCGCAATGAAGTGCTGGGCGGTGCTGACCTGATTGCCGGGCCTGTTGCCCAGTCCTTTTTCGAACCCTCTTTTCAAGAGCCCATCACCCATGGCGCCGTGGTGCTGTCGGCGATTACCAGTTGCACCAACACGGCCAATCCATCACAGATGATCCAGGCCGGATTACTGGCCCGCAAGGCGCGCAGCCTGGGCTTGAAGCGCAAGCCATGGGTCAAGACGTCACTGTCACCTGGCTCTCAAGTGGTCGCGGATTACTTGCAACAGGCCGATCTGCTGGTGGATTTTTCGGCACTGGGTTTCGATCTGGCAGGTTTTGGCTGCATGACCTGTATCGGTAACTCCGGCAAGCTTGAAGAGCATGTCGAGGCGTTTGCCGATCAAGGCCTCAAGGGCGTTGTGGTGCTGTCGGGCAATCGCAATTTCGAAGGAAGGGTCAATCCGAAAGTGCCAGCGGGTTATCTGGCTTCGCCGGCACTGTGCGTGGCTTATGCCATTGCCGGCACGATCGATATCGATCTCGATTCCCAGCCGCTGGGGTATGAAAGCAACGGCCAGCCGGTGTATCTGCGGGATCTGATGCCCAGTGATGCGGATGTCGCAGAGCTGGCGCTGGGCGTGGTCAAGCCGGAGTTCTTTCGCAAGCGTCTGGAAACCGTCTGGGACGGCACGAGCCATTGGCAGGCGCTGTCTGCCGAGGGGAGCGTGCAGTTTCCATGGAGTCCGCAATCCACCTACCTGCGTCGTCCTCGATACCTGATGGATGTCGGTATCGAACCCAAGGCCAGCCTGGGCATTCGTGAGGCGCGGGTGCTGATGGTGCTGGGCGATAACGTCACCACCGACCATATCTCGCCTGCCGGTGCCATTCCTGCTGCCAGCCTGGCTGGCCAATGGCTGCTGGAGCGGGGCGAGGATCCGCAGGACCTCAATCAGTACTCCACGCGGCGCAGCAACCATGAAGTCATGTTGCGGGGCGCGTTCACCAATCCGTCGGTCAGGAATCTGCTGCTGGATGGTGCTCAGCCAGGGCCGGGTGTCTGGGCCTGGAATGCAGATCACAGCGAGTGCCTGCCGCTGTTCATGGCGGCTCAAAGTTATGCCCACAGCGACACGCCCATGGTGGTTTTCGCCGGGATCAACTACGGCGCAGGCTCAAGCCGTGACTGGGCCGCCAAGGCCCAGGCACTGCTGGGCGTCAAAGCCGTGGTGGCTCGCAGCATCGAGCGTATTCATCGCAGCAATCTGATCGGAATGGGTGTGATCCCTCTGCAGTTCAAGGCCGGGCAAAAGGTTGAAGACCTGCACCTCGATGGCTCCGAGCAACTGGATTTCAGCGGGCTCGATGAGCTGGTGGTGGGCGATAACCCGGTCGTGCTGAGCATTCGGCATGTCGGGCGAGAGCCTCGTCAGGTCGAGCTGTCGGTGCGCCTCGACTCGTTGCAGGAGGTTCGCTACCTCACCCATGGCGGCGTGTTGCCGTTCGTGATTCGCAAGGTGGTCAAGCGCACCCGGCAGTGAATGCCCAGGTCGGAATGCCAGATTTGTGGGAGGCAGCTTGCTGGCGAAAAAGGCTTCAAAACCGGCAGATATTCTGTGTTTTCAACACCGACGTCGCCAGCAAGCTGCCTCCCACAAAGTTATGTGATCGGCATTACACGTTTTGCAATCAACAATAATAAGGAAGGCAAACATGCACAGCGACGACAGAGACGCAGGCCCTTGCGCGCCTGCCATTCATCCCACTGAAGCCGGCTTCACCCGGCGAACGCTTATCAGGCAAATGGGCACCGCCGCTGGCTTTGCGATGCTCGCATCCCTGGTACCGATCGGGCGTGCAGACGCGACTGAAACATCGAACAGACCATCCAAGGCTACCCGGAGAACAACCCCCATGTACGCATATGTCGGGTCAAGGACCACGCGTGAACGCAATGCCCGTGGCGAAGGCATCACGGTTTATGAAGTGGATCAGGAGCACGGCACCCTCAAGCCGGTCCAGGTGCTGAAAGATCTGGTCAATCCGTCCTTTCTGGCACTCAACCGCGCCAATGACCGGCTGTATACCGTGCATGGCGACCAGAGCGAGGTCAGCGCTTTCAGTATCGACAAGGCCACAGGCAAGCTGACGTTCATCAACCGGCAAAGCTGCGAAGGCAAGAACCCGGTGCATCTGGCGCTCGACCCCAGCGAACGGTTTCTGGTGGTGTCCAACCACATCGGCGGTTCGCTGGCGGTGCTGAATGTGGCCGAAGACGGCTCCCTTGGCACACTGAACCAGTTGCTGAAACTCGAAGGGCCGCTGGGGCCGCATCGGGTCGAGCAACCGTTCTCCAAGCCGCACTTCAACCCCTTCGATCCGTCCGGTCATTTTGTGCTGGTTCCGGACAAGGGGCTGGACCGGATCTTCAGTTTTCGCTTCGACAACGGCAAGCTCTACCCGGCCGACCAGCCGTTCGTCACTACTCGCGAAGGTGCTGGCCCGCGGCATGTGGCGTTGCATCCCGGCGCACCTTTTGCCTATGCCATCAATGAGCTGGATTCGACAGTCACGACCTACCGCTTCGATGCTTCGAACGGCGCACTCAAGGCCATTCAGGTGCTGCCTTCGCTGCCCGCGACCTTTACCGGCAACAGTCGGGCATCGGAGATTCAGATCGACCGTCGCGGACGTTTTCTCTACGCCTCCAATCGTGGCTACGACAGTGTCGCCACCTTTGTCATCGACGAAGGCACCGGCATGCTGAGCCCGGTGGAGTTCGTCGCGACCGAGGGCAAGACGCCGCGTTTCTTTACCCTGACGCCCAACGAGCGGTTCCTGTTTGCACTCAATGAAGACAGCGACACCATCATTTCGATGGCGGTCGATGCGAAAAAGGGCGGGTTGAGCAAGACCGGCTTCTCGATTTCCACCGGCAGCCCGGTGTGCATGGTTTTTACCGCATAAAGCGCAACACTATAAAAACAATGGATGCAGGCACGGCCCTGCATCCCGTGAGGTCGCCATGAATAACAACACTGCAATCGACGAAACTGCGGTCGTCCGCAAAGTCACCCTGCGGATCATTCCGTTTGTCTTTCTGCTGTACATCGTTTCGTATCTGGACCGCGCCAATATCGGTTATGCGGCGCTGCAAATGAACAAGGAACTGGCCCTGACCAGTGAAGCATTCGGGTTCATCTCGGGGATTTTCTTCATCGGTTATTTCCTGTTTGAAGTCCCCAGCAACGTGATGCTCAACAAGTTCGGCGCCCGGGTCTGGATTGCACGCATTCTGGTGACCTGGGGTTTTATTGCGGCCCTGACGGCCTTTGCCCAGAACGCCAACCAGCTTTATGTGCTGCGCTTTCTGCTGGGCGTGGCCGAGGCGGGTTTCTTTCCGGGCATCATTGTTTACCTGACCTTCTGGTTTCGCTCCAAGGAGCTGGCAACCACTGTGGCGCTGTTCACGGCGGCGATTCCGGTGAGCTACATCATCGGTGCGCCCCTGAGCACCTGGATCATGGATAACGTGAACTGGTTCAACTGGAGCGGCTGGCGCTGGATGCTGTTCCTTGAAGGCATCCCGGCGGTTTTTCTGGGCATCGCTTGCCTGTTCTACCTCACGGACCGTCCCGAGCAGGCCAAATGGCTCAAGCCGCATGAAAAGGCCTGGCTGACAGACGAACTCGAACGTGATCGTCAAAGCCGCAAGAACGTGAAGAGCCTGAGCGTCTACAAGACCATGACCAATCCCAAGGTCCTCTACCTGTCGTTCATCTACTTCGTCTATCAGTGCGGCAGCCTCGGGATTGGCTACTGGATGCCGCAGATCATCAAGGGCTTTTCCGACTCGTTGACCCACACACAGATCGGCCTGATTGCGATGCTGCCTTATATCGTCGCCACGGTGGCGATGATCGTCTGGTCGCGCAGTTCCGACCGCCGCAATGAGCGCAAGCTGCATTCGGCGATTCCGTTGCTGGTGGCTGCGCTGGGGTTGATGGGGGCGGGTGCCTTGCAGAGTCCGGTTCTGGCAATGGCCATGATCTGTGTGAGCCTGTCAGGCCTCTACAGCTTCAAGTCTCCCTTCTGGGCCTTGCCGACGCTGTTCCTGACCCGCTCGACAGCGGCGGTTTCCATCGCCGTGATCAACTCCATCGGCAACCTGGGCGGTTTTGTAGGTCCATCGTTGATTGGTCTGGTCAAAGGCAACAGCCAGAGCGCATCCAATGGGTTACTGTTTCTGTCTGCGCTGTTGCTGGCAGGTTTCCTGATGACGATCCTGATGCGCGTTACCAACCCGCCCGCCGACGAAGGTCAGGCCCTGAGCCAGCAAGCCCGTTAAGCATTCGAGGAGAGTTCGATGAGTTCGATCAGCCCCGCAGTAATCAATGATCTGGCACCTCAAGGTGTGCTTCGCGCTGCCATCAATTTCGGTAATCCCGTGCTGGCCCAGCAAGCGCCGGATGGCTCGCCGCAAGGTGTATCGGTCGCCCTGGCCAAGGCGCTGGCGCAGGAGCTGGGCGTGCGTCTGGAAATGGTGACCTTCGATGCGGCGGGCAAGGTTTTCGCGGCACTGTCCGAAGGTGTCTGGAATATCGCATTCCTGGCCATCGAGCCGGTGCGTGAAGAGCAGGTCGCGTTCAGTGAGCCTTATGTGATTATCGAGGGCACGTATCTGGTGAATGCCCAGGCGCCTTATGTGTCGGTCGAAGAACTTGATCAGCCGGATATCGGGATTGCAGTAGGCAAGGGCGCGGCCTATGACCTGTATCTGAGCCGCACCCTGAAAAATGCCCGGCTGGAGCGGGCGGAAACCTCGGCAGGTGCTGTGGACCTGTTCATCGAACAAGGCCTGGAGGCGGCAGCGGGTGTGCGTCAGCCGCTGGAAAAGGTCGCGGCCAGCGATGCGCGCTATCGCGTACTGGACGGCGCATTCACCTCCATTCGCCAGGCCATGGCCGTACCGCGCCAGCGTGAGGCTGGCGCGGCGTTTGTCAGAGCCTTTGTCGAGCGCAAGAAGGCCGAGGGTTTTGTCAAAAACGCACTGGTCGAAAGTGGCCAGGCGGATGTGACTGTCCCTTGACGTTATAGACCCAGCGCCTCCAGAGACCGGCGCTGGGTATCGGCATACAGTTTCAGTTCATTGATGGTCGGGCGGCCAAGGGCTTTCTGGAAGTCGTCCTGATTGGAACTGGTCGCGTAATGCGACTGCGAGTCGTCACCCAGGTTGGACTGGAAGATGCCCGCCGCGCTGACCGGCAGGAAGTCTTCATACACCAGCGGCTCGAAGCGAACATGGCCGTCCTTTATCAACTGCTCCAGATCACCGCCTTGCGGGATGGCGCCTTTTCCGGTTGAGAAGTAGCGGAAGTAGGCCAGATCCTGATCGCGCATTGCCTGATAGCTGTCGGGGAAGGCCTGGAAGGTTTTTTCCAGCAGTTGCGCATAACGCACAGCGTTGGCTTCGTTGGGGAATTCGCCCAGTTCATCACGGGCAGCATTCAGCAACTGGTCGTACAGCGCCCGGCCTTTGGGAGTGAGCGCTGCGCCGCGTTGTTCGATTTCACCGAAGCGGGCCGAATGGCTGCCTGATTCCCCGCTGAAGGTGATGGCTTCTTCCAGCGCCTTGAAGCTGGTCTGGCGCAGCAGGATCGGGCACTGGCGACGGGGTGGGCCTTCCACCACGGCCTTGGGTGTTATGCCTTTGCCGGGCATGCCGGCCTGGACGGCGTCGATGTCCAGAGTGCGCGGGGTCAGGTGGTTGATATGCGGGCCTCTGAAGGCCACGACATCGGCAATCAGACGATGCTGGGCATTGAGCCGTTTGTAGTCCTGCAACGAAACCGTGGCACTGTTGTGCCAGCGGAAGGTTTCCAGTGCTTGCTGCACGAACTCACTCGCGTCCGACTCGCTCAAGCCGCCTTGCTGCTCGTGCTTTTCAATCAGCGCCAATGTCCTGGGCGTGAAGATCATCCGTTTGGTCAGCACTTCTGCGGCAAAGGTGCGCAGTTCATCGTTTTCGATCAGTTCAAGGCGCAGCAGCGAGGTGAAGACCCGGAACGGGCTGATCTGCAACGACTGTTCGTGTACCGCACGAAACGCCGTGGAGTGAACCGGCACACCGGCAGGCGTCAGGTCGTAATAACCCACCGGCTCCATGCCCATCACCGCGAACAGGCGGGCGAGGGTCGCCAGTTCCAGCGCGGTGCCGACCCGGATCGCGCCATGGCGCTCCATGTCCAGGCGCTGGATTTCACCGGTCTGTTTCAGGCTTTCCAGCACACGGGGCTGGTGGTTCATGACACTGTCGTTGACCTCGGACACCAGCTCCATCAAGGTGCCGTAGAGCGGCACTTCGGTCTTGTACATCTGCGACATGGCGCGGGAAAAGCTGGCTCGAATCTCATCACGGTTTGCAAAGGTTGCAGTGTTCATCTGGATCGTTTCTCCGCACGAATTCCGGTTAACAGGTGGCGTTCAGTCCAGTGCTGCCAGACAGCGCTCGAAAATATCCAGCCCTTCATTCAGCACATCCGGCTCGATGGTCAACGGTGCCAGCAAGCGGATGATGTGCCGTGACTTGCCGCTGGGCATCAGCAGCAGCCCGGCGTCCCTGGCCAGTTGCAGCAACTGGGCAAGTTGTGTGGTGCCTGGTTTGCCTTCGGGAGTGACAAGTTCGATGCCGCGCATGGTGCCGACACCGGTCAGCCTGCCCAGATAAGGCGAGAGTTTTTGCTCCTGCCAGGCACGGTAGCGGCTGACGATGATGTTTTCCTGGGTTTCGCCCCATTGCGACAGGTTTTCATCGCTCATTTGTGCCAGCGACGCCAGCCCGGCTGCGCAGGCGATGGGGTTGCCGGAATAGGTGCCGCCCAGACCGCCTTTGGGCAGGGTGTCGAGCAAGTGCTTGCGTCCCACCACCGCGCCCAGCGGTATGCCGCCTGCGATGCTTTTGCCGAGCAGAATCAGGTCCGGCTCGATCCCCAGTCGGCTGAAGGCAAATCGCTGGCCGGTACGACCGAATCCGGACTGGATTTCGTCGGCAATCAACACAATGCCTTTCTCATCACAGAATGTGCGCAGCGCCTGGGCGAACTCGGGTTCCATGGGCAGGAACCCCCCTTCGCCCTGAACCGCTTCGAAGATGAAGCAGGCTACGTCACTGACATCGAGTTCGACGCTGAACAGACGATCCATGGCTTTCAACGCTTCGGCAGTGGTGACGCCGGTGTCCTTGCTCGGATACGGGATGTGATAGACGGTGCCGGGCAACACGCCGATACGCTGCTTGTAGGGCGCGACCTTGCCGTTGAGGTTCAGGGTCGCCAGGGTGCGGCCATGAAAGGCGCCATCGAAGGCAATGACCGCCGTGCGCCCGGTGGCACTGCGCACGATCTTCAAGGCGTTTTCTGCCGCTTCCGCACCGCTGTTGGTCAGCATGCCGCTGAGCGGGTAGCTGACCGGCATGAACTGCTCCAGTTTGTTCATGAACTGGATATACGGATCATGGGGCGTGGCGTTGAAGGCGTAATGGGTCAGTTTTTCGGCCTGCTCCTGAATGGCCTTGACCACCAGCGGGTTGCAGTGGCCCAGATTCAGCACGCCAATGCCGCCCACAAAGTCGATATAACGCTTGCCGGTCGTGTCCCAGACTTCGGCGTTCTTGCCGTGGGAAAGGGTGACAGGGTGAACGAATGAAATGGACGCGCTGATATTTTCGTTGCTCACTGGAAACGCTCCGGCAACGAATCACGACGGGTTCTGGAGAAGGTGTTCGGCGAAGACATGGAGGCATCCTGCTGTGTTGAACGTTGGGTCTATCTAAACGAACAACGGACATGCCCCGCAAACGAAATAAAATCGTCGAGTCATTCCAATAATTCTGAATGTCGGGCTTGTACCCTAATGCCGATCAGTTAAGGCACAAACAAAACCTGTGGGAGGCAGCTTGCTGGCGAGAGGGCCTTGAAACTGGCAGATATTCTGCGTCTGTATGCCAAAGTCGCCAGCAAGCTGCCTCCCACAAAGTGATTCATTGACCTTGACTGATCGACATTAGGCTTGTACCCGCTCTTTTATCCACTCCACGAACGCCTTGACCTTGGGAACCTGAGCCGCATGCTCGGCATGTGCCAGAAAGTGCGAGCCATCGCTCTGCATCGGGTGGTCCCAGGCAATCACCAGCTTGCCTTCGGCCAGTTCCTCGCTGACCAGATAGCGCGGAATCAGGGCTATGCCGCAACCGGCCTGTGCAGCCCGGATGCACATATAGAACGTGTCGAAACGCGGGCCGTGATAGCTGTTTTGCGAGTGCAGGTTCTGCTCCAGAAACCATTCATGCCAGGCCTCCGGGCGGGAGGTGCATTGCAGCAGGGTATGGCCGGTCAGGGCCTGGGCGCTGGGGATGTCGCCGTGGGCCAGCAGGTCCGGCGCACACACCGGCACCACTTCCTCCTTGAACAGCTCGATACAGGTGGCGCCGGGCCAGGTGCCCTGACCGAAAAAGAACGCCACATCGGCCTTGGCCCTGACCAGATCGAAGGGTTCCAGCTCGCTGCGGATATCCAGATGAATGCCGGGGTTCTGGCTGCCGAACCCCTTGAGATTGGGCACCAGCCAGCGGTCGCCGAACGTCGGCTGGGTGGCGATTTTCAGTACCTCTGTTTCGCCGCCATAGGTCAGGATGTAGCGGCTCGACATGTCGACCTGAATGAGGATCTTGTTCACCTCGGCCATGTACAACTCGCCCGCCGGCGTCAGGTGCAGACGGCGGCGGATACGCTGGAACAGCGGGTGGCAGAGCATCTCTTCCAGTTGCGCGACCTGTTTGCTCACGGCGCTCTGGGTGAGGTGCAATTCCTGGGCAGCGCGAGTGAAGCTCAAGTGACGGGCCGAGGCTTCGAAACACTGCAAGGCGGTCGTTGAGGGCATCAAACGCTTGGACATTCACGGTTTCCTGTTGACGTGCGGGGTGGTTCATTCCAAAACGGAATCATGTTTTTCTAAATGGTCGTTTGTGACAAGGACTGTTGCGGGTCAATACTGATCCACATCAATGATTTCAACCAGTGTCATCTGCAGGAGAATCAATGTGGTTGCCAATTTGTTAGAAAGCCTGGGCGTAGCGAAAAGTGCTTACACAGAAGGGGACTACCCCGTCTACACCCCAATCGATGGCAGCCAGATTGCCTCCGTCAGCCTGGAAGGCAAGGCGCAGGTCGTGGCCCGCATCGACCGCGCCCACAACGCGTTTCTGAAATGGCGCACGGTTCCGGCACCACGTCGTGGCGAGCTGGTGCGCATCTTTGGTGAAGTGCTGCGCGAACACAAAGCTGCGCTGGGCGAACTGGTGTCCATCGAAGCCGGCAAGATCACCCAGGAAGGTCTGGGTGAAGTGCAGGAAATGATCGACATCTGCGACTTCGCTGTCGGCCTTTCCCGTCAGTTGTACGGTCTGACCATCGCTTCCGAACGTCCAGGCCACCACATGCGTGAAACCTGGCATCCGCTGGGCGTGGTGGGCGTTATCAGCGCCTTCAACTTCCCGGTGGCGGTCTGGGCCTGGAACACCACGCTGGCGCTGGTGTGCGGCAACCCGGTGATCTGGAAACCTTCCGAGAAAACCCCGTTGACCGCTCTGGCCAGCCAGGCTTTGTTTGATAAAGCCCTGAAAATCTTCGGTGATGCGCCTGAAGGTCTGGCGCAACTGGTCATCGGTGACCGTGAAGCCGGTGAAGCGCTGGTCGATGACCCGCGTGTGCCGCTGGTGAGCGCCACCGGCAGCACCCGCATGGGCCGTGAAGTGGGTCCGCGTGTAGCGGCTCGTTTCGGTCGCAGCATTCTGGAACTGGGCGGCAACAACGCCATGATCCTGGCCCCGAGCGCCGATCTGGATCTGGCCGTGCGCGGCATCCTGTTCAGCGCAGTCGGTACTGCCGGTCAGCGCTGCACCACGCTGCGTCGCCTGATCGTGCATCGCTCCATCAAGGACGAAGTGGTTGCGCGTGTGAAAGCGGCCTACGCCAAGGTGCGTGTCGGCGACCCGCGTGCAGGCAACCTGATCGGTCCGCTGATCGACAAGCAGGCTTTTGCAGCCATGCAGGATGCGCTGGGCAAGGCCCGTGATGAGGGCGGCCAGGTCTTCGGCGGCGAGCGCCAGTTGCAGGACAAATACCCCAATGGCTACTACGTGACTCCAGCCATTGCCGAGATGCCGGCCCAGAGCGATGTCGTGCGTCACGAAACCTTCGCGCCAATTCTCTACGTGCTGGCCTACGACGAGTTCGAGGAAGCACTGCGCCTCAACAACGAAGTGCCACAAGGCCTGTCGTCCTGCATTTTCACCACCGACCTTCGTGAAGCCGAGGCTTTCCAGAGCGCGGCGGGCAGTGACTGCGGCATTGCCAACGTCAACATCGGCACCAGCGGTGCAGAGATCGGCGGGGCATTTGGCGGCGAGAAGGAAACCGGTGGCGGGCGTGAGTCCGGTTCCGATTCCTGGAAGGCCTACATGCGTCGTCAGACCAATACCGTCAACTATTCCCGCGAACTGCCGCTGGCCCAGGGCATCGTGTTCGACTGACAGACAGGGCATCAGGCTCGCCTGGCGAGCCTGAAACTTCATGGGGCTGGAGTGTTGCAATGACGCAATTTCGTCAAGAGTGCCTGTGGGAGCAACTGACGCCGCAACGGCCCAGCCATCTGCCATTGAGCGGTGAGCGAACGGCTGACGTTTGCGTGATCGGTGGCGGTTATACCGGCCTGTCCGCCGCCCTTCAATTGATCGAGGGCGGCAAGTCGGTGTGCATCGTCGAGGCCCATCAGGTGGGCCACGGTGGTTCGGGTCGCAACGTGGGGCTGGTCAACGCCGGGACCTGGGTGGCGCCGGACGATCTGGAAAAAGTCCTGGGCAGCGCCGAGGCCAATCGCCTCAATGGCGCATTGGGTGCGGCACCGGCTCTGGTGTTTTCCACCATCGACAAATACAGGATCGATTGTCAGGACACCCGTACTGGCACCCTGCACATGGCGCACAACGCCAGTGGCCTGGCTGACCTGCGCAGCCGCGCCGAGCAATGGCAACGCCGTGGCGCCAATGTCGAACTGCTGACCGGCAAGGCCTGCGAAGATGCCTGCGGGACCACCAAAATAGCCGGTGCGCTGCTGGATTATCGGGCCGGTACCGTCAACCCCATGGCCTATGTCGCCGGTATGGCGAGCAGTGTGGTTGCGCGGGGCGGGATGATCTTTGGCGACTCCCCGGTAACCGGGCTGCAGCGCACGGACGATGGCTGGAAGGTCAGCACCGGTCAGGGCAGTGTGCGGGCCGAAAAAGTCATCATCGCTTCCAATGCCTACACCGAAGGCGAATGGACCGATGTGAAGAGTCATATCTTTGCCGGTTACTACTATCAGGTGGCCTCGCAGCCGCTCACCGGTCCCGAGCAGGAAGGCATTCTTCACGGCGGGCAGGGTTCCTGGGATACCCGCAAGGTGTTGAGCAGTATTCGCCGCGATGCGCACGGGCGTCTGGTGTTGGGCAGCCTGGGCAATGCGGGCAATTATCCGCTGTGGTTTATCCGCCAGTGGGCTGACCGCATCCAGCAGCACTACTTCCCGCAACTGGGCAAGGTCGAGTGGGAAAGCACCTGGACAGGCCGTATCGGCTTTACGCCAGACCACCTGCTACGTCTGTTCGAGCCGGCTCCCGGTCTGTTGGCCGCTACCGGTTTCAATGGCCGTGGCGTGACGACCGGAACGCTGGTGGGCAAGTGCTTTGCGGATTACCTGCTGAGCAACGATGCCAAGGCTCTGCCGGTGAGCTTCTCGAAGAGCAAGGCGGTCACGGGCAGTTCATTGCGCACACTCGCCTACGATGCCGGTTTTACGCTGTATCACGCGGGGCAATGTTTGCGGGTCGTACTCTGATTTTCTACACCGAATAAAACGCCATACAACAAAAGTTCTCGTTCAATTTCTGCTGCCGTACGAAATCGACTCAAGGAAATACACATGGCAAGTTTCATACCTCGCCCGGCTTTGCCGTGGCGGTCTTTCGGCATCCGGTCTATCTGAATTCCGTTTGAAAGTAAGCCCATAAAAGCAGTGACAACACTGCGCCAACAAAAATGCTTATTCAAAAACAGGTTGCGTCGTCGGGCTGCTTCTTCGTGGGCCGTCCTGTGCAACCTCAACGTTGAGGGTAGAACATGGTTTCCCATAAAAAGAACGAGCACCGTTCCCTGAAACACGGGCTGACATCCCGGCAGGTTTCGATGATTTCCATTGCGGGCATCATCGGTGCCGGCCTGTTCATCGGCTCATCCAAGGCCATCGCCACGGCAGGGCCTGCGATTCTGATTTCCTACGGTATTGCCGGCCTGCTGGTATTGCTGGTGATGCGCATGCTGGGTGAAATGGCGATTGCCAATCCCAACAGCGGTTCGTTCTCGACTTATGCCGGGCAGGCCATCGGGCCGTGGGCCGGGTTTACCATCGGCTGGCTTTACTGGTGGTTCTGGGTGCTGATCATTCCGGTCGAAGCCATTGCCGGTGCCGACATCCTGCACGCCTGGATGCCCTCGGTGCCGTCCTGGCTGTTCGCCTTCCTGATCATGATCACGCTGTCGTGTACCAACCTGGTGAGCGTGAAGAATTTCGGTGAGTTCGAGTACTGGTTCGCGCTGGTGAAGGTGATTGCGATTCTGGCGTTCATCGGTGTCTGCACCCTGGCCGTACTGGGCTTCTGGCCACTGGCCGAAACCTCCGGCGTCTCGCAGATCTGGCAGAACGGCGGCTTCATGCCCAACGGATTCGGCGCGGTACTGGGCGGGGTACTGATCACGATCTTTTCGTTTTTCGGCGCAGAAATCGTCACCATCGCCGCCGACGAAACGGCCAACCCCAAAGAGAAGATTCGCAGGGCCACCAATCTTGTGGTGTACCGCATCGCGATTTTCTACATCTTCTCGATCTTCTTCATTGTCTCGCTGGTGGCCTGGAACGATCCGCGCCTGCTGCAAGTGGGTTCATTCCAGCGAGCGCTGGAAATCATCAATGTGCCGGGCGCCAAGATGGTGGTGGATATCGTGGTGTTCGTGGCGGTCACCAGTTGCATGAACTCCGGCCTCTACACGGCTTCGCGGATGCTGTATTCCCTGGGCGCACGCGGCGAAGCTCCGGTACAGATCAAGCGGGTTTCCGGCAGTGGTGTGCCGACCGTGGCGGTGATCGCTTCCACCCTGGCAGGTTTTGTCGGTTGCTTTGTGAACTACGCCTTTCCAGGCAAGGTGTTCGGCTTCCTGCTGTCCACCACGGGCGCCATTGCGCTGCTGGTGTATCTGGTGATTGCCGTTTCCCAGTTGCGGATGCGCACAAAGCTGGAGAGGGAAGGGCAGGAGCCGGCCTTCAAGATGTGGCTGTTCCCCTGGCTGACCTGGCTGGTGATCGGGCTGATCACTCTGGTGCTGGGCTACATGCTCATCAGCCCCAACTACCGCTATGAAACCCTGATGACAGCCGCGGTTGCCGGGACGATTCTGTTGATTGCCCTGGTGCGACGCAAGACGGTGACAGGGGCGTATGCGGCTGGGGTTTGATCGGGTTTGCTCATGAGGCATACCTGTGACTTGTTGGAGGGGCCTTGGCCGCGACGACCCAGTGAACAGGCAACACATTTTCAGCGCCTGAAACTGACTGTCGCGGCCAAGGCCCCTCCCACAAAGTTATTCATTGACCTTGACTGATCGGAGCACTGTTAAGCCGCAACTCCGCCCGCAACCCACCCTGGGGAGAATTGTGCAGATGCAGGCTGCTTTGCAACTTGCGCACGATCATGTCGACAATCGCCAGCCCCAATCCCGCGCCATTGCTGTTGCCCTGGCTGTAGAAACGCTCCAGCAGACGTGCCTTGTGCTGTTCATCGATGCCGGGGCCTGCATCTTCGACACATAAACGGGCGCTGCCATCGTCCTGACGCTGCAACACCACCCGGATTTCGCTGGCGGCAGGGGCGAAGTTGAGGGCGTTGGTCAGCAGGTTCTGCAAGGCGATGGTGATGGCGCCCGGATCGCTGTGGATCACGCACACCTCTTCGGCTTCCAGCACCAGCTCCACCCGTTTCTCCAGCGCCAGCGGCGTGAGTTCGGCCATTTCTTCCTGCACCAGCGTATTGAGCTCGAAGGTCTTCAACTGCTCCGGGCTCAAGTGCGGTTCAAGCCGGGCCATGGTCAGCAGCTGACTGGCGATACGGGCGGCCCGGTCGACGCCGCTGACCAGAAAGTCCAGTGCTTCCAGACGCTGCTCGGGGATCTCAGCCTGACGGGCGTTCTGTGCGTGGATGCGCAAAACAGTCAAGGGCGTGCGCAACTCATGGGCGGCATCGGCAATGAAGCGTCGCTCGCGTTCCAGCAGATTATCGATCTGGGTCAGCAGGCGATTGAGCGCGTTCTGCATGGGCTCCAGCTCCTTGGGCAAGGGCGACAGCGCCAGAGGCTCCAGGCTATCTGCATCGCGCTTGCGGATCACCTGCGCCATGGATTGCAGCGGGCTCAGGCCCCAGCCGATGACCAGCCAGATGGACAGGATCAGCAGCGGAACACCAATCACGGTGGGCCAGACGGTATGGCTGACAATGATCTGAATCAGGCCCTGACGCACATCGTCGCGCTCGCCGACCCAGATAATGAAACCCTGCTGCGGATCGGCCAGCAGGAAGCCACACCACTCACGACCATTCTCCACCAGATCGTGGGAGCCTTCTTCTCTTGGCGGCTCAGTGAGCACCGGGGCTTCGGCAGAGCGCACCAGCAACTCTCCCGAAGTGCGCCAGACCTGAAAGGTCAGGCGGGTTTCGTAAGGATGCGCCACGCCGCTGGTGCCGACCCGGCTCATGGCTTCATCGAACGCTTCATACAGCTTGCTCAGATCCTGTTCGTCCTCGACACGCTGTCGCAGCACGCCTTGCAGCAGGCGGGCACTCTGCGCCAACTGGGCGTCGTAGACCTCTTCGATTTCGTGATGACTGTCGCGCAGCACCAGCAGGCCGATGATCAGATCGCCCAGCAGCAACAGCAGCAATACCGGGCCAAGGATTCGTGCGCGTACCGAGGTCATGCCTTGAGCTCCAGCAGGTAACCGACGCCGCGAACGGTGCGGATCAGGTCAGTGGACAGTTTCTTGCGCAGGTTGTGGATCAGCACTTCCAGCGTGTTGCTTTCGACCTTCTCCTGCCAGCCGTACAGCGTGGTGGACAAGCGCTCGCGGGTGACCACCTTGCCTGGGCGGATCATCAACTGGTGCAGCAACTGGTACTCCATGGGCGTCATGGGGACTTCGTTGCCCTGAAAGCTGACCTGTTGCGAGGCCGGGTCCAGGCTGATGCCAGCGTGTTCCAGCAAGGGTTGCGCCCGTCCCTGACTGCGGCGCAGCAGGGCGCGCACCCGGGCTTTGAGTTCGTTTACGTCGAAAGGCTTGATCAGATAATCGTCCGCACCGGCATCCAGCCCGGCGATGCGGTCCTGTGTACCGTCACGTGCGGTCAGGATCAACACCGGCAGCGATTGCTGTTCGGCGCGCAACTGGCGCAGCAGGTCGAAGCCGTCCAGACGTGGCAGACCGAGGTCCAGCAGCAACAGGTCGAAGCGTTCGCTGCGCAGGGCATGCAGGGCGCTGAGCCCGTCCTCGATCCAGTCAAGCGTATAGCCCTCGGTGTTCAAGGCGACTTTGATGCCTTGGCCGATGGCACGATCATCTTCCACCAGAAGCAGACGCATAAGAGGTTCCGGGCAATGGATTGGGGCAGGACGGGGCGCCATCATGCCGTTATGGCCGTGGCTCGCGTAGAGCCATATGTCGAGAAGATGTAACGACCTGTTACACCTTAAGCTTTTCCTAAGATTGCTTTCGCACAGTAGCGACTCCCTAACTGCTGCGAGTATCCAACATGCGTAAAGTCCTGCTGATTTCCTTGCTGATGGCCAGCCCTCTGGCACTTGCCGGTCCGCAATGCACCACCGCCGACAAATCCCAGTGGCAGGACCAGGCCAAGTTCCAGGAGCAACTCAAGGCTCAGGGTTACCAGATCAGCAAATTCAAGGTCACCGACGGCAACTGCTACGAGATCTACGGTTTCGACAAGGACAAGCGCAAGGTCGAAATCTACCATGACCCTGTGTCCGGCAAGGCTGTGAAGACCGAGATCAAGGGCTGATGAACCGCGTTTCCCTGCGCCTGTGGGACCCTTTGGTCAGACTGTTTCATCTGTCTGTCGCGGGCGTCTTCATTGCCAACTACTTCTTCAATGAAGCAGGCGGCGACTGGCATGTGTGGCTGGGCTATTACGCCGTTGCCTGGCTGTGCGTGCGAGTGGTGTGGGGATTCGTCGGGCCACGCAGTGCCCGCTGGAGTGACTTCTGGCCGAGCCCGAGCCGTTTGCGGGCTCATGTGCAGTCGCTGATCGACAGGCGACCTGCTCACCGGCTTGGTCATTCGCCTCTGGGGGCGCTGGTCATGGTCCTGATGATGGTGCTGATTTTCTCCATCGGCCTGACCGGCTGGATGATGGAAGAAGTGGATGCCCTGTGGGGCGCCGACTGGCCGCTGCAGATTCACGAAACCCTGGCCGACGCGCTGTGCGCATTGGTTGTGCTGCACATGGCTGCTGCGATATTCGAGAGTTTCCAGGTGCGCGACAACCTGCCGCTGTCGATGCTGACCGGCAAGCGGCGTTCACTGCCCGGGCAGCCCGAAAACAACAACTGAAATAGCCCCTGTAATTCCTTTCGCTAAGGTGCTGGATTTTCATGCCTGTTATTTCCCGAAACCTGGCTGCATGGAGCGCAGGCCTTGCTGTTGTTCTGATCTTTCTCAGCGCCTGGCTCAGCCATCCTCAGCACAGGCTTTCTCCTTTTGCGGTCAGTGAGACGCCGGTCAGTGTCGAAGGCGCTGTTGCTTCGGCATCGACCTACAGTTCGCGTTTCGCCTCATCCGATCTCGACGATTTCGTTCACTCATCGGCCGTGACCGCCTTGCCCGGCGGCGACCTGATGTCGGTGTGGTTCGCCGGCTCCCGCGAAGGCGCAGGAGATGTAGAGATTCGTGCTTCCAGGTTCGATGCCAGCGCCGGTGAGTGGGGTCATGAACAGGTGCTCGCGACCCGTGAATCCACTCAGGCCGGTACGGGCAAATACATTCGCAAACTGGGCAACCCGGTGATTGCGCTGGCTCCGGATCAGCGCCTCTGGCTGTTTTACGTGTCGGTATCGGTGGGGGGCTGGGCAGGCAGTACGGTGAATGCCATGGTTTCGCAAGACATGGGCGCTACCTGGTCGCAGCCCCGTCAGCTGATCACTTCGCCTTTCCTGAACATCAGCACCCTGGTGCGCGCAGCGCCGGTGTTTCATGCCGACGGCTCCATCGGCCTGCCGGTCTATCACGAGTTTCTGGGCAAGTTTGCCGAATACCTTTACCTGAGCCCCGGCGGTGACGTGATCGACAAGTTCCGCATCAGTCGCGGCACCAACTCCCTTCAACCCACAGTCGTACCGCTGGATGGTCAGCGGGCCGTGGCGTTGCTGCGCTATGCGGGCAATATCCATCACCGCGTACTGGCCAGTCGCACCGAAGATGGCGGTCAGACCTGGAGCGAGCCGCACCCGCTTGAGCCGAGCAACCCCAACTCGTCGCTGGCGGCCGTCGGTGTGCCGGGGCGCGGTCTGCTGGTGGCTCTGAATGACCTGCGTGACGGTCGCTTCAAACTGAGCCTGTACGGCACCGACGAACAGATGAATCAGTGGCGTCCGGTGATCGATCTGGATAAGTCCCCCGATCCGCTGGGGAATCCGTTTTCCCTGGAAGCCTATCGGGAAATCCTCGGTGAAGGTTTCCGGGCCTCCAGTGGTGCCCGACGCCAGCCTCTGGAAGCCGAGTTCCTGAGCAATCTGGACCAGCGAGTCTGTTCGCCGCAGGGGTGTGATTTCGAATACGAATACCCGTATTTCATTCGCAGCCCGGACGGCATGTACCACCTGGTCTACTCCTGGAATAACACCTTTATCAAGCATGTCAGCTTCAACGAAGCCTGGCTGGCGGAGCACTTGCTATGATCGCGCAATGGCTGACACATCTGGCGTTTGCGCTGGTGCTGTTTCTGATTCTGTCTTCCTGGACTTCTTCGCAGCGCTGGCGTCTGGGGATACTGGCCGGTGCTTCGCTGGCGAGTGTGGTGTCCATCGATGGCCTGTCACTGGCGTCTTATGTGCGCAGCCTGAGCGATGACCTGGCGATCCCGAGCCTTGTCGGTCTGGTCTGGCTGACGGCTCAGCGCCTGGGCCTTATCCAGCCACTCGAAGCACCCCAGCGTTTGCTGGTGCTGTCGGTACTCGCAGCTCTGGCTCTGGTTCTCTACCCGGCCACCTTGGGCATCACCTATTTCGATCCTTACCGCTGGGGTTTCAACCCGCGGCCAATGATCATTGTGGTGGGTGCCCTCACCCTGGCGCTGCTGTACCTGCGCAGCCATCTGGGTGCCTTGATGCTGGCGCTGGCCACACTGGCGTTCACCTTCCGCATCAAGCCTTCGGAAAACTACTGGGATTACCTGATCGATCCGTTTCTGGCGTTGTACGGCTGTGTTGCGTTGCTGGTGTTCGTTGCGCGCCGCCTGTATCGCAGCCGCACACAACACAGCCTGTAGAGGTAATGCCGATCAGTTAAGGCCACTAAATCACTTTGTGGGAGGCAGCTTGCTGGCGACTTCAGCGTACGACGCAGAATATCTGCCAGTTTCAGGCTTTTTTCGCCAGCAAGCTGCCTCCCACATATGTTGTTTGTGACGTGACTGACAGCATAAATAGAGGAATAAAAATGAGTTGGCTGCAATCACGACGCCTGCAGTATTGGGCAGGCACAATCGTGCTGTTTTTCCTGCTGTCGGCCTTGTTGAGGGGCGTGTTTTTCTGGAGCTTTTCCGGGGTCGAGCACGAGAAGCTGTTCAGCGACCCGACCGTGCTGCAAACCCTGAGCATCGGTTTTCGATTCGATCTGCGTCTGGCGTTGCTGGTGTCCCTGCCGGTGGCGTTCCTGCTGTGGCTGCCTCGCTGGAACATGGTCAGCGTGCGCGCGCTGCGCTGGATCGCCCGTTCATACCTGATGCTGGCGCTGGTGGTGCTGACGATGATTCATGTCGTCGACTTCGGCCATTACGCCTATCTCGGTGTGAGGCTCAACGCCAGTGTCCTGCGCTATCTGGAAGATGCCCAGATATCCCGGGACATGATGTGGCAAACCTATCCGGTGGTGTGGATCAGCCTCGGCTGGTTGCTGAGCTTGCTGGTGCTGGGGCGTGTGTTGTTCTGGCTGGAACGCATCACCCTGGAGCGGGCGCCACGTTCGGTCAAACGCTGGTCGGCGGCCTGGGGCGCGGCAGTGATGGTGTGCGCAACCTTTCTGGGGCTGCTGGGCCGTGTGGAAAACCTCAATCTGGAGAACCCGGTGCCGTTGCGCTGGAGCGATGCGTTTTTCTCCGGCAATAACCAGGTGGCGGCATTGGGGCTCAACCCGGCTCTGTTCCTGTATGACACCCTCAAGGTTTCCCAATCCCGCTACGACGAAGATCAGGTGCGTCAGCACTATGAAGTCGTCGCCCGATACCTGAGCGTGCAACAGCCCGATGCCCAGAGCCTGACCTTCAAGCGTCAGCAAGCCGTGCAGCCTTACCGGGTCAATGGCGAGCGTGCGCCGAACGTGATTTTCGTGATGCTCGAATCCCTGGGTACCAGTGCCGTGGGCGCCTATGGCAACCCGCTCAATCCCACACCGAATCTGGATCGTCTGGCCACCGAAAGCTGGTTCTTCAGGCATTTCTATGTGCCGGTCACCGGCACTGCCAAGACCGTTTGGGCCAGCATTACCGGGGTTCCGGATGTCACCCGTCAGGAAACCGCGACGCGCCATCCGCTGCTGACCCGCCAGAACACGATCATCAACGACTTCAATGGTTACCAGAAGCTGTACATGATCGGCGGCAATTCGGGCTGGGCCAACATGAATGCACTGATTCGTCGCAGCATCGATGACGTGCGCCTGTACGACGAGCGCGACTGGAAATCGCCTCAGGTGGATGTGTGGGGCATTTCCGATCTGGACCTGTTCAAGGAAAGCGACAAGATCCTGCGCGAGCTGCCCAAGGATCGTCCGTTCTTCGCGTACCTGCAGACCGCTGGCAATCACCGGCCTTTCACGATTCCCAAGGAGAACGATGGCTTTGAGGTCAGCAACCTGACACTGGAGCAGGTGCAGGCTGCTGGTTCGCGCAGTGTCGAGCAGTACAACGCCGTGCGCCTGCTGGACTTCAATATCGGTCGCCTGATGGAGCTGGCCAAGGCGGGCGGTTATTACGAGAACACCATCTTCGTGATGTTCGGCGACCACAACACCCGCATCAGCCAGATCCCTCACATGGCACCGGCTTTCGAGCAATTGGGGCTGGAGAGCAATAACGTTCCGCTGCTGATTCACGCGCCTGCACTGCTGGGCTCGCGGGTCATCGAGGAAGCGGTCGGGCTGGCGGATCTGTTGCCCACCGTGGCCGGCATGGCGGGCGTCGAATTCAGCAACGGCGCGATGGGGCGTGACATTCAGCAACCGGCACCGGAGGGCGAGCGAGTGGTGCCGCTGGTATTGCGTGAAGGCACCTTTCCGCTGATCGGCGCTGTCACCCAGCACTACCTGCTGCAAATGGAGCACGACGGCAGCTCGCCAACCCTGCACGACCTTTCTTCCCGCACCCCGCTGGATAACGTCGCCGAGCAGAACCCGCAGGAGTTCGAGCGGCTACGCGACCTGACTCGCGGGCTACACGAGAGTTCGCGCTTGATGCTGTATCGCAACGTGCGTTGATTTGAAGAGGGAGGCGGCCAAGCCGCCTCCCACTGCATGTAACTCCTCTTGGTCATCCCACCACCAGGATCTGTGCGGAATAAATTTTCTGCGGCTGTGATCCAGAAACGCTTGCATGACGTAAACGGTCTTTCGCACCTGGCGATGGACCACCGGACAGTGTGAAGCGTGTATCGAGTGTTTCTGTCAGTCTGCTACGCTGGAAATTGTCTCTCAGGTAAAGTTTCGCACGTCAGCAGCAGGCTTTTTCCGATGCTTAACCTCCTGTTATTCATCGGTAATTCTTGTAAAGCTCTGTCAGATATTGTCGGCAGTCTGTATGTTGGGGCCCAATTTCGCCTGGATGCGGTTTTTTGTCGTTCCCACCCTTGAGAGCATTAGTGGATGTTGGCAACGTTTACCCAGGCTTCCCCGGCCCGATTGCTTGATGCTCTTCGTGCTGAAACGAATCAGTTACATGTCGGCCTGGAAAAGCGCCTGCCGTTTTTCTCCCCTGTTCTTGACAGCCCTTATTACCTTCGTTTGATCCAGGCCTACCATGGCTTTTACAGGCCTCTGGAGTCTGCGTTGCTGGCCAGTGGCCTGATGCCGGCTGAACTGGCTGCGCCCGAGCGGGTCAAAACCCCAGCGTTGATTCAGGATCTGCGTGCCCTGGGCATGACCGATCAGGCGATCGATGAACTTGCCCAATGCAAGCAACTGCCTGTAATCGACTCACCCGGCGCCTGCCTTGGCGTGCTGTACGTGCTCGAAGGCGCCACTCTGGGCGGGCAGATCCTGCGCCGCGAAATCCACAAGCGGCTGGGGCTGGACGAGCACACGGGCGCGGCTTTTCTGAATGTTTATGGCAGCGCAACCGGCATGCGCTGGAAAGCGTTTCTGGCCCATATGGACAGTGCGCCAGCCGACGCCACCACAGAAGCCACCGTGCTGGCGGCCCAATCCACATTTGCATGTTTCGAGCACTGGCTCGACGGTCAAGAGGTACTGTTATGAGCCAACTCGATAAAGACACTTTTGAAGCTCTGCTGGCCAATTGTGCCAACGAGCCGATTCAGTATCCGGGCGCCATTCAGCCTCATGGTGTGCTCTTCACCCTGACCGAGCCGGACTTCGTAGTGCGGCAGGTCAGCGCCAACGTGCAGGAACTGCTCGGCAAGAACCCCGATCATGTGGTGGGACAGCCATTGGAGTTTGCCGTGGGCGACGGTTGGGCCAACGTGCTTAAAAGCGCCAGCACCCAGGAGTCGTTCAACGACATTGCGCAACTGATCGTTACCGTCAATGGCCGGGAGTTCGAGGCTCTGATGCATCGGCACCAGGGCGTTCTGTTGCTGGAGCTCGAAATCCAGGACAAGGAAGCACAAGTCGCCAGCAGTGAGCGGATTGCCAACCTTGGGCGCATGTTGCGTCAGTTGCAGACGGCCAAGACCTTGCAGGCGCTTTACGAAATCAGTGTCCGTGAAATCCAGCGACTGACCGGCTATGACCGTGTGCTGATCTACCGTTTCGAGGAAGAAGGGCACGGCCAGGTCATCGCCGAAGCATCGTCGCCTGGCATGGAGCTGTTCAGCGGCCTGTTCTTTCCTGCTTCGGACATTCCCGAGCAGGCTCGCGAACTCTATCGTCGCAACTGGCTGCGCATCATTCCCGATGCCGACTACACGCCGGTTCCGCTGATTCCACAGCTGCGCCCTGATACCAGGCAGTCACTGGACCTGAGTTTTTCGACCTTGCGCAGCGTCTCGCCAATCCACTGCGAGTACATGAAGAACATGGGCGTGTTGTCTTCCATGAGTGTTTCTCTGCTCAAGGACGACAAACTCTGGGGCCTTATCAGTTGCGGGCACCGCACGCCGCTGTACGTTTCCCATGAACTGCGCGGTGCATGTCAGGCCATCGGTCAGGTCTTGTCCTTGCAGATCCGTGCGATGGAGGCTCTGGAAGTCAGTCGCCAGCGCGAGGCAAAGCTGCAGATGCTGCAAAGCCTGAATGACTCCATGGTGTCGGCGTCGGAAAACGTCTTCGACGGCCTTGAGCAGCAACCGCAAATCCTTATGGATCTGGTGGGCGCCTCGGGTGTGGCGATCATCGACGACAGGCAACTGCATACCTTTGGTCTGTGCCCCGAGCCTGATGAAATCAAGGCTCTGCATAAATGGCTGATGGCAACAGGGCAGCAGGTTTTCTCCAGCCATCATCTGTCGAGCGTCTACCCGGCGGCCGAGGCTTATCAACAGCACGCCAGCGGTGTTCTGGCCATGAGCCTGCCAAAACCGGTCGACAACGGCGTGTTGTGGTTCCGTCCCGAGGTCAAGGAAAGCATTCAGTGGAGCGGCAACCCGGACAAGCCACTGGACACGGAAGGCTCCGGCGCGGGCCTGCGCCTGAGGCCGCGCACCTCGTTCGAGATCTGGAAAGTCGAGATGGCGGGCATTTCCAACAAATGGACCCACGGCGATATCTTCGCTGCCAACGACCTGCGCCGCTCGGCGCTGGAAGATGACCTGGCCCGTCAGGTACGCCGCGAGCAACAGGCCGTACGCGCCCGTGACGAACTGGTTGCCGTTGTGTCCCACGACCTGCGCAACCCCATGACCGTCATCTCGATGCTCTGCGGCATGATGCAAAAAGCCTTCAGCTCCGATGGCCCGCACACCTCGCGCCGTATCTCTTCCGCCATCGACACCATGCAACAGGCTGCCAGCCGCATGAACGTCCTGCTGGAAGACCTGCTCGACACCTCGAAAATCGAAGCCGGCCGCTACATCATTTCCCCGCAGCCGCTGGAAGTGAGCAACTTCTTCGAGGAAGCCTATTCATTGCTGGCACCGCTGGCCATGGATAAATCCATCGATCTCTTCTTTCATAGCGAACCGGATCTGAGGGTCAGCGCCGACCCGGAGCGCCTGTTCCAGGTACTGTCGAACCTGATCGGCAACGCCATCAAGTTCACGCCCAAGCTAGGCCGCATCGACATTACTGCTACCCCCAATGGCAACGAAATCGTCTTTACCGTCCGCGACTCCGGCGAAGGTATTCAGCCAGAACAACTGCCGCATATCTTCGAGCGCTACTGGACCATCAAGGAAGGCAACCCGACCGGCACCGGCCTGGGGCTCTACATCTCCCAAGGCATCATCAAGGCCCACGGCGGTGTACTGAGCGCAGACAGCCAGGTGGGGCAGGGTAGCGAGTTCAGGTTTACGGTGCCGGTGGCGGTGTAAGACATATGTGGGTATGTGTAATGCCGATCCGTTAAGGCTAATGATTACTTTGTGGGAGGCAGCTTGCTGGCGACTTTCTCTTACAGCCGCAGAATATCTGTCGGTTTCAGCCCTTTTTCGCCAGCAAGCTGCCTCCCACACGTTTTGTTTGTGCCTTAACTGATCAGCATTACCGAGCAGTAGCGAATTCATTGGCGAAGAGTAGTTACAGTAGTCCGCTACTCTGCAGTCCCAAGCCCCCGAATAGTCAGGGCACCCCACAGAATCAGGGAGAGATGGATGTACCTCAATCAAAAGTCCAGCCGCTGTATCTTGCTGGCCGGTGCGTTGTTAATGAGCGGTTGTACTTCGTTTTTGCAGGGCAAGCAGTATGCCGTTCCCGGCCCCGATGAACCCTCTGCAACGGTTCGCCTCAAGGCTGGAAATGGTGCGAGACTGGATGCCATGACGTTCAGCGACAATGGATGTTATGCGGGTTACACCGTCCTGCCTTCTGACGGCGATTACATCGAATCCCGGGTCGCCGTGAACAAGGAACTGATCCTGACTTATGGGCAGATCGCAGGAAGCAGCGTTTGTCAGATACCGTTCTCCTTCACTCCACAGAACGGCGCCACCTACACCTTGATTCAGGGTTCCTGGACCGAGCCCAAGGAAGGCATTCTTCCTATCTTCAATCGCAACGAACATTTCTGTGGCGTAGGCGTCATCAAGAAAGTCGGTGATCAGGAGAGCATCGAACCCATTCAACAACTGAAAATCAAGACCGGGTTTGCATGTCTGAGGTTTGTTAAATAGATCCTTCATTCAAGGCTCCGCCACAGGCCCTTGTCCTCCGAGCGTAACCCCGTCATGGCGTATGAGACGGCTTTTGGCGTTCGTGGAATGCGGGACTCTTCGCAAACACATCCGCAATAAAATCCATGAAGACGATGGCCCGTTTGGGCAGCAGCCGATTTGCCAGATAGACGACTTGAATCGGCACAGGGGGCGCAACGTAATCAGTCAGCAACAGTTGAAGGTTGCCACTTATCAGCCCTTCCTCATAAAGCCATTCAGGTCCCTGCGCGATACCCAATCCGGCATTGACGTACTCGCGTATCGCCTCGGGCGAGTTGACACGTAGTCGGCCGGAAACCGGAACATCGATGCCCTTGAAGCGCCAGTTAGTACCCGTTGATAGCAGTGTATAGATCAAGCAGTCGTGTGCTTTCAGTTCAGCGGGTGAGGTTGGGGACCCGCGTTTGGCCAGATATTCACGACTGGCAACGCACACACGCTCGAACCAGGCCAGTGGGCGGGCTCGCATGGCACTGTCTTCCAGGTGCCCAATGCGGATCGCGAGTTCAGCCCCTTCGTCGACCAGGTTAACGTAGCGATCGTTGATCTGCAGATCGAGCGACACTTGCGGATAGCGTTCCAGGAAGGCAGCAACATGCGGCACGATGAAGGTGTGAGCCAATGCGGTCGGGCAGGCAACGCGCAATAACCCGGACGGAGCGACGTTCCCTTTCAGTGACGATTCGGACTGTTCCACTGAGTCGAGAATGCGCCGGGCGTCTGCGTAATAGCGTTCTCCCTCAGGCGTCAGTACCAGCTTGCGTGTGGATCGATGAAGAAGCCTGGTTTGCAAATGGTCTTCAAGTGCCGCCACATAACGACTGACGTTAGGCTGTCCCAGCCCTAAATCGCGGCCTGCCGCTGAAAAGCTGCCTGTCTCGACAGTTCGTACAAAACAGGTCATTAGCAGCAATCGATCCATCACGTGTCTCTCATTCATGCAGTTCAGGCATGATATCTATTCTGATTTCTCATCTTATCAATGCATGAGCATGAATACATAGTTCCTCTCCTGAGGTCAGCCGCTCGGCTGGCCGTGCAAACCGAGAGGCACTCTTATATGTCCCGTTTACAAGGCAAGCGCACCCTAATCACTGGCGGAACCAGCGGCATCGGCCTGGAAACTGCCAGGCAATTCCTCGCTGAAGGCGCGCGCGTGATCGTTACAGGTGTCAATCCGGAGTCCATTGCGAACGCCCGGGCAGTTCTGGGAAGTGAAGTCCTGGTGCTGCGTGCCGACTCGGCCAGCATCGCAGCGCAGAAGGAACTGGCGCAGGCTGTTGAGGCTCATTACGGGCAACTGGATGTTGCCTTCCTCAATGCTGGCGTATCAGTGTGGATGCCAATCGAAGACTGGACGGAAGAAATGTTTGATCGCTCCTTCGACATCAACGTCAAAGGCCCGTACTTCCTTTTGCAAGCACTGCTGCCGGTCTTCGCTAACCCGGCATCCGTTGTTCTCAACACCTCTGTCAGCGCGCACCTCGGCGATGCGCGTTCATCCGTTTATGCGGCGACCAAGGCCGCGTTCCTGAACATGTCGAAAACGCTCTCCAGTGAACTCCTCCCGCGTGGTGTTCGCGTAAACGCGGTCAGTCCTGGGCCGGTCGATACGCCGCTGTATGACAAGCTCGGTATTCCCGATGCCTATCGGGAGCAGGTCAACAAGGATATCGCTGCGACCATTCCATTCGGCCGCTTTGGCACGCCTGAAGAAGTGGCCAAGGCTGTGTTGTACCTGGCCTCGGACGAGTCCCGATGGACGGTGGGTACGGAAATCATCGTCGACGGCGGCCGCTCGCTTTAACGGGCTGGCACGAACGTAGCGTTTATACGGCCCGTTCCCTGTCTGGCGGCGGGCTTTGTTGATTCAAGGGTAGGTTCCAGTCACAGTTCACACTCGTCAGCCACGGGCTGCAGTTGCCGAGGATTATGCAGCCCGGTTCCGCAAGCATCTGCAGGAAGCAAAAGCGGTCTTGGTTAGCGCTCAATAAGCCAAGGCCGAACTGGATCGTTCGCTGGCGTATGCTGTAGGAGCGAATTTATTCGCGAGAGGCCTGTACATCCGATAGATATTTATCGTTTGAAATGCTGTCTTCGCGAATGAATTCGCTCCTACACGGCTTATGTATATTCGTTACTTCAGCTAACGAAAATCCCGCCTGTGCAGGACCTTTCCGGCAGGCTTTGCCCTTTCTTCTGTGTGAACTTTCCTAGAAAATCTCAAGCCCTTGCGCCTGTGAAATCCGGACACTAGGCTGCGTCGGTCGCTGAAAATCAGCGATCGGGTTTAGCAGCCTGAATCAGTTTTTCCGGTGCAAGTTCCGCTCTGGCGGCTTTGCGTGGGGCACTTTCGAGTGCGCCGGAATTGGGAAAACTGCCGGTCTGCTAACCCGCGTCAAAGCTGCCACCCTTGTTCGTTTAGCAGCAAACATCCGGTGGCTTTATCGGAGTTTTCCCAATGATCGATTCAACACCGTCACCACCCTTCCCATCACTGGAAGAGTCCCTGTTGCATGTCAGCGACCTGCTACGCTGCGCTGCCGCAACAGCCTATGAAACCGGCGATACCCTCAACGGCCCCAAACGTGATCTGGCCTTTTCGGTCGTGCATCTGATAGGCATGGCCAAGGCCGAACTGGAGCGTTCGCTGGCGCATGTCGAGGTGCGTAGAGCCTGATTGTGGGAGCCAACTGTCTTTCATCACTCCCCGATGAACGGGCATTTTCATGAGGTCATCGCGGATAGATTCCGCGATGGCGGGCAACGCCCGCCCCCCATTCAAACCACCTGATCACGCCATGGTGTTCCGTCGCGCGCCATGGCGTTCAGGCGAATCAGCAACACCCGCATGCAGGCCACCAGGGCCACTTTCGCGCACTTGCCTTTGGCACGCAGCCTCGCATAACGCTCCTTGAAATCGGAGTTGTAGCGCACCATCCCCAGCGCACACATGTAGGCCGCACGGCGTAGTTTCGACCGCCCACCGTAGATCTGCCGCTTCCCGGTCTTGGTACCGCTGTCGTTGTTGTACGGTGCCACGCCGGCCAACGCTGCGATTTGTCCACGACTCAGGTCGCCCAGCTCGGGCAGGTAGCAGAAGAGGCTGGCGATTGTCACAGCGCCCACGCCCTTTACAGCCTCTAGCCGTTGCAGCAGTTCTGAGTCGACCCGGCGGGTTTGTGCAGCGACAAGCTGATCCACCGACTTGATCTGCACTTTAAGGCTGGCCTCCAACGCGAGGTAGATTTCCACCACGCAGGGCAGTACGGCCTGTTTGATACGGCGCCGGTTGTCATCGCGTTGTTGAAGCAGGTTGCTACGCACGTTGACCAGTTCAAGCAGGACTTCGCGTTCCTCGTCAGGCTTGGCGAAACCCTTTTCCTCCAGGCTGGAGGCGAACATGGCCAGCATTTGCGCGTCGATCGGGTCCGTCTTGGCGCGCTTGCCCATGGCCAGCGCGAACTGGCGTGAGCGGACAGGGTTGATACGCTGGACCTTGAACCCGGCATTAGCCAGCAGCTTTACCGACAGTCTCTCGTAACCCCCGGTGGCCTCAACAAGAACACGTTCAACCTGATGGGCGCTGAGGTACTCAGCGATGCTGGCGAGACCTTCTTCGGTGTTAGGCACGCAGAGATCATCTGCTTTGGGAAACAGTGCAACCTGCAGCGTGGCCTTGGAAACATCAATTCCGGCATAGGCGGACATGAGTAAAACCTCTAGGATAAAGAGTGAGAGGCGCTTTGGCCTGGCTCACGCTTGTTGTTCGAGGTCGGACTCAGTCAACTGTTCGAGCTTTGAGCCAAAGCGGGAAGAGTGGATGGCAGCTTGGCTCCCACACGTGCTCTGGGCACCGCGAATGGTCAGCTTGCCATCCACCCCTCTCACCCCAGACATTACCCTGATCAAAGACACAAGCGAATCGGGCGGCGCTCCGCTTATTCGCGAATGAATTCGCCCACAGCGAAAAATGATCAGTGCTTCAACGGCTTGAGCCCGCTGTCTTCGATTGCTCCGTCGGCCTGGCGAGAGGCCAGGTAGTCCAGCAGGGCCTGTGCTTGTGCCTGGTGCGAGCTCTTGCTGACGACGGCGCCGGAGTACATTGTCATCTTCTGTGCGTCGGCCGGAATCAGGCCAACGATATCGATGCCGCTGACCGGCTTGAGTTCGCTCAGTTGCTGGAAGCCGAGCTGGGCTTCGCCACGTGCGACGACGGCGCCGACCGGCTCGGCCGGGATCATGCGTGCCTTGGCAGTGAATGCGCTACCCAGGTTCATGCTCGGGAACAGGGTGGTGGACAGATAAACACCGCTGGCGCTGTCGGAGTACGCGACCGATTTGCTGTCCAGCAGGCTCTGGCGGAAGCTTTTCATGTTGCTGATATCGGGCTTGGCTTCGCCCTTGCGCACCGCCATGGCGATGTAGGATTCACCCAGGTCGACCCGGCTGGCTTTGCTCGCCTGACCGTTGGCCACCAGTTTGTCCAGCGCCGAACCTACCATCAGCACCACATCAGCCTGTTCGCCACGCGCCAGACGGTTGGGAACTGCCTGGGGCGTTTCGCCCATGGAGGGGGAAGCCTGGATATTCAGTTTGATGTTGTGGCTTTTCTCGTAGGCCGGAGCGACTTCGCGGATAGCCCCCATGATGCCGCCTGAGCTGAGTACGGTCAGCGTCTCGGGCTGTTGGGTTGCTGCATCTGCTGCCGAAGCCGTGAACGTGGCAATTAGCAGGGCGGTGCATGACAGTGCTCTGAGCATGGTGTGAACCTCCGTTGAGAAAGCGCTGATCTTACAGAGGCATGGCTGGCTTAAGGTCTTGATCCCAATGAAGAATTGTTCACTTCAACAAAAATGGAGGCGGCAGATGGGGCTCTATCGCACGGCATACGGTCCTCTCCCGGATATGCAGCGATAAGGTTTTGCATATAACCGGTTTCGACAATCAGCCGCAGCCCTTGAACATCATTGCCCGTGCTGATACTCGCGCGGCGTACACCCAAACTCCCGCTTGAACACCGTATGCAGATACTGCGCAGACTTGAATCCACAATTACGCGCCGTGTCTGCAATGGTTGAATCCGTGCGTTTGAGCCCCTTGGCGGCGGCGGTCAGTTTGAAGCGCAGGATTTCGTCGTGCACGCTGCAGCCGCGCACCTTGCGGAAGTGCGATTCCAGGGAGGAGCGCGATACGCCGACATAAGCCGCCACTTGCGCGGTCTTGATGCCCTGGCAGGCATATTGGCGGATGAACAGCAGGGCCTGCATGACGTAAGGGTCGCCCAATGGTTGATGCAGGCTCGACACTTGCACGTTGATCGAGTCAGGCGGGATCAGAATCTGTGTGCCCTTGGCCGGCATGCCGTGCAGCATCTGGTGGAGCAGGCGGGCGGCGGTGCGCCCCATGGTTTCGGTGCCCTGGACGACCGAACTCAGCGGTACGCGAGTCAGGCTGCGGGTCAGCGGGTCGTTGTCGATGCCGATCAGGGCCACTTGTTCCGGCACGGCGATCCCGGCGGTCAGGCAGGCTTGTAGCAATTGTCGGGCGCGGGCGTCGCTGACGGCGATGATGCCGATGGGTTTGGGCAGGCTTTGCAGCCAGGCGATCTGTTGTTCGACGGCGCTGTCCCACAGCGGCGCGCTGGTGCCCATGCCGCGATAGACCTCGGCATGCAGGCCATCACGCTGCATCAGCCAGCGAAAGGCTTTTTCCCGTTCCTGAGCCCAGCGATTGGCCTGGGCTTCGGGCAGGCTGAAGCAGGCGAAGCGCGTCAGTCCGGCTTCGATCAGGTGCTCGTAGGCCAGGGTCATCATGGCTTTGTTGTCGGTAGCGACGTAGGGGATGCCTTGCGGGTAGGCGCGCTCATCCTGGTACGAACCGCCCACAGCCACTACGGGCAATTTGCTTCCGGCCAGTGCTTCGCCGATCAGCGGGTCGTCGAAGTCGGCAATGATCCCGTCGCCTTGCCAGCGCTCGATGCCTTTCAACCGGCACAGAAAATCCTCCTCAAGAAACAGGTCCCAGGAGGCGCGGGTGCTGCTCAGGTAATTGCCGATGCCGCTGATGATGCCGCGGTCGTAGATCTTGCTGCCGTTGAACAGCAGTGCAACGCGGTGAACGGGCGGTACGGTTTTCATTGTTATTGTCCCGGGTCTGCCAACACCAAGGTGGTCGTCACAGCCTAGGCGCGCTTGGGGTGAATCTCAATACTCAAAATCGCACTCCGTCTTGGTGACTTTCATAATTTTCGGGCACAGCGCCGTTGCTAGTATCGAGGCACCGACAAGAACAACAAAAGGACACTCTCCATGTCGTACTTCCCCGATATCGACAGGATTCGCTACGAAGGCCCGGCCAGCGATTCTCCCTTGGCTTTCCGCCACTACGACGCCAACAAGATCATCCTCGGCAAACCCATGCGCGAGCACTTGCGTATGGCTGCTTGCTATTGGCACACCTTCGTCTGGCCGGGTACCGATGTGTTCGGTGCGGGGACCTTCAAGCGTCCGTGGCAGCGTGCGGGCGACCCGCTGGAAGTGGCCATTGGCAAGGCAAAAGCGGCCTTTGAGTTTTTCACCAAACTCGGGATCGACTATTACTGCTTCCACGACACCGATGTGGCCCCGGAAGGCAGTTCGCTCAAGGAGTACCGCAACCACTTTGCGCAGATGGTCGATCATCTGGAACAGCATCAGGAACAGAGCGGCATCAAGCTGTTGTGGGGCACCGCCAACTGTTTCAGCAACCCGCGCTTTGCCGCAGGTGCCGCCAGCAACCCGGACCCTGAAGTGTTCGCCTGCGCCGCTGCTCAGGTGTTCAGCGCCATGAACGCCACCCAGCGCCTCAAAGGCTCTAATTACGTGTTGTGGGGCGGGCGTGAAGGCTATGAAACCCTGCTCAATACCGACCTGAAGCGCGAGCGCGAGCAAATGGGCCGCTTCATGCAGATGGTGGTCGAGCACAAGCACAAGATCGGTTTCAAGGGCGACCTGCTGATCGAGCCCAAGCCGCAGGAACCCACCAAGCACCAGTACGATTACGACAGCGCCACGGTCTTCGGCTTCTTGCAGCAGTTCGGTCTGGAAAACGAAATCAAGGTCAATATCGAGGCCAACCACGCGACGCTGGCGGGGCATAGTTTCCATCACGAGATTGCCACCGCCGCTTCGTTGGGGATTTTCGGCAGCATCGATGCCAACCGTGGCGATCCGCAGAACGGCTGGGACACCGACCAGTTTCCCAACAGCGTCGAAGAGATGACCCTGGCCACCTACGAAATTCTCAAGGCCGGTGGTTTCAAGAATGGCGGGTTCAATTTCGACTCCAAGGTGCGCCGCCAGAGCCTCGATGAAGTGGACCTGTTCCATGGCCATGTGGCCGCGATGGATGTCCTTGCCCTGTCCCTTGAACGTGCAGCGGCCATGCTGCAGAACGACCGGCTTCAGCAGTTCAAGGATCAACGTTACGCAGGCTGGCAGCAGCCGTTGGGGCAGAAGGTGCTGGCGGGTGGCTTCAGCCTGGAATCACTGGCCGAACATGCCTTCGCCCAGGAACTGAACCCGCAGGCCGTGAGCGGCAGGCAGGAAATGCTCGAAAACGTCGTCAACCGGTTCATTTACAGCTGACGGTCAGCCCCGTTCGTCGGTTTGGCACGGCTGTTACATTCCCACGACAAATCTGTACGGGTCAGGCTTGGCGAGGCTCTACAGTTGTACCAGCACGATACTCATCGTCAGGCAGTGTCTTTCAAACAACAATAAAAGGACGCACCACCATGAATAAAGTCAAACGCACCTTGTTGGCCAGTGCTCTGGCCCTGCTGTCCATCCCGGCCATGGCCGATTCTGCCAACCCGAAAATCGGTTTCTCCATTGATGACCTGCGCCTGGAACGTTGGTCGCGGGATCGGGATTACTTCGTTGCGGCGGCCGAAAAACTCAATGCCAAGGTCTTTGTCCAGTCGGCCGATGCCAACGAGCAGAAGCAGATTTCCCAGATCGAAAACCTGATCTCCCGTGGCGTCGATGTGATCGTCATCGTGCCGTTCAACGCCACTGTGCTGACCAACGCCGTCGCCGAAGCCAAGAAAGCCGGGATCAAGGTGGTGTCCTATGACCGCCTGATTCTCAACGCCGATATCGATGCCTACATTTCCTTCGATAACGAAAAGGTCGGCGAGATGCAGGCCAGCGGTGTGCTGCAAGCCGCGCCCAAGGGCAATTACTTCCTGCTGGGTGGCGCGCCCACCGACAACAACGCCAAGATCCTGCGCGAAGGCCAGTTGAAAGTGCTGCAACCGGCCATCGACAAAGGGGATATCAAGATCGTCGGCCAACAGTGGGTCAAGGAGTGGAACCCCACCGAAGCGCTGAGCATTGTCGAGAATGCCCTGACGCGTAATAACAACAAGATCGATGGCATCGTCGCCTCCAACGACGCCACTGCAGGCGGTGCGATTCAGGCACTGGCTGCGCAGAAACTGGCCGGCAAGGTGCCGATTTCGGGTCAGGATGCAGACCTGGCAGCGGTCAAGCGGGTGATCGATGGCACCCAGACCATGACCGTTTACAAGCCCCTGAAGCTGATCGCCTCCGAAGCCGCCAAGTTGTCGGTGCAACTGGCGCGTAACGAGAAACCCACCTACAGCTCGCAGTACGACAATGGCAGCAAGAAGGTCGACACCATCCTGCTCACCCCGACGCCGTTGACCAGGGACAACATCGACCTGCTGGAAAAGGACGGCTTCTATACCAAGGCGCAGATAGCCGGGCAGTGATCTTTCGAGCGTGACAGCCCGATCCTGAGCACAACCCCCGGTGGACCCCTTGTGTGAGCCTCTGCCATGTCCGACTACCTGCTGCAAATGAACGGCATCGTCAAAGCCTTCGACGGTGTCAAAGCCCTCAATGGCATCGATATCAAGGTCAGGCCGGGGGAATGTGTCGGATTGTGCGGCGAGAACGGTGCCGGTAAATCCACACTGATGAAGGTGCTGTCGGCGGTCTACCCCTATGGCACCTGGGACGGTGAAATCCTCTGGGACGGCCAGCCGCTCAAGGCCCAGTCCATCAGCGAAACCGAAGCGGCCGGCATCGTCATCATCCATCAGGAACTGACCCTGGTTCCCGATCTGTCAGTGACCGAAAACATCTTCATGGGCCATGAGATGACGCTGTTCGGCGGGCGCATGAATTACCCGGCCATGACCCGGCGCGCCGAAGCGCTGATGCGTGAGCTGAAAGTGCCGGACATGAACGTCTCGCTGCCGGTTTCCCAGTACGGCGGTGGCTACCAGCAACTGGTGGAAATCGCCAAGGCGCTGAACAAGCAGGCTCGACTGCTGATTCTCGATGAGCCGTCCTCGGCCCTGACCCGTTCGGAAATCGAGGTGCTGCTGGACATCATCCGCGATCTTAAGGCCAAGGGCGTTGCGTGCGTCTATATCTCCCACAAACTCGATGAAGTGGCTGCCGTGTGCGACACCGTTTCGGTGATTCGCGACGGCAAACACATCGCCACGACCGACATGGCGGACATGGACATTCCCAGGATCATCACCCAGATGGTCGGGCGGGAAATGAGCAACCTGTATCCCACCGAACCCCACAGCATTGGCGAGGTGATTTTCGAGGCGCGGCACATCACCTGTTATGACGTCGATACGCCTCGGCGCAAACGGGTCGACGATATTTCCTTCGTTCTCAAGCGTGGTGAAATCCTCGGCATCGCCGGGCTGGTGGGGGCGGGGCGTACGGAGCTGGTTTCTGCGCTGTTCGGCGCGTATCCCGGTCGTTACGAAGGAGAGGTCTGGCTGGAAGGCCAGCAGGTCGATACCCGCACGCCGCTCAAGTCCATTCGTGCCGGCCTGTGCATGGTCCCCGAAGACCGCAAACGCCAGGGCATCATTCCGGACCTGGGCGTCGGCCAGAACATCACCCTGGCGGTGCTGGAAAACTACTCGAAGCTGACCCGCATCGACGCCGAAGCCGAGCTGCATGGCATCGATCAGGAAATCTCGCGCATGCACCTCAAGACTGCGAGCCCGTATCTGCCCATCACCAGCCTCTCGGGCGGCAATCAGCAAAAGGCCGTGCTGGCGAAGATGCTGCTGACCAAACCTCGGGTGCTGATTCTCGATGAACCCACACGGGGCGTGGATGTGGGCGCCAAGTATGAGATCTACAAGTTGATGGGCGCGCTGGCGGCCGAAGGCGTGTCGATCATCATGGTGTCCTCGGAGCTGGCCGAAGTGCTCGGCGTGTCGGACCGGGTGCTGGTGATCGGCGAAGGGCAATTGCGCGGCGACTTCATCAACCGCGACCTCACTCAGGAGCAGGTGCTCGCCGCCGCCCTCAGCCAGGCCGCTGGCCATAACAATAATGATCGGAAGTCTGCGTAGATGAACCAGGTCAAACAACTCTTCACGCGCTACAAAATGCTCGCCTTGGTTATCGCTGTGGCGATTATCTGGCTGTTTTTCAGCTGGCAGACCGAAGGCGGATTCCTGACCCCGCGCAACCTGTCCAACCTGTTGCGACAGATGTCCATCACCGGGATTCTGGCTTGCGGCATGGTGCTGGTGATCATCAGCGGCGAGATCGATCTGTCGGTGGGCTCACTGCTGGGGTTGCTCGGTGGGCTGGCAGCGATTCTCGATGTGATCTATCACGTGCCGCTGCTGGCCAACCTGAGCATTGTGGTGCTGTTCGGACTGATGATCGGCATCGCCAATGGCTACATGACGGCTTACCTGCGCATCCCGTCATTCATCGTCGGGCTGGGCGGCATGCTGGCGTTTCGCGGCATCCTGCTGGGGATTACAGGTGGCACCACCATCGCCCCGGTTTCGCCGGAACTCGTCTACGTGGGGCAGGGCTATCTGCCGCATGCGGTGGGCACGGGCCTTGGGATTGTGCTGTTTGCACTGACGCTGTTCCTGACCTGGAAACAGCGCCGCAATCGCGCCTTCCACGGGCTGGCGGCGCACTCACTGGTGCGTGACATCCTGCGCGTGGTGCTGATCGGCGCGGTACTGGCCGGATTCGTCCACACCCTCAACAGCTATGACGGCATTCCCGTACCGGTGCTGCTGTTACTGATTCTGCTGGGGGTGTTCAGCTACGTGACCAGCCAGACCGTCTTCGGACGTCGCGTCTATTCCGTGGGCAGCAATATGGAAGCCACGCGCCTTTCCGGCATCAATGTGCAAGCCGTAAAGCTGTGGATCTTCGGCATCATGGGCGTGATGTGCGCGCTCGCCGGCATGGTCAACACCGCACGCCTGGCCGCCGGCTCACCCTCGGCTGGCAGCATGGGCGAACTCGATGCGATAGCCGCCTGCTTCATCGGCGGCACCTCCATGCGTGGCGGCTCCGGCACTGTTTATGGCGCATTGCTCGGGGCACTGGTCATCACCAGCCTGGACAACGGCATGTCCATGCTCGACGTGGACAGCTACTGGCAGATGATCGTCAAGGGCAGCATTCTGGTGCTGGCCGTTTGGGTCGATGTGAGCACCCGGACCGGGCGGCGTTGATGGGCGAAGACTTGCAGGCATGCGGGAAGCAATGGCAGTGTGTCATTAGCTCACTCATCAGCCGGGAATATCATGGACACTGACAGCAGCGATTATGTGACAGACCTGCAGGCGCTGGAAAAGCTCTACGGCCCCATCGCCCGCCCGTCCATCCTCAAGGAAGTCGATCATATTCACGCTGCCTACAGGCCTTTTATCGAGTCGGCTTCCTTTGTCATCCTGGCCTCTTCAGGCCCTGGCGGGCTGGATGCGTCTCCTCGTGGCGATCAGGCTGGGTTTGTCCATATCGAAGACAGCAAGACGCTTTATCTGCCGGATCGCCGGGGTAACAATCGGGTCGATACGCTGCGCAATATAGTCGAGGATCCTCGCGTTGCTCTCTTGTTTCTGGTGCCGGGAGTTGGCGAAACCCTGCGGGTCAACGGAACGGCAAAAATATCGATCCATCCGCCATTGCTGCAGCGTTTTGCCGTAAACGGCCAACTGCCGAAATCCGTCCTGCAGATCACGGTGACCAGCGTGTATTTCCAGTGCAGCAGAGCGGTTATCAGGTCCGGCCTGTGGGATGCGACACGCCACATCGAGCGCCATAGGCTGCCGACAGCAGGGCAAATCCTGAAGGCCGTTTCTGCCGATGAGATCGATGGTGATGCCTACGATAAAGCCTTGCCGGGGCGTATTGCGGATACGTTGTACTGATCGTGCTCAATAGCGCCTTGCCCCACGCTGGCGGCAAGGCGATCAAACTTCCTCAGTTCGCCTTCACGCTATACGACGGTCCCCACACCGACTGGCCGCTGGTTTCACGCGCCTTGATAGTGATCGGACGATAGGTCAGCCCTTTGAGGACTTCAGCCATTTTCGGCAAACCCCAGTCCGCCGGGTTCTGGCTTTTTCGGACTTCCTCGACTTCACCCAGCAGTTGCACCAGGGTCACTTGCTTCAGCTCACAGCGCATCTGTTCCTGATCGGCCTGCTTGCAACTGTTTTCCCGAAGTTCGGCGGCAGGTGGTTCGGCAAAGAAACCATCGATCAGTATCACTTCACCCGAGGCAATATCGAAGCTCGCGAACTCCTTGTTGATCGTGGCCGTCACGCTGCGGGCTTCAATGGTTCGCTGCTTTATGCTTTCCGTCCAGCCTGCTGGCGAGGTCTCTCGTTTGACGTCGTAGGAGCTCTTCCCCCAGCTTGTGCATTCGTTATTGACCACGCGCACGGAGGTGCAGTAATCCTCCTGCACGGTTTCGTTGCGGTAGCTGGCGTCTTCCCACTTCTTGCCCCGCTCGAACTCATCGAATGTTATCGACTTGAGCATGGCGTAACCCAGCGACGAAGGCTGAATGTTGCGTCCGCCAGGGGCCTCGAATGCGGCTGTGCGGGGCAGGTTGTAGCTCACGCCACTGATGCTGTAATGGCCGGGGTCGACCAGATAGATCTTGTAGAGCGTCCTGCCGAACACCAACTGGAAGTAGGAATTTTCCCCGTTGTTTTCATCGGTTTTGTTACTGGTGTCGTAACCGACCTTGATCCTGGAGGACGGGCGAGAGGTGTTGGTCCATTCGGTGACCCCCGAGCGCAGTCGCAAGAATTTGGCGATGTCATCGTTGTTCCCGAAGTCTGTCTTGAGGCTGTCCAGGCTGGCACTCGGCACGACCAGAATGGCTTTGCCTGAGGTCTTGAACCGGGCAAACATCTCGTCATGAGCCTTGCGTGCTTCCAGCATCGAGGTCGGCTGCGAAACCGGCTGGGCCGACATGGCGTTGAACCCTTGAGCGGGCGGCGCTATCGGTACGCAACCGCTCAGTGCCAGGCTGCCCAGCGTCAGCGTGAACAGCGCGCTAACGTAGCCTTTCATGATCCGCAGCGCCCGGCCGCTTTCAGCAATGCGTTGCAGTTGGCGGGGGCCGCAGTGTCAGACGGAGTCTGTTTGCCGGAACCTTCCACCGGGCCCGAGCAAAGCGTGTCGGAATCCAGAGCCACGAGAGTGGTGTAGTAGCAGTTATAAACACCTTTGCTGCTTTGTGCCTTGAACTTCACGGAGTCCAGTTCGCCGCGCTTGTCGAAAATCCTGACTTTCTCCGGCGTGGTATTGAGTGTTACGGCTGCCTTTTCCTGCAAGCTGGTGTCACTGACGGTCTTGGATGCCACGATCCCGCAACCCTGAAGCAACGATACAGCCGCGCCGGCCATGAGTAGTTGAATAACAGTTTTATTCAGGGTCATTTTTCGTATCCACATGATGTACAGGGAGGTAGTGCAGGGCCTGATAAGCGGCAACACTGTTCAACAAGACATTCTCCACGGGGGCTCGATAAAACCTATAGCTCAGGCAGTCTATTGAAACCCCTTCAGGGGTGTGATAGCGCGGCCTGTGTTTGTGTTATGGGCCAAACATTTGAAATCCCCGCCATTACTCGACAGAATCGCGCCCCGACCGGCCAGAGGTGCCGCTCGTTCGTGGGTGAGGGTCAGCAGTTGAACGAACAGACATTGTCCATGCGCCTGGAGCGTGTAGCGGCCCATGTGCCAGCGGGTGCGCGCCTGGCCGACATCGGCTCGGATCACGCTTACCTGCCTGTGGCCCTGATGCGCCGTGGCGTTATCGCGTCAGCGGTGGCGGGGGAGGTGGCGTTGACGCCGTTCCATGCGGCGCAACGTACCGTGCGCGAAAACGACCTGGAGCAATCGATTACCGTGCGCCAGGCCAATGGTCTGGCAGCGATCAGGCCGCAAGACGGAATCACCGCGATCAGCCTGTGCGGCATGGGCGGCGAGACGATTCGCGACATCCTCGACAGCGGCAAAGCGCACCTCAACGGCGAAGAACGCCTGATCCTGCAACCCAATGGCGGCGAGCAACCGCTGCGGCAATGGCTGATGGAAAACGACTACCGCATCCTCTCCGAAGAAGTGCTGCGGGAAAACCGCTTTGACTACGAAATCATCATCGCCGACCGCTCCGGGCCGGTGATCTATTCAGCCCGGGAACTGTTTTTCGGCCCCCTGCAGATGCAGGCCCGCAGTCCGGCTTTCCTGCTCAAATGGCAGCGCTTGTTACTCAAGAAACAGAAAACCTTGAGCAACTTTGGCCGTGCGCGGCAGGCGGTGCCGGAAGAGAAGATGCAGGAAATTAACCGGCAGATTGGCTGGATTACCGAGTTGTTGGGGGTTTAGGTTTTTGTAGCCTGTGCATCAAGTGCTGCTATCTGCTCAACGCAAATGTTGCTCAATCCACTGGCCGACCGTGAGGGTATCGATCTGCCGGTTGGCGTTATAGCTATGCGCCTTGGGCCAGGCGACGCCTTTGCCTTGCGCGAACACCGCCCGGTACTTGCGCAGCGAGTCGTCGGGTGCGGCTGCCAGATCGGCCATGAGCGCAGGCACCGTCCACTCCACACGTTCAACCGTGCGATTGAGCAACTGATCAACCGTGTCCGCCAGTTGCCGGTAAGTGAGGGTGTCGCCCGCAGTGAAAACCACTTCATTGGCCAGCGCTGGCTCGAAGAGGATGGACGCGGTCAGGCGACCGATATCCTCCGGCGTGGTGACCGTCACGGCCGTATCCCAGCTCCCCAGGGCGCGCACGATGTTCTGGTCGAGGTCGACCACGCCGAACGCCGGTTCAAACAGAAAACTGGTGAACATGCCCGTGGAGATGATCAGCCATTGCACTCGCGACTGGCCGCGCAGCAGCTGGCGCACATCCAGTTGCTCGTCAAACAGGGTTTGAGGGCTGCCATAACCGATCACGTCGTAATCCACGCCGAATTGCCACGGCACATAACGCTTCACGTCGGACTGTAACACAGCGCGGGTCAGCTTGAGTTGTGTCCCGGCACCGCCCGCGAAGCCAAGGCAACTGACCACGGTGTCGAAACCGCTGAACAGCGCGGCGAGGCTTTCCTCTGAGTCGTTTGCCGCATCGGCAGACACCACCTCGATGCCCAGGGCTTTCAGTGCTTCGAGTGTCTGGCGCTTGGGTTCAGACGTAGCGTCGAGCGCGGAGGGTCGCAGCATGACAGTGACACGCGCAGCCGGACGCGCTGCCAGCTCGCGAAGCACCGCCATCCCCAGTTCGCCCGCGCCCAGGACCAGAATAGTGTCGGTTGTTGCAGAGTCGTGTGAGTGCATCAGGAATTCCCGGTGAATGATCAGCGATGTTTTATCCTGTCATCCTTGGCGAACATTCAGAAGAAGGCACACGAGTGATACCGCATGAACGCAATGAGTGAAGATGAGGTCATCCGCCTGTCCCAAGCCACCTGCGATGCGCTCAGCGCCGAGGACGACGGACTCAAACGCGAAGTCCTGACCCATGCAGGCAATCGCTGGTCGCTGGGGATCGTTCATACACTGGGCGTGGAAGGCAAACTGCGCCACGCAGAAATCGGCCGCCGCCTGCAAGGCATCACCCAACGCATGCTGACCCGCAGCCTGCGACAACTCGAACGAGACGGCTTGATCTCGCGTTGCGATCATGGAGAAGTGCCGCCGCGGGTTGATTATGAGCTGACCCCGCTGGGGCGGAGTTTTCTGGTGCATATGGTGCCGTTGTGGATGTGGTTGTTGGAGAATGCGGAGGGGTTTAGGGCGGCTCGGGGTAGGTTTGATGGGGGTAGGGGGGGTAATGGTTTGTTTGTAGGGGAGGTGGTTGGTCAGACCGCTACAGGGATTGCTTTTGGCTAGGAGCGTACAGCAGTCCCTGCTGGTTGGCATAGCGGGTGACGTCGGCGCAGCCTCTGGGTGCTATCTGGCTGTGCGCCGTCGTGCCTGTGGCTGCTTGTTGAGAATGTTGAAGATTTCGCAGGGGGAGCGCTGTGGCCGTAGAGTGGATGGCTCCTCTCCACAGCAACACGTGACGCGCCGATAACCTCCCATTAGTTGGTGGCCTGGCACGTTTTTTTAAGGTACTTTGTGCTGGCATGAAGCCATATTTACAGCAGGACGCTCCTCCACGGCTAGGGCCAATATCTCCTTGTCGGTACCGTTCCTGCGCATTCATTTTGTGACAGGAACGACCATGTCAGGCGGCGAAACCGAAAAAATTGCGAGGCTCGCGGAGCTCGTTTCCAACGATATTTTCAACTTTTTCCGTTGGAAAAAAGAGGGGCCTGCCAACCTCAACTTCGCATGCGTGAAGAAGGAAACACACGCGCCCTTGAAGAAGTCTGAGCACACGCATCCGACTGACGTAGTGTTCAAATACGCAGATCCTTACCTGAACAAAGCCATCTACCTTCATACCGATTTGAAGAGCTATGCGGTTGGCTCCATCACGCTGGATTCGATCAAGAAAGCCTTGAAGTCCCTGGGCAAGACCATCGACTGTGCTCGTGCATCGCCGGAATGGCAGACGCGCTACCACCTGGCCAAGCGTGAGAAGTATGAAATTCGTGGGATGCTGTTCGTCTATAACCACGATGACGAGTACGACAAGAATTTCTACGACCACTTCAAGGACTACAAGGGTGAGAATCTGCACATCAAGGATTCTCAGCAGATTCATATTGTCGAGCCTTCACTGATCAATTACCTGAAGACGCTGCAGGTCGATGTGAACATACTCAGGGCGGAAGGGAAATTCCCTAGGGACAACTACACCTTCTATTACCCTGACCTCGTTTTGCACAAGGCCAGTGGCGAGTACTGGGAGCGTGCGGCCACCGCTGAGCTCATCGCTTCGCCGTACATGATCATCCACCACAAGGAGGTGATCTCGTACTGCGAAAAGGCCATGAAGCCGACAGAAACGTATAGTGAAGGCTACCTAATCTACTATCGCCGCGATGGTAGCAGTGAGATCGAATTCCGGTACCTCTTTGACGCCCTGTCCAGGTTCCAGATCCTCAACGCCAACAAAGACTTGAAGATCCGGATCAGGGTTGCCAATCGCTACCATCACAGCAGCATCCTCAGCAATTTCAATGCTGCCATCAACAGCTATGTGGCTGAGTGGGGCGAAGACGAAAACCGCAAGCGAAAACTGCAGGCGATCGAACTGGACATCGTTAATCACGCGATTCCGAACTATAAGCCCGAAGCGATCGGATGGGAGCGAGAGTGACATGAGAATGGGTAGCTTGTACTTTGCATCCGACAAAGCGATCTTTGATGCGCTCACGCAGCGAAGCCTGACGAGCGCAGAGCTCAGGAAAGTCTTCCTCTCTAGAGGGATCGTGATTTCCAATGAGTCGGACAAAAAATTCCTGGCCAATCGATTCAGTGCCCTGTTCCATGACTACTACGACTATCGGAACCTATCGCTCCTAGTGGGTGGCCGTGACAGTCGCGAGAAAACCACTAACGTGGTCGTCACGACGGCGGTGTCCAAAGACCAACTGACCGACGCTTTGACATCCGTTAAGGAATGGCTGGTGGACGACCAGCATGAGCAGGCTGAGGTGGCCGTCCACGGCGATCAGCTCAAGCTCACCGTCAAATACCAGAAGCTTGATCTGAGCCAGGCAGAGTTCCGCCAAGTCGTTGAGAAGACGGCGGAGGTGATCCTTGAGAAGCAGGGCAGTGCCTGGAAGATCACTGGCCCCATGAACGACAAGTTCAAGGACATCACCGATCAGTTGTACTCCCAGATCGAGATCGTCACTGACCAGGACGTGGCGACCCGAACTATTTCCCTTGAGGCGATCCCTGATGCCGGCATCAGGACGAATTTCCTTCGCGACTTGATCCGCAACCTTAAGGACATGGAGGTGGTAGATGTGGTCGATGTCTCCACGTTCAACCCTAAAGATCGAGAAGATGATGACCTGGATCTCAGTGACGAGGCGTTGGTGATTGAGGATTCTATCGAGATTGAGTCAGAAGATGAGGGCGAAGAGGGGGAGAATGTCGATCCTGAAGCCGAGTTGGCCAAGCCGCAGCCTGAGGCCAGTGCTCACAAGATCATCCGCATCGACAAGGCGTCCCTGAAGGGTAAGGGTGTCTTAGAGTCGAAGCAGTTGCGTGAACTGGAAGGCCACGGTTTTTATCTGTGGAAGATTCGATGGACAGCCCGCGAAAAGCTCGTAGGGTCAGAGATCGTTCAGTTCGAAGCTCAGTTTGGCAACCAGGCCAAGTATTGCGATTTCTCCTACATCGTCAAAGGTGTTTACAACTACAACAACGGTAAATACGCCAAAAACCTGGTGCGTGCCGAACTGGTGTTTGAGCAGAAGCTCAAAATTCGCTTGGAGGAAGCGGCGCAGAAGACCCTAGATGACATCGAAAGGAGTTTAATGGTATGAAGGTAAAGCGGCTGAAACTCTGGATTCTGACCGCTCGCATTGACTTTCAGGCCCTTGTGCATGGGCTTCGACAGCAGCCGTTCAACGACCAGAACCGGATCGGTGTTGAGGTTATTGAGATCCTGGATAGCAAGGCCACTTTTCGGTACCACGAGCAGCGGGATATAACTCAGTCGTTCACTAATCCCTTGGGCGAAACTGTCGAGTCGAGTTACTCGACGTTCATTAGCTTCGACATGGTGTTTGAAACGCTTGGGCTGGATCGGTACTCGATCTGCATGGGTTCACCGCCGAAGGATCTGAAACCGTTCGTGGAGCTTATTCGAGCTGCAACCGGGACGAACTTTGCCCTGGAGATCGTGAAGCCGGATATCTCATCGGTCTATCAGCAACTTAAGGCTGACAAGCGCTTCACCAGAGTCATGGCCAAGCGGATCGTTTCCGGAGCGGTGATGTTTGATATGGAAAGTAGCTATCGAGTCGATATTGCATCGACGGGAAACGCTATGACGAAGTTGTTGGAGATCACGAGGGGCCGCGTGGCGCCGATCGAAAAAATCAAAATCGTCTACACATATGACTCAAGACCTGTTCAGATTGAGCTCTCGCGCTCAGGTTCGATAGCAGTGTCGTGGGATGATGATGAGCATCTGCAGCTACTGACAGATCTCTTGATCCGGTAGATAGGCAGAGGCTACGAGAGGTCGAGCGGGATGTATGAGGTCTGTCTCGGCTGGGGGAGTCACAAAACCTGGCTTTGCCCATCACACCCCTGACTGCCAGTAACCAGAAAGGAGATGGTTTTATATTATCAAGTGTCTGCTATTGGCCGATGCTGTTGAAAAAGTCGGAGTTTCAAACTGGAAGACTTCGAGGTTGATCGTCTCTTCAGAACCTGTTTACCACGTTGCGTGGCTTTTCCGGTTCTGCGTTGATTGTTGCAGCTTGGCCAGCGGCTTGGAACCGGCTTTAATTTCGTCCGGAATCAAAACTTGGGACGAAAGTCCTGCCATGTACTTGGAACATGCAGATGTCAAAACTGAAGAAGAAGGCGGTACGGCTTGATCGCGTGAAGGTTAAACTCAAGCGCGAGCGCGAACAGAGACTAAGAAGTTACTACGCCCAAATCGGATCGATGCACAAAGATCCGGTCGTCATCAGCGTGAAGGCGGCAGTCGCATACTTCAAGTCGTTCATGACCATAGATCAATGGGCGCGTCGAAAGGCCGGTGTGATCGAGTATTTCTCAGGCATCACCAAAACCATGTTACAGGCGCCGACGAAGGATTCAGGTGAGCTTAATAATCGCATGGCCTACTTTGCCAAGTGGATTGACTGGTACGTCTATCTGGCAGATGTGTGTACGACCAAGGCGTTCGGCCATGATGAGGCACAATGGTCCCGAATTCTGCCTTTTTTCAAAAAAATTGGCGACTCACTGGATCTTCTAGCAGAGGTCAGGGGATCGGCCCAGCGTGTTAAAGAAATGCTTCACGGAAATGACAACAACGCTGATTCGGTTTTGTTTGAGCTCATAGTCGCCATTGCTTACGCTGAAAAGGGGTGGGAGGTTGAATTTATTCCCGAATGCAAAGGCAGTAAGACTCCAGATTTCAAGGCGGTACGATACGGAGAGACTGTGTTTGTCGAATGCAAGCGTTTGCAGAAAGTGACGGACTATTCTGAAGAGGAGCGCTCTGCGTGGTTAAAGCAATGGAAGGTGCTGGTTCCTGAAATGATTCAGATAGGCCATCCTGTAATTGCGTACGTAACATTCAAGACGGAAGTAGCGTCGCTGCGTCCCGATTTGGTTGCCGACTTGTTCAAGTCTGCCTTTGAGCGCAAGGTTGGATATGTGAGCAGTGATGACTGTGATTTGCGGTTGCGGCCAATAGATTTTCCAAGCCTGTGGAAGCATCTGTCAAAATACTCGGTCAAGTTTCCATCGGCCCAACTCAACGCGCTTCTTGATCCGTCATGGGCACCCCATGCATCGTACACAATGGTTATGAATGCGAAATTCAAGCTGATGCGTGAAGATAATTCAGTGCTCAATCGTTTCGTTGAAGAGATTGGCTCAGTCTATTGCGCGCGCTGGGAATGTGTAGCAGAAGCTTCGATCAACAAGAAATCACGTGACGTTCGTAGTCTGTTGACTAAGGCGGTCAGTCAAGCACCTGCTGACGCAAAAACGGTTGTCCATATTGCCTACGAAACATTGCACGGGCCTGAAGTGGAGTTCGTCAGAGATAACAAGATTCAAGGGCTTTTGCGCGAGTTTGATTATGGCGAGAAAGATATCGCGTGCGTGTTTTGTCATGCGATGCAACCTGCTGCATTTCCCCAAGGCATTGTTGAGATTGCAGAAACCGCTCGTTTCTTCAACCGATCGCTAAAAGCTGAGGACTTGTTGCCTGGCCACCAACTGCTTTTTGGGGGAGGGGAGGGTGTGAAAGTCACCTTTAACGATACACACTGGATGCAGGATGTGCGCAACGGGGCGATTCACGAAGTCTTTTGATCCTTGAATTAGGCTGGGCATAATTTCGTGTGCTGCGCGCTGTACAGCGAGCTTGGGTCAGGAGTGGGAATGTCACAGCGGCTATCGAGTGCTATTCACGCGCAGAGCGCTCAGCGTATGCCCAAGAGTAGTTACAGGTCGGGACAGGTTTGGTCCAATTTAAGTATCCACACAGCACGAAAAAGTGCGTGTTCCTAGCAAGGTGTTGATAGCCTCCACAGCTGTAACTCTGGCCAGTCTGTGCCATTCGACGGACTCATGTGGCGGGGGGCGTTGCCTGAAAGGCTCTGATTTTTCGCACGGGCCCTCGGCCCTGGTTCGGCCGAAAATCACTATAGTTTTGTCACAACGGATTTGTCCTTGCTAGTGCTCTGGAAGCAAACGCAAAATGCTATGTCAATGGCTGAATACCACTATTCAGCTTGCTCACAGCGGACGCTCTTGATGCTGAAAAGCTTGAATGATATTCCTTTTTTGAGGCACTCCGAATGATTTACTCACCGAAATCCCTTACGGAATTGGTGCAAGATGGCAAAGTAATCCGAAATCTTTCCGATCGCGAGCTCCTTGTGCCTGAGGGGGTAGGCTTCGATCTGAGGCTCAAAAACGTGTCGTGCCTTACTGATGGCTGCGGAAGCCTGAAAATCACCACAAGACGCACGCCATCGAGCAAGCTATTGGTGGCTGACGCAGATGGTTGTGTGATGCTCAAACCTGGTAAAACGTACCTTGCAACCACGATTGAAGAGTTTGACCTGCCTGAATATCTGGCTGCACAGTTTTTCCCACGAAGCACACTGTTCAGAAGCGGCGTGTCCTTTGCCTCAAGTGTTTTGCCGCCCGGTTACATCGGACCGATGACGTTCGCATTGACCAATCATCATCACGACCCGTTTGAGATCGAAATTGGCGCCCGCTTCGCCCATGTAATATTTCATACAGTATCAGGTGACGTTGGACTGTACAAAGGACAGTGGCAAGGAGGTCGCATTTCTCAGCCGAAGGACGAGGATCAGATATAAATGAGTGTTTTACAGATCAAGGGACGTACGACTTCTTCGTACTCAGAGTTTACCGCCGCTTCGCAGTCCAGTAATAGCCTGATTTACACCAATGCCCTTGAGCGACATATCGAACCCTTTTCGCTAGAGCTTTCCGTTGGCGATGGCTGGAGCGAAAACTATTCAGAGAATGACAGAAGTCTTTGGGGCATTGAGGACAGTATCACGCTCAAGGGGCATGACTCGATTGTGGTCGAGGCTGGGCAAGAAGTGAACGTGCCGCACAATCGATACGGTATCGTCTTACCAACTGGTAGTTTGTTTCTTTCACGAGGCGTACTTGTCGCGTCAGCCAAGGTTGAGCCAGCGTTTTCGGGAAAGTTGAAGCTAAGAATTTACAATACCACAAACAGAACCATTAAACTGGAGAAGGGTGAGAAATTGGGTTCGGTGATCTTCTTTTCTACCGAATCGACGCAGACTCACACGCCAATCACCAGAAACAGTGAGATTTCAACAAAGCGTATTACGATAATCGCGCGGCTTAGAAAGTGGGTGGGACTTAACAAAGTCGCCTCGATAACCTTGCTGGTGAATATTCTTTGCAGCTCATTGGTTTCTAGCTTGGTTATTTATTTTCTCTTCTCTACGCCGATGCGCGACGTTCAGGACCTCAAGCCTGCAGCGTCCGTGCAGCCCGCGCCACCTCTCACCAGAGAATCCAATAAAAAATGATTGTAATTGATAATAATTTAGAGCATTTGGCAGTTCAGTACTCAATCTGCGACAAATCGTTATTTGATGAATTTTCGCTAAAAATCCAGTTAAGTCATCATTATTACGAGCCAAAGCGTGATCCGGCGCAGGAAATTGTCTATATGGCACATCCAGCTCCGGTCACCTTGTTTTCTGAGCGTAAAGAGATCGCCCAGAATCTTGTGTTGCAGCCGGGCGAGCAGGTGATCACCTGCAGCAATCATCGTTATAAAATACCGCTGGATTATTTTGGTCTGGTGCAGACGAAAGGGACCTTGGCCAGACTATTTGTGCAAGTCACTTGCAACGATGGACAGGTGGAGCCTGGATTCGAAGGTTTTATAACCCTTGAGATCATCAACCTGTCGCCGTGGACGATCAAAATCCCTGCTGGAGCCGATATTGCTCAGATGTATCTGCTCAAATGCAGCAGCACAGCGTCTGCGCCATACCATGGCAGGTATGCTGAAGAAGCCAAGAATGGACCTACTTTGGCGATCTTTGGTAAATAGCGGCCCCTTCTCGTCATAGCCATTCGTTGAGACCTCTAGCCATTCTGCAACCTGCGATGCGGTTCCTGTAGTGTTCCAGGTTTGGCCCGATTAAGTCTGCCGTGCTCTGGCTGCGTAATTGAAGGACTTTACCAGTCATTTGCACTCGACCTGATCAGGCGTTTACATTGGATGTGACCAGCACGTTACGTGTCCTTCAGCGGCAGAATCTGCCGATTCTGTTGAAAAAGTCGCTCATCCAAAACTGCCTAGTCATTGGCCAGTGAGAGCATCATTTTTGCACGTTGCTGCGTGAAATCCGCGTCTGAAAACCTCTGCCAAAAGTAAAGATTTCAATCTTGAACGCGTACTTTTCAGCTAAGGAGACAAAGCTCGAATTTTTCAACAGAATCGGCCAGAAGCGGACCTATCGAGAAACTCAGCGTTGCCAAGTAAATTGATAACGTGTGTCATCGCGCCATACGTCACCGCCGGTCCAATCATATGCACCTCAGCGTACTCACCCTTGATCGAGTTAACTGGGTAGGTTCTTCATCGAGCGGGTGTACCGTCACAGAGCGTAACTACCTGAACTTTCGAATCGATGGGTGTTCCGTCCTGAATATCCTCACGAGCACTGACGGTTCTCACTCGGATTTCATGACCCGCTTTGTCAGTGGTTTTACCCAGCAAAGCCAAACATTCGTCGATAACCTCTTAGGCTGGGATCTACCTGAAGGGGAGGCTGCCCGAGTTGTCATTTACATCTGCCCAGAGTGCGGGGACATTGGATGCGGAGCCTATTCTGTAGAGATTGAAAGGAGTGATACGGGCATTGTGTGGGATTCATTTGCTTATGAAAACGGATATGAACCTCTTCGCCCAATCTGCGATATTGGCCCATTTTTGTTCGATACAGATGAATACAAGGGGATCATCATCGGAGCACCGGCACGGTGCTGAGGGACCTTCCCTGGATATCAACAGGCTACTGAAAAAGCGACAACTGAACGTACAGGAACAGAATGCGGTGGTTGCCTATAAAATAGCGAAGACCGCTTGCACTTGGCGGGAGAGGGATATTCCTGTTTGCCTGGTTGAATATGCCGAAAGCCAAGGTGTTGACTGGACAGATACCATTGTCTTGAAATTGGAAATAGATTTTTCCGGTATGCCCTGCTTGTTCGGACTATTACTCACTCAAACCGAACGCTTCATTGCGTTCGAGCTTGACACCGATATAGCACACCGAAAACTTCAAGCGGTTGACCGCTGGGAGGATATATCTGATCAGCAGGACTACTCGGTCTCGAAAAAAGGCATTGGGAAAGGCTTTGGAGCTATAGCATTGGAGGTCAGGCGACAAATGCTTTCCCTACCGCAAGACTCAGCCTTTAGCCTCACCACTTGAAGTCGTGTCAGGGACTTTGCTCCAAGAGCCTATAAGGTCTACCCTCTGCCAGCAGGGCGCATCGTAACGTCGTTTGTAGCAGATTGAGGCCTGGATTGTGCAAATCTGCAGTCAGCCATTGACTTCGCCTTGTGAGACCGCCATACCTGTTTTTATCCACGTGACGAGAGTTAATCTGACAATGGTGAAAGTGGATACAAACCTGATTTCTGACTGGCAAACATTTCACAGTGTTTTCGCAGAAAAGTTCGGTTTTCCTAGCTTCTATGGTTGCAATATGGACGCTTGGGTTGATTGTCTTTCATACCTTGATGATCCCAGTGCAGAAATGTCGTCTATCCACGTTCAAAGCGGAAAAACGCTTTCATTAGTCATCGAAAATGCCCAGAGCTTCAAGCGCCGCTGTCCTGAACAATTTGAAGCGCTTGTGGAATGTGCAGCTTTTGTGAACTGGCGAGTCGTGGTTGCTGGCGGCACCCCGCTCTTGGCACTTGCTTTCAATGTTTAAATTCTCGCCCACGCCAATCGATAGGGGGCAGCCACTGCGATTGGGTGAGAGTTGGCGGTTCGAACAGGCTGCAATCGGCTACAGACGACCATAAACCCTTTACTTACCCTGCCGGTTTGTACGGTGGAAATGCCGCGACGTTTTTTATTCCCAAAGGCGTTCCTGTGCCGAAAGGGCAGCCTGGTCATTCAGCGGTATATGATTTCAATTCAATGCGTTGTATCGGGGGCATGTGCCGGTAGAGCGAAGCTCGGATAAGGCTCGACAAGGCTCCGGCATGACTGTCAGTACGCAACAGACACCTTTCCCGGTAAATCAACAATCAGCCAATCAATTTCATCAATTCAGCCACCAACTCACGTGCGTCCTGCTGATAGGTGCTACGCCAGACTGCTGACCAGTCGGCTGGCCTACCTTGTTCTTCCCACTCTGCCAGCGCCAGGCCATTCAGGATCTCCAGCTCGAACCACTGGCGTTGCCAGGCTTCGGCATCCTCAATCAGTGTGTTGTCCTGCCACAGACACTCGGTTTGTGCGACAAAGTCGGCCCAGGCAAACAGATCTCCGAATGCCCGTTCTGCCTGCTTCATCAACTGCGCCTGATCTGCCATATGTCACCGCCGTCACTTTTCCAGAACTGCTATTTATTAACCGCCGCAAAGCAAATCGTTGATCGCCTTTCAGGTCGTTTGCGATAGTGCGCGATTGGCAGCCAGGAGCGCTGCCTTTTCAAGATAATGGAGCCCTTGTGATCCCGGGATATCGCGTCCGTATTTACTGTTTCATCGGTGCCTTTTTCTGCCTGGGTATTGCGTGGGCGATGATGACTGACGAGCTCTATGACGCATTTACACTTTGGCAATTCGATGTCTTCACGGGGCCGCGTAGCCAGAGAGTCAAAGAACACCTTATCTTCGACGAGCAGCCCGTGCGCTTTCTCTTTTATCTGCTGAAAACCCTGGTGATTTTTATTCTTTTCGTCGGTGCTGGGCTTGCCATGTCGTGGGGTGTGTTGCGAGGACGCAAGGCGTTCAAGCGTTGGCATGGCAATACCTGACAGAGGGGATATCAATCTCTTGATGGTGGACAACCATCAGTCCTTCTTTATCTCTTCCAGGCGTCCACCACAGCCAATGAACGACTCCTTGTAGTCGTTAAGGCAGCTACGAGACTCAGTCGGTTGCGACGGTGGTGAGCCGCAGGGTTGCGGCATTTGTGGACTTGCCTCGAATCGGTGAGTACAGGCTCCATAGTTGGACATCTGCCACTCATAGAACTGTTTGTTGCTTTGTCGGGTTTGTTGCTCTTTTGTCTCGCATTCAGCGACTCTCGCGTCGAGTTTTTCAACACATTGCCTGCCTTCAGCAGTATCAGGCTTGATGTAGCGGTATTGCGTACAGGCACTCAGGCTGAGTAAGGCGAGCAGGGTAAAGAGTGAAAAGTATTTGGGGGGCGAACTCACAGGTACCATCTCCTTGATCCATGGAAACTGGTTATCTGACTGGTGTAACAGGTTTGAGTTCGTGTCAGGCTTGGGCGCATCCCTGACTGCGCACTTGTACTTCGATGACGCCATGGTGAGTATCCAGATGACGCAAGCACCCCAACACCTGTTCGCCTCCGTGCGGCGACGCTGTGAGTATCGTCCTGCCGTAACCGCTATCGCGCTGTTGGGCCTTGAGGTCGAGGGGGAGGGCGAAGCACCGGTTTATATGGAGATTCGTTTTATTGACTACGACAGTCAGCAGGTTGAAGGCGACCACTTGATGTTGTCTCTGGAAGAAGCCCTTGAGCATGCACGTGCCGATTACGGGATTCTTCAAACCGATTGGCGTGCAATGAGTCAGGAGGAAATTGATCGGATTGCCTGGTAGGGATTGGTCATCCGTGCAGGCAAGCAACACGTATGGGAAGCAGCTTGCTGGCGAAAAAGGCCTGTGAACCTGCAGATATTCTTCGCCTGCTGAAGTCGCCAGCAAGCTGCCTCCCACAAGGTAATTTATTGGCCTTGACTGGATCGGCATGACTCCTTTTTGTTTGTTACACGCCAGCCCTGCATGTGACCTTTTGTGAAAATTTAACTGCGTCACAATGCCGCATTCCGGTATGGTTCTGAAGAATTGAGACAAATTGTTTCATGCTTCGTGATGAAACCATGCCGAGAAGGGGTTTACGTTGGATCTGTCGTCTGCTGCCTGGGTGTTGCATGACACCCGCCTGATTATCTGCTGCCTGATTGCGATTGCCACGATCATCGTGCTGATCAGTGTCACCAGGCTTCCTCCGTTTCTGTCGATTCTGGTGGGTGCTTTCATTGCCGGGATCGGCGCGGGTTTACCACCGGAGGCCGTTGCCAAAGCGTTCAGCAAAGGGGCGGGCGGTATTCTCGGGGAGGCGGGGATCATCATTGCTTTGGGGGCGATGCTGGGTGCGTTGATGGCCGAGTCGGGGGCCGCAGACCGGATTGCTACCACCTTGCTCGGGCTGGGCAAGGGCAAGACGTTGCCCTGGGTCATGGCGCTGGTGGCGATGGTTATCGGCCTGCCGCTGTTCTTTGAGGTCGGGCTGGTCATGATGGTGCCGATCATTTTTGTGATGGCGCGTCAGTCCAATCAGCCGCTGTTGAAGATCGCCATTCCCGCACTCGCTGGTATGACCACGCTGCATGCCTTGATGCCTCCGCATCCCGGGCCGCTGATTGCGGTCAGTGCCTTGCACGCCGATCTGGGGCTGACCATGTTGCTGGGGCTGTGTATTGCGGTGCCTGCGGTGATTCTTGCGGGGCCTCTCTATGGCAACTGGTTGTCGAAGCGCATGCACATCGAAGAGCCTGCCGAGCTGGGTGAGCTGTTCAGTGCCAAGCCCAATGTCAGCCGCCAGCCGGGTTTTGGTATTTCGTTGTTGATCATTCTTTTGCCGGTGATTCTGATGCTCGGCAGCACCCTGGCCAAGGTGCTGATGGAGCCTGAAAGCAGTCTCGCGCTGACCCTGAAGTTTCTCGGCGAGCCGCTGGTTGCCCTGGGTATCGCGGTGTTGGCTGCGACGGTGTGCCTGGGCTGGGCCAATGGTCTTTCCCGTGAGCATGTGGGCGGGACCTTGCGTAAAAGCCTGGCGCCGATAGCCGTGCTGTTGCTGACCATCGGCGCCGGTGGCGGTTTGAAGCAGACCCTGCTGGACGCCGGTGTCAGTCAGACGATCAGTAAAGTGGCGGAGGGCGCGCACATGCCGTATCTGCTGCTGGCCTGGCTGATTGCCGTGGCGCTGCGGCAGGCAACCGGTTCGGCCACCGTGGCGACCACCACGACCGCGGGCATCCTGGCACCGATGATGGCGGGGCTTGCGCCGGTCGAGGCCTCGCTGGTGGCCCTGGTGATCGGCGCGGGCTCGGTGTTCTTCTGCCACGTCAACGATGCCGGTTTCTGGATGGTCCGCGAATACTTCGGGCTGCAACTGAAGCAGACGATCTGGGTCTGGTCAGTGCTGCAGACCATCGTTTCGGTGGTCGGTCTGGTGGGCACGCTGCTGCTGTGGCACTGGTTGACGTGACGCCGTGGCCTCGGTACGGCGCCCTACGATAACAACGCCTCGACCTCGCTTTCAGCCCGCCTTGATGAAATCAATGAAGGCCCGCAAGGGGGAGGGCAGGTAACGGCGGCCGGGGTAATAGAGAAACGGCCCCGAAAAGCTCTGCCACCAGGGTTCCAGTACCGGTTCGAGGGCGCCACTGTCCAGGTGAGGACGTAACCAGTCCTCGAACAGATAGACAATTCCCAGGCCGTCGATGGCTGTCTGTATGGCCATGTCCATCGCGCCGCCTATCCTGACCACCAGCGGGCCGTTGGGCTCTACGCAGATCACTTCGCCGTTGCGCTCGTATTCCCAGGCAGGCATCGCGCCGCTGGGGAACCTGCCCCGCAGGCAGGCATGGTCAAGCAGGTCGCGTGGATGTTCGGGGCGACCACGGGCGTTCAAATAAGCTGGCGAGGCCGCCGTTGCACAGCGCTGGAGACGCGGTCCGATGGGGACCGCAATCATGTCCTGTTCCAGGCGCTCATCGTAGCGAATGCCAGCGTCACAGCCTGCCGCGAGCACATCGACGAAGCTTTCCTCGACAATCACCTCCAGGCGGATTTCGGGATAGGCCTGCAGAAATGGCGTAATGATCGAAGGCAGCACCAACCGCGCTGCGCTGAGGGGGACGTTGAGCCTGAGCGTGCCGGAAGGCCGGTCGCGAAAGTCGTTCACCACATCCAGCGCAGCCTCGACTTCGCCCAGTGCCGGCACGATGCGCTCCATCAGTTTCTTGCCAGCCTCGGTCGGCGTCACGCTGCGCGTGGTGCGGTTGAGCAGGCGCACCCCCAGCCGTGCCTCCATGCGGCGTACGGCATCGCTCAGGCTCGATGCGGATTTTCCGCTGGCCCTGGCGCCTTCGCGAAAGCCTGCGGCGTTGACCACCGCCACAAATGCCAGCAAGTCCTGAATGTCTGTTGCCACTGTTCGCTCTCCCGTACGACCTGTGCCGATTGCAATGGATTATCGGATCACTCGTCAATACCTATAGTGGTTTCACATCACTATCGGACAGAGGCAGATCACATGAGCGACGCCAGCAACGCAGGTACATTTTTACTGGGTGACCGCACAATCAATCGCATGGGTTATGGTGCGATGCAGTTGGCAGGTCCTCATGTCTTTGGTCCGCCCAAGGATTCGGACGCGGCAATCGCTGTGCTGCGTGGAGCGCTGGAGGCTGGCGTGAATCATATCGATACCGCCGACTTCTACGGGCCGAATATCACCAATCAGTTGATTCGCCAGGCCCTGCATCCTTATGCCGATAACCTGGTGATCGCCACCAAGGTGGGTGTCCAGCGTGGCAGTGATGCTTCGTGGTTGCCGGCCCATGATCCGGCCGACCTGATTCGTGCCGTCCACGACAACTTGCGCTACCTGCAACTGGATGTGCTGGAAGTGGTGAATTTCAGGGCCTGGGGTACCCAGAGTGCGCCCGACGAAGGTTCTATCGAGGAACCGTTCACGGTGCTGGCCGAACTGCAGCAACAGGGTTTGATCCGGCACCTTGGGCTGAGCAACGTCACCGCCTCTCAGGTCAGGCAAGCGCAGGGGATCGCCAGGGTTGCCTGCGTGCAGAATCACTACAACCTGTCGCATCGCAACGACGAGTCGCTGATAGCCGATCTGGACGCCCAGGGGATCGCCTATGTGCCGTTCTTTCCCCTGGGTGGTTTCACGCCGCTGCAATCCGAAGTCCTGGCGAGCGTGGCCCGGCGCGCAGGCGCATCACAGCTTTGCGTGGCGCTTGCGTGGCTGCTCAAGCGTTCTCCAAACATCCTGCTGATCCCGGGCACATCGTCTGTGGCTCACCTGCGCGAGAACCTGACCGCCAGCGAATTGAACCTTGCGCCAGAGCTGCTGGCCGAGCTGGATGCCATGGCCTGAGCTGACACCATCCGCAAAGCGCAAGACTTCCCGCTGAAAAACCGGATAATGGCGACCAATCGTTTGTTCGCTATTCTGGTAATCCCGCATGGAAATCAAGGTCAACTTTCTCGACAACCTTCGACTTGAAGCCAAGTTCGATGACTTCACGGTGGTTGCCGATCAACCTATCCGCTACAAGGGCGATGGTTCGGCTCCGGGTCCGTTCGACTATTTCCTGGCTTCATCGGCCTTGTGCGCGGCTTACTTTGTGAAGTTGTACTGCGAAACCCGCAACATCCCCACCGACAATATTCGCCTGTCGCAGAACAACATCGTCGATCCCGAAAACCGCTACAACCAGATCTTCAAGATCCAGGTCGAGCTGCCTGCCGATATCTCCGCCAAGGACCGTCAGGGCATCCTGCGCTCCATTGATCGCTGCACGGTTAAAAAAGTGGTGCAGGCCGGGCCTGAGTTCGTGATCGAGGAAGTGGAGAACCTGGACGCCGATGCTCAGGCGTTGCTGATGCCGAGCCTGTCTTCGGGAGAGGGCACCTGCATTGCCGGCAAGGACCTGCCGCTGGAGCAGACCATCGCCAATATGTCGGGCATCCTGGCGGGCCTTGGCATGAAGATCGAAATCGCCTCGTGGCGCAATATCGTACCCAATGTCTGGTCGTTGCATATCCGCGATGCGCAATCGCCGATGTGCTTTACCAATGGCAAGGGCGCAACCAAGGAAGGCGCACTGGCGTCGGCGTTGGGCGAGTTCATCGAGCGGCTCAACTGCAACTTCTTCTACAACGATCAGTTCTGGGGCGAGGACATCGCCAATGCCGAGTTCGTGCATTACCCGGACGAGCGCTGGTTCAAGCCAGGCCGCAAGGATGCGTTGCCGGAAGAAATCCTCGACGAATACTGCCTGGAAATCTACAACCCTGACGGCGAACTGCGCGGCTCGCACCTGTACGACACTAACTCCGGCAATGTCGAGCGTGGCATCTGCTCGCTGCCGTATGTGCGTCAGTCGGATGGTGAAGTGGTGTACTTCCCGTCCAACCTGATCGAAAACCTGTTCCTCAGCAATGGCATGAGTGCCGGTAACACGCTGGTGGAAGCGCAGGTTCAATGCCTGTCGGAAATCTTCGAGCGCGCCGTCAAGCGGGAAATCCTTGAGGGTGAAATCGCCCTGCCGGATGTGCCTCAGGACGTGCTGGCGAAATACCCCGGCATTCTGGCCGGTATTCAGGGCCTTGAAGAGCAGGGCTTCCCGGTACTGGTGAAGGATGCGTCCCTGGGCGGCGAATTCCCGGTGATGTGCGTCACCTTGATGAACCCGCGCACCGGCGGCGTATTCGCCTCGTTCGGCGCACACCCGAGCTTTGAAGTGGCGCTGGAGCGCAGCCTGACCGAGTTGCTGCAGGGTCGCAGTTTTGAAGGCCTCAACGATTTGCCGCAGCCGACTTTTGAAAGCCATGCGGTGACCGAGCCCAATAACTTCGTCGAGCACTTTATCGACTCCAGCGGCGTGGTGTCGTGGCGCTTCTTCAGTGCGAAATCCGACTTCGAGTTTGTCGAGTGGGATTTCTCCGGCCAGGGCGAAAACTCCAATGCCGAAGAAGCCGCGACGCTGTTCGGTATTCTCGAAGACATGGGCAAAGAAGTGTACATGGCGGTGTACGAGCACCTGGGCGCGTCGGCCTGCCGCATTCTGGTGCCGGGTTATTCCGAAATCTACCCGCTGGAAGACCTTATCTGGGACAACACCAACAAGGCGCTGCTGTTCCGTGCCGATATCCTGAACCTGCACAGCCTGAACGCCGCCAGCCTGAAAAAACTGGTCAAGCGTCTGGAAGATAGTGAGCTGGATGACTACACCGACATCACCACCCTGATCGGCATCGAGTTCGACGACAACACAGCCTGGGGCCAGTTGACGATCCTTGAGCTGAAACTGCTGATCTACCTCGCCCTGCAGAAGTTTGAAGAGGCGAAAGAGCTGGTAGAAGCCTTCCTGCAATTCAACGACAACACCGTCGAGCGCGGTCTGTTCTATCAGGCCTTGAACGTGGTGCTGGAAGTTGAACTGGACGAAGAGCTGGCGCTGGAAGACTACGAAGTCAACTTCCGCCGCATGTTCGGCAACGAACGCATGGATGCCGTGCTGGGCTCAATGGACGGCAGCGTCCGCTTCTACGGCCTGACGCCGACCAGCATGAAACTCGAAGGCCTCGACAGACACCTGCGTCTGATCGACAGCTACAAGAAACTGCACGCGGCGCGGGCGAAGCAAACCGAGTAGGAGTGTAATTACTGTGGGAGGCAGCTTGCTGGCGAAAAAGGCCTGAAAACCGGCAGATATTCTGCGTCTGTACGCAAAAGTCGCCAGCAAGCTGCCTCCCACAAAGTGATTCATTGACCTTTGACATTTCACTTGTGGCAGGGGCCTTGGCCGCGACGACTTGAGAGCGGTGCCGAGTCAGACCATGCCAGAGACAACTTGATTGCGGCCTTCATGCTTGGCCTTGTAGAGCGCCTTGTCTGCCGATATAAGCAGCTCATCACCCCCGGATGATCCTGATGAAGGATCATATGTGGCTACTCCTATGCTGACGGTTACTCGACCTCGCTCCACCAGGCGACTCTCTATGTGAGCATCTTCAACCGCCCGCCTGATGTTTTCGGCTATCAAGAGAGCCCCGTCAAGATCGGTGGCGGGCAAGATCACCGCAATTTCTTCTCCGCCATATCGCGCAGCCAGATCCGAGCTTCTGCCTTGGCACGCACGGACGAGGGCTGCAACGCGACGTAAACACTCATCCCCCGCTGGGTGCCCATAACAGTCGTTGTATTGTTTGAAATGATCAATGTCCAAAAGCAGCAGGGATATCGGGTTCTGATTATTTCGAGCCTTGTTAAATTCCATGTCCAGCGTTTGATCAAACTGTCGGCGGTTGGCCAGGCCCGTAAGTCCATCCTCGCTCGCAAGAATGTGCAACTGACCATGATCATGGCGTAACACGATTTCATCCTTGGCTTGCTTTTCTATATCTCGCATGGTTCTGATGCCGAGATAGAGAATAATGAACAAAGCAGTGAAAACGGCCGAAAGGGTTAAAAAACAATCTCGCTTCCAGGAAGCAAATATATAGCCGTCGGTGATACCGACCGACAACCGAATGGGGTAACGCCCACTACTGGCGTAGCCGACCATTCGCCGCTTCCCGTCTACCGGTGAATCAAAGAGAAGGACGCCTCGCGTGCTTCCAGCCTGGATCGCCCGTACAACCGGCCCATTGGAAACATTGACCGCTATAAGTTCCGGGCTGAAGGGGGTCCTGACCAATTGAACACCATCGGTGCGAGCCAAGCTCACAATTCCGTTTGCACCCAGCTCAAAGGATCGAAAAAACTCGAGGAAGCTTTCTAGGCGCAGCGTTGCAAGTGCCACACCAGCAAACGCTCCGTTAGCGTCTTCAAGACGAATGGACACTGTGATGATCCATTCTCCTGTTGTGCGACTCTGAATCGGCGGGCCTATGTACGGGGCGAGACTTTCATTCTTTTGGTGGTACTTGAAGTACTCGCGATCAGCGTTGTTGCGCTGAGGGATTTGTGGCGACAAGGTTGTCATGATCCATCGCCCGTCAGCAGCATAAAAAAATATACCCTGAATTTCGGTCTGCCCGTCCACCCTGCTGTGGGCGACACTCATCATTCGAGCCAGATTTTCGGATGTTTCACCATCATGACGATAACGCTCGGCCAGACCGACCAGAATCATGCTGGCATAAGTGATGGAACTCTCTGCCGAACGCAGTATCGATGCAGACAAGTTTGCAAGCTCTGTGCGGCGTGTCGTCTCCACATCTTTGTATTGCCCATAGAGAAGGCTTCCAGTAAGTATCCCCAATGTCATGCAGGCCACCACAAGCAGGACGATGGCCTGTACCCCCAGTCGACCGGAGACTGGCATAAATGAATGGGCGGTAGTGGACGATGGTGGCTTGGCCATGGTCAGGTGGCTCAGTTGAAGGCTGGATGGTGAGGGTAAAAGTTCTCGATATTAAAGGGTGTCGGCCATTGCAGCCCCAGCATGAGTTTTCGATGTGATTGGACGGTCGCGGTCGTTTCTTGCTCGATAGCTGCAACTGGCCGGCCCTCTGAACAGGGCCGGCCGGAGGGTATTTATCGAGAGGCGCTGTCGTAAGCGGCCTGACCGGTGTCGGCGTCCTTGCGGCGTGCCGGATCTCCGAGCCAGAGCATCAGGCAGGTGCCGAGCATCAGGAAGGATGCGACGACGTAGAACGGCACGGAGAACGACTGGGTGGCGTCCTTGATCAGGCCGATCAGGAAGGGCCCTGCAAAACCTCCAAGGTTGCCGATCGAAACGATCAGCGCCAGTCCGCCCGCTGCGGCGCGACCGGTCAGGATAGTGGAAGGGATGGCCCAGAAGGTCGCCTGGAATGACAGGATGCCGGATACGGTCAACGCCAGGCAGGTGACTTTCAGCAGCGGATCGTCAGTGAGTGCTGCACCCACCAGAGCGATGGCCGCAAAGGCGAGGGCGCCGGCCACGTAGGGCAGGCGTTGCTGGCTGCGGTTGGCCAGGCGTGCCCAGATCGTCATGGAGATTGCGCCCAGAACATAAGGCAGCGCGGTAACCAGGCCTACGGTCGTGTTGGTCATGCCGAGGCTTTTGATGATCTGTGGCATCCACAAGCCGATGCCGACGGAGCCGACGATGCAGCAGAAGTTGATCGCCGCCAGTGTGAACACCTTGGGGTTGGTCAGTGCGCTGCGCAAGGTATTGCCATGGGAAGAGCCGATGGCTTGCTGCTCTTGGTTGAGACGGTTACTCAGCCAGGTTTTTTCCCGGTCATTCATCCAGCGCGCCTTGGTCGGCGTGTCCACCAGCACGAACAGACAGGCAATGCCCAGCAGCACCGCTGGCAACGCTTCGGCCACCAGCAGGAACTGCCAGTTTTTCAGCCCCATGATCCCGTGCATTTCCATCAGCCAGCCAGACAATGGCGAACCGATGATGTTGGCGGTGGGGATACCCAGCAGGAAGGCCGCGATAGCCTTGGCGCGCCATTTACCGGGAAACCAGTAGGTGAAATACAGATAGACGCCTGGCGTGAAGCCGGCTTCTGCCACGCCCAGCAGAAAGCGCAGGATGCTGAAGCTGATCGGCCCGGTGGCGAAGGCCGTGGCCATGGAAATCAGGCCCCAGGTGATCATGATCCGGGCAATCCAGACCCGCGCACCAAAGCGTTGCATGAGCAGGTTGCTGGGGATCTCGAAAATGAAATAGCCAAAGAAAAACAGGCCTGCTGCCCAGCCGAACATGGTGGCGGTCAGTCCCAGGTCCTTGTTCATGCTGATGGCGGCAAAACCGACGTTGGTGCGGTCCAGGTAGCTGATGACGTAGCACAGGAATATGAAGGGCAGGATACGCAGCATCACGCGGCGCAGCAGTTTTTCGCCTTCTTCGTCCGACAGAGGAGGGAGCGCATCCGGGATGTTCTGGGTCATGGCATCACTTCTTTTGTAATTGTTTTGAAGGTATGGCGAGGCGTATGGGTCAGCTATGTGAATACATGCTCAACCCCGGGGTCGCTGTGGTCACTTGCAGGATCGAGCCCGATTCCGACTCTGTGATGTAGAGGTTGCGGTTGTCCTGACCGCCAAAGGCCAGGTTCGTGTTGCTGATGCCCTGGCAGGACACGATGCGTTGAAGCGGTTCGCCCACTTTCGACAGTTTCCATACCGAGCCGAAACCGGTGTGGGCGATGTACAGGTTGCTTTCGTTATCCAGAGCCAGACCATCCGGTCCGCCCAGGCCGCCGTGAAGCTGAGAGAAGACGCCGACCTTGCCAATAATCGAGCCGTTGCCCAGCGGAATGCGCCAGATTTGCTGGGCGCGGGTCACGGCGATCAGCAGGTGATTGAGGTGTGGGTCGAAAACGATGCCGTTCGGGCTGGGGATGGTGTTGATCAGGCAGGACAGGTTGTTGTCACTGCTCAGCTTGTAGACTCGCCCGGTCGGATCTTGCAGGCCGGTCTGGCCCTGATCGGTGAAGTAAAGGTCGCCGTTGGGGGCGAATACCAGATCGTTGACACCCTTGAAGCCTTCGGACCCTGCCGATTCCAGCAGCGGTTCGATATGCCCGCTCTGAGGGTCAAGCACCATGATTCCGCGTTTGTAATCGGTGATGAAGATTCGCCCGTCGCGGTGGATCTTCAGGCCGTTGGGCCAGCCGTCGTATTCGCACACCAGATCCCATTCACCTTGCGGGGAGATCCTGAAAATCCGGCCGTAAGGGATATCGGTCACATAGAGGTTGCCGTCACGGTCGAAAGACGGGCCTTCCAGAAACGAATCGATTTCACGGCCCTGACGGTTGGCGTCTGCCCAGGCGGTTCGACGTGGTTTGCGGAAGTGGTTCGGCAAGCGAGTGAAAACCGTCGTTTCGACGATGGCGGGTGCGGGGAAGAAGCTCATGAGCGCTCCTGGAGTTAGAATTGTTATTGGTAAAAATAAAACTCAATTTCAAAATAAGTGATTTTTTATCGTTAATCGATACCTTTGTTCGGTTTTTTGTAAACTAATGAAACTGCGTTCCATATTTTATTTTCGAGAGGGCGCGGAAACGCTTGATACGCAAGCGCGGGCCGTTTGCGGATGTGAGGGCGGTACAGCGATGGCGAGGATGACCTCGTTGGCGGATAATGCTCGGCCAAGCCTGCTGATGGGCTCCACGAGTCGAGGTGTCTGTAATGGTAAAAGCGCGGCCGCGCCCTGCGGTGAATGGTGTGGCTTCGGCCGACAGGGTCTTGACGGTGCTCACGGCATTTCAGGTCGGAGACAAGGCGCTGAGTCTGGTCGAGTTGGTCGAGCGTACGGGGCTTATCAAAAGCACGATCATGCGCTTGATGGTTTCACTGGAAAATCACGGGTTCATCACGCGAATGGCCGATGGGCGCTATCAGTTGGCCAGCGAAGTCATGAGGCTCAATGCCGTTTACCAGGAGTCGCTCGATCTGGAAGGCCATGTAATGCCAAAACTGCATTACCTGTCCGAGCAGACCGGTGAAACCGTATCCTTTTACGTTCGCCATGGTGCCTACCGCATGTGTCAGTACCGGGTGAATTCTGTTCATCGGCTGCGGCTCAATATGCAGCCGGGTGACATGCGTCCCATGGATGAGGCTGCCGGAGCCCAGGCGTTGCGTGCCTCTTTCCAGACTGCAATGGCGCTGGAAAAACCGTTTTATTCCTGTGGCGCGACCGACCCCCATGCCGCCTCTGTCGCGCTGCCGATTTATGGCGCCCAGCAGGAACTGATGGGCGCTCTGGTCATTTCAGGGCCTGCAAGCCGATTGACGCAAGAGGCTGCCGAGAGTTTCAGGGCCGTCTTTTTTGACGCCGCGCGCGACCTGATGCGCAGTCTGGGTTGCAAGGCGGCAAGTAACTCCGGTGCTGTCGAGTCAGAATCCGTAAAGTGATACGGGGTTATCGCGCAGAATCAATGTGCGCTTTTTCTCATCGCCAGCCCAGGCTCCCAGCAGGTCCAGAATGGCAGCGTCGTCGGGTTTCCTGTCAGTTGCCAGTGTAGGGTGGGGCCAGTCGCTGCCCCACAGCATGCGTTCGGTGTTTCTCATGATCAATGCACTGGCAACCTTTCCCGAGTCTTCATAGTCAGGCGCTCCCGAGAGCGAGCGAAGGTAGGGGGCGGAGAGCTTGATCCAGGTTCGTTCGTTGTCCAGCAGCCGGGTCAGTGAGGCGAATGCATCGGACTTCACGCCTTCGGGCTGGGGCACATGCCCCATATGATCGATCACCAGCCTTGCCGGCAGTCTGGCCAGGCGTGATTCCATTTCTGCCAGATGAGGTCCGGGGGCGACCTGCACGTTCCAGCCAAGCTCGTTCACTCGGGGTGCGAGCTGTTCAAGGTCATCGAGTGACGTGCTGCCTACGCTGAAATTGAAGCGTATGCCGCGCACGCCAGCCTTATGCAGGCGGCCCAGTTCCTCGGCGCTTATCGACGGATCGACAACGGCTATCCCACGCGCGTTACCCTGACTGCGCAGAAGTCCGTCGAGCAGGATGCGATTGTCGGTGCCGTAAGTGGATGGCGTTACGATGACCATTCTCGACATGCCCAACCGCTGTTGCAGTTGGCGATAATCTTCGAGTGAAGCGTCGTCCGGGAGCAGCCTGGCATTGGCGGCAGCAGGGTAGCGTCCATCGTACAAATGCATGTGGCAATCAACGCTACCGGCCGGTGGAAGCCGTTTGGGTGGAGCCTCACCGCGACTGAAAGGGACGTTGGCAAGAACGCCCATGGACGCGAGTGCGCTCAACGCGCTTCCTGCCTGCAGGAAGCGGCGACGAGATAAAGCCATTCGATAAACCTCTTTATTCTTGTATTGAGGCGTTGGCAGGTGTGGTGTTTCAGCCCTTGGCAGCCGCAGCTCCGGCCAGCTCGGCTTGTTCGCGTTCACGCTTGCGGCCGATGACCAGAACCATGACGCCTGCAAGAGTGCACAGTGCCGCCAGTGGCATCAGTGCCAGTGCATGGCTGCCTGTTGCGTCATGAATCGCGCCGTAGGCATTCACCATGATTCCGCCGCCGATCAGGTTGGCCAGGGCACCCACGGCTGCGAGTCCCGCCGCGGCCGTAGAAGATGAAAGCCAGCCGGAAACCAGTGCCCAGAACGGACCCTTCATCGAGTAGGCCCCAATCAGCACCAGGCTCAACATGATCACTGTGGCCACCAGAGATGAGGTGAACAGTGTCAGCAGCAGGCCGCCAGCGATCATCAGCATGGTCATTGCCGTATGCCAGCGACGTTCGCCGGTGCGATCGGAGCTGCGTCCCCACACAATCATCAGCACCGAAGCGAGGCCGTAGGGAATGGCGTTGACCAGGCCGATCTCCATGGCACTCAAGCCAAAGGTCTTGAGCAGTTGCGGGGCCCAGACGCTCATGGTGCTGCCAGCGGCAGAGGCGCCCGAGTAGATCAGTGCCAGTACCCAGATATCTTTGTGGCGAAGCAGCTTCCACAAGGAGAGGTGCCCGATGGTCGTTTTCTTCGAGGCCTCTTCTGCCAGACGCTGGGTCAACCAGTTGCGTTGCTCGTTACTGAGCCATTTGGCTTGTTCGGGGCGGTCGGTCAGGACGAACAGGCAGGCGATCCCCAGCAGTACGGCCGGAATGCCTTCGATGATGAACAGCCAGTGCCAGCCGCGCATGCCCATCCAGCCATCCAGGCTCAGTAACAGCCCCGACAGGGGAGAGCCAATGAAGTTGGCGGCGGGAATGGCAACCATGAAGATGGCAACCATGCGGGCACGATAAGCGGAAGGCAGCCAATAGGTGAGATACAGCAATACGCCAGGGAAAAATCCGGCCTCGGCAGCGCCGAGCAGAAAACGCATCACGTACAGCGAGTTGGCTCCCTGCACGAAGGCGGTCCCCGCGGAAATCAATCCCCAGGTAATCATGATCCTGGCGATCCAGATACGCGCACCATACTTTTGCATGGCCAGATTGCTGGGGACTTCCAGAAGAAAGTAGGAGAAGAAAAACAGGCTGCTGGCAAAGCCGAATACTTTTGCAGTCAGGCCCAGGTCTGCATTCATCTGTAGCGAAGCCATACCGATATTGCCGCGGTCAATGATCGCAATCAGGTAACAGATGATGAGGAAGGGCAATATGCGCCAGGCGACCCGGCGCATGGTGCTGCGTTCAAGTTCGCTGACGCTGGAGGCTGTTGATGTCATATGACTCTCCGGTTCTTGTTTTTCTGGAGTGTTTTAATGAGCAGAGCTCCCCTTGAGAGGAGCTCACGATCACGGGATCAATGGTCGAGCAGGTGGCGGTTGACCACGCACCGAGGGTCCAGGGGAGTGCCTTCCCATACATCAATGATCTGGCGAAGTGCGACGAGCCCCACGCGATCTCGCGCTTCGGAGGTGTTGGCGCCTACATGCGGAGTCGCGACCAGTGTCGGTAGGCCCCAGAGCGGACTGTCGGCCGGCGGGGGCTCGGGGTTGAAGGTGTCCAGGCCGGCGCCCGCTATCTTGCCTTCGCTCAGTGCGTCAACCAGAGCCTGGGTATCGATCAGCTCGCCGCGGGCTGTATTGATGAGAATGCAGCCAGGGCGCATGCGCTGGAATTGCGCAGCACCGATCAGGTTGTAATTGGCGTCTGTCAGCGGGCAATGCAGGCTGATGACATCGCTTTCGGCCAGGAGACGGTCGAAATCCTCTTCGCGCGATACATGAGCCCGCTCGGGCAATTGCTGCAGATAGGGGTCATAGACCTTCACCTTCATCTGCAGCGGTGCCACCAGGTCCATCAGGATGCTGCCGATCGAACCCAGTCCCACCAGGCCAAGGGTCTTGCCAGACAATTCAATGCCGTTCGCTGAAGACTTGTCCCAGTGACCATCACGCATGCGTGCATCCAGAAGAGCGGTCTGGCGGGCCACGCTGAACATGAGTGCAAAGGCGTGCTCGGCAACGGACTGCGCGTTGGCACCCACCGCAATGCTGACCGGCACGCCCAGAGCGGCAGCCGCCTGAATATCGATGGTGTTGAAACCCACACCATGCTTGGCGATCACCTTGAGCCTGGGGGATGCCTCGATCATGGCGCGGGTCAGCTGACCCTGGCGAACGATGATCGCATCGGGTTGCTCGGCGCGAATGATCGCTTCCAGTTCTTCGGCGGGGAGATAGGGCGTTGTGGGGATCACCCTGATGCCTTGGCTTGCAGCCAGATTCATGGCGTCCGCTGCGAGTTCGGGCCCGGTGAGCAGGATGGTTCGGGTCATGTCAGACACCTTCTTGTTATGGTCGCTTCAGATGTGGTGAGCAGATTCTGCTGGGGATAAACACTATCATATTGAAATGCCGTTGCAATATTAAGATTTAATTCTTGTTTTTGATGAGGTTGGTGGGGTTGAATAGGAATTGAAATTTCAATAATGAAATGTAATTCTGTTTTGGTTGGCTGTGCACAACCGACGACATCGAACAACATCAACAACACGAGGTACGTCACATGAGCATTGGATTCAGGGTTCTGGAGCGCGCACGCAAGGTCGATGCAAGCTGGGTTTCGCGCTACCGCGAGGTTCCGGTCGCTAACGTCAGCGACTCGATGAACCGCATGACCGCAGGCGGGGCGAGGTTGCGCCCCATGCATCGTGGCGGTGTGCTTGCCGGTCCGGCGATAACCGTCAAGGCCCGTCCGGGGGACAACCTCATGCTTCACTACGCACTGGATATTTCCCAGCCAGGCGACGTGATTGTCGTGGATGCCGGCGGTGACCTGTCCAATGCGCTGATCGGTGAAATGATGGTGGCCTACGCCGTCAAGCGCGGTGTGGCGGGGATCGTGATCAATGGTGCAATCCGCGATGCGGGCGCCATCGGCCAGGGTGATTTCCCGATGTTTGCGGCAGGGATTTCACACCGTGGGCCTTACAAGGATGGTCCGGGCGAGATCAATGTGCCAATCGCCATCGACGGCATGGTGATCGAGCCGGGCGACCTGATCATTGGCGATGACGATGGCCTGTTGTGCGTCCCTTATGATCAGGTCGCCGAAGTGTATGAGCGTGCAGTTGCCAAGCACACGGCTGAGAACAAGCAAATGGAGCAGATCGCTCAGGGCACCAATGACCGTACCTGGGTGCTGGAGTCGCTGAAGAAAAAAGGCTGCCAATTGCCACTGTGATTCGTTGCTATGCAGTCCGAAAGGAAGCTGCCGCCTGGCATCTTCCCTTTCCCTTGAGTGAAATTTCCTAGAAAATCCCGACCGCTTGTATGTGTCGATGCGGGGATTTAAGGTGCGGCGTCGCTGCAAAATCAGCGGCCGGGTTTAGCGATCCGAATCCCAAGGCACAGCAGTGCTACACAACCTGCTTCAAGCGAGCTTTATGCTTGAGGCATGCGTTATGGCGGCTGTGCGTCGGAGACCTTCGGGTCTGCCGGTGTGCCTTTGGGGCCGGTTCGCTAACCGTCGTACAGCCGCCACCCACATGCGTTTAGCGACGTATCGGGTGGTTAATTCCCCAAAGGAGTTTTACCCCCATGGACCTTCCATACCCTTCATCACCCTGCACCGATCACTTCGAACCCACGATCTTCATCCGCCACCACCGCATGCTGCGCGCCGTGATGCTGGACGCCCAGGTCTGGTTTCCCCTGCAGGACCTGGCCCGGTTAATGGGCAAGCAACTGGACGAACGCGCCACCCTCAAGCTCGATATCGACCAGCGCCGCACCGTCTGGCTGCTGACCCACGGCAACTGGGAAAAATGCCTGATGATCAGCGAGTCGGGCGTCTTCGCGATGCTTGTTCATCACTACGTTCCTGAAAACCGCGCACTGCGCCGCTGGCTGGCGCAGGAAGTATTGCCGGCTCTGGATGTTCGTCATGCAGAAGTAGCCGATCAGCCATTGCTGTACCAGATGCGCTGGCAGGGCAATGCCCTGAGTTCGCTGCAATGGCGTGGGGAGTTGTGGGTGAAATTGCGGGATCTGCCGGAGCTGGTTCAGGTGCAGGCTGGTGTTGTGACCGGGTCCTGGTGGCGACGGTTGATGGGGCGGCGGCGGTCGTTTTTGGCTTGATGAGGTGGGCGTGGCGATCAATCGGATTGGTTGATCGTCAGGCCATATGAGCATAAATGCTTGTTCATGGTTTTCGTCAGAGTGTCGAGCCTCCCGGAAAGTGATGTATGCCTTGATTGGTCGTGTTCCACGCAGTCCACAAGGAAGCTGCCGCCTGGCATCTTCCCTTTCCCTTGAGTGAAATTTCCTAGAAAATCCCGACCGCTTGTATGTGTCGATTCGGGGATTTAAGGTGCGGCGTCGCTGCAAAATCAGCGGCCGGGTTTGACGACCTGATCCTGCACTCGCAATCGCGCTCCATGCTGCCTCATGCCATTTCATGCATGAGGTTGCTTCATGGCGGCTGTGCGTCGGAGACCTTCGGGTCTGCCGGTGTGCGCGAGTGAAGGCCGGTTCGTCAACCTTCGCACAGCTGCCACCCAATTCGTTTGACGACGTCCGGCAGCTCTTTTTCTCACAAGGAGCTTTGACACAATGGACCTTCCATACCCTTCATCACCCTGCATCGATCACTTCGAGCCCACCATCTTCATCCGCCACCACCGCATGCTGCGCGCCGTGATGCTGGATGCCCAGGTCTGGTTTCCCCTGCAGGACCTGGCCCGGTTGATGGGCAAGCAACTGGACGAACGCGCCACCCTCAAGCTCGATATCGACCAGCGCCGCACCGTCTGGCTGCTGACCCACGGCAATTGGGAAAAATGCCTGATGATCAGCGAGTCGGGCGTCTTCGCGATGCTTGTTCATCACTACGTCCCTGAAAACCGCGCACTGCGCCGCTGGCTCGCGCAGGAAGTATTGCCGGCTCTGGATGTTCGTCATGCAGAAGTAGCCGATCAGCCATTGCTGTACCAGATGCGCTGGCAGGGCAATGCCCTGAGTTCGCTGCAATGGCGTGGGGAGCTGTGGGTGAAATTGCGGGATCTGCCGGAGCTGGTTCAGGTGCAGGCTGGTGTTGTGACCGGGTCCTGGTGGCGACGGTTGCTGGGGCGGCGGCGGTCGTTTTTTGCTTGATGGGGGCGTCTTGACTGGAAGGGTTAGCAGTCTTCCCGGATAAATCCGGTCCCACCTGGTTCGCATTCTGTGTAGGGGTAATGCTGATCAGTTAAGGTCATTGAATGACTTTGTGGGAGGCAGCTTGCTGGCGACTTTTTACAGACGCAGAATATCTGCCGGTTTCAGACTTTTTTCGCCAGCAAGCTGCCTCCCACAAGTGTTGTATGAGCCTTAACTGATCGGCATGACTGTGCAGGAGCGAACGGTGACCCAGGAGCAGAAAGTGCGGCAAAACCGAATCAGGATGATCATGCCGGCCAGCGCCGCCGACGCCTTTGAGGCCTTTCACGATCACGACGTGCGCATGCGTTGGGACAGCTTGTTGTCGCGGGCTGAAGTGGAGGGCGGTGGCAGTCACCCGTATGTCGGGGCAATCACGTTCAATCAGGGGCGTGGCTGGAAACGCTTTTTCGCCATGCGCACCCGATTTGTGAATTATCAGCCGGGCAGGGTCGCGGCTGCCGTGCTGGTGGAGCCTGCTGGCTGGTTTGAAGGCTGGGCCGCATCGATGCAGCACCGCGACATTGATGATGCCCGCTCGGAGCTGATTTACACCTTCCGAATCCAGATGCGCCCACGCTGGTTGGGGCGAGTGCTCGACCCGCTGGTCAACCGCCTGTTCGAGTACGAAACCCGGAGGCGTTTTGCTGCGATGGCAGAGTATTTGCGGGCCAGGGATTGAAATAGGCTTTACTCCAAGGGTCGTATGCGGTTCACCTCATCTGGAGCCCCCATGCCGAGCAAGCCCGCTACGCCGCTGATGCGCACTGTCTCCAGGCTGTTCAATGTCGGGCAGGATGAGGCGCAGCCGGTCGTCGTCGGTTTGCTGATGTTCTTCACGCTGTTTACCGGCTATTTCATGTTACGGCCCGTGCGGGAAACCATGGGGATTGCCGGTGGCGTGGACAACCTGCAATGGCTGTTCACCGGAACCTTTCTCGCGACGCTGGTCATGCTGCCGGTGTTCGGCTGGCTGGCTTCAAGGCTGCCGCGCCGGGTTCTGGCGCTGTGGGTCTATGTGGGCTGCGCCTGCATCTTGCTATTGTTTGCCGCGGTTTTCCGGCTGGAGCCGGACAACGTCTGGGCGGCACGAGCCTTTTATATCTGGCTGTCGGTATTCAACCTGATCGCCATATCACTGGCCTGGAGTGTTTTGGCCGATGTGATGGTGGCGTCTCAGGCCAGGCGCACCTTCACGCTGATTGCGGGCGGTGCAAGCGTGGGCGGTCTGGCCGGTCCGGTTCTCGGGGCTTTGCTGGTAAGGCCGTTGGGGCATGTCGGGCTGTTGATCATAAGTGCCTTGCTGCTTCTGGCCTGTGCCGCAGCGGCAACAAATCTGCATCGCTGGCGGGATGCGCGACCGTTGTCCCAGGCCGACGAACCGGCCCCCAGACACAAACCCTTGGGCGGCAACCCGTTCGCGGGCGCCACCCAGACCTTTCGTTCGCCCTACCTGATGGGCATCACCCTGTTCGTGCTGATGCTGGCCAGCATCAATACCTTCCTGTATTTCGAGCAGGCGCGTCTGGTGGCCGAGTATTTTCCGGATCGCACCGAGCAGACGCGAATCTTCGGCCTTATCGACGCGACTGTGCAGGCATTGTCCCTGATCGTTCAGGTTTTCCTAACCGGGCATCTGGCCAGACGCTTTGGGGTTGGCCTGTTGCTGGTGGCTGTGCCGCTGTTGATGGTGCCGGGCTTTCTGGCGCTGGCGTTCGCGCCTTTGTTCTCGATATTCGTGGTGGTCATGGTCATTCGCCGTGTGGGCGAATATGCGCTGGTCAGGCCGGGACGCGAGATGCTCTACGCCGTCGTGCCTGCCGAGCAGAAGTACAAGGCCAAGAACTTTATCGACACCGTGGTCTATCGCGGTGGCGATGCGGCGAGTGGTTGGCTCAAGCGTGCCATCGACTTGCTTGGCGATCATCCCGCAGCCGCCATGATCTTCGGCGCGCTGCTGGCGGCGTGCTGGGGCGTGTGCGGTTTTCTGCTGGGGCGCCGTGAGCGGGCGCTGGAGAAGCCTTGATCGTTTCTGCCGGCAGGTTAAGAAACGATCAACAGGCGCTTTGTGTGTTACGAACCTAGAAGATGTGCCTGGAGATAATCCTGGAAATTTCCACAATCTGGGTCTTGCCGGTGAATTCGAATTTCACTTTGCCCAGGGCCGAGAAATAAACCTCGAGTTCGGAGTCCAGGTCGAAAGTCCCGGAGGTTTCCACGGAGTAAGCGACGATGTTCTTGTAGGGCAGGGACGTGAAATCTTTTTTGCTGCCGGTGATGCCCTGTACATTGACCGCAATGATTCGCTTGTTGGTGAACACCACGCCATCGCGCATCGATTTATAGGAGTCGATGATCTGTTCGCCTTCCAGCAGAAGCTCAGTGACGCGCTCGGCGTATTCGCTGTTCTGTTTAAGCTTGAAGAAGCCCTTGTTGCTGAAGTCAATCATCCCTTTATCCCTGTCTTCAAAGTATTTTGCCTGCCGGCTGTGCGTAGCGCGCCGAGAATAGCACTCGGCCACAGTCAGTGTCGGACGTTTCACTACGGGCCATGAAACGAAAGCCTGCAAATAGGCTTAACTAACCCGGCGAGGGTGCCGATAACCAGTCTGGAACTAGGTTTTGCTCTATCTGAAGGACCACAAGAGGGCGGCAGGGTGTCTATAAAACTACGTTTGCTTCTGCTTATGGGGACCGGCGTAATTGCCATCCTGATCACCAGTCTGGTGAGTTATGTGGGCAATGCCCGGATGTCCGATGCGATGGAGGACAACGAGGTCAGCATGACCGCGCTGCGCAACCATCTTGAGGCCGACATGATGCACGACGCCCTGCGCGCGGATGTGCTCTCGGCGATTCTGGTCGGCCTTGGCCAAAGCGACAGCAGCAAAGACGAGGTGCGTAGCTCCATTGCCGAGCATGCGGCGCTCTTTCGTAAAGTCCTCGGTGAAAACCTCAACTTGCCTGTGAATGACGCCATCAAGGCGGGGCTGAACAAGGTCAAGCCCAGCCTGGAAACCTACATTGCCGCTGGCGAAAGAATCGTCGGGCTGGCTCTCGACAAACCCGAGAGTGCGCATCAGGAACTGGGCGTCTTCAACAAGGCGTTCAGTGAGCTGGAAGACGAAATGGCCGGCCTGAGCGAGCTCATCGAAAGCAGCACGCAACAGGCCAGTGAAGAAACCCGACAAGCCAGCAGCAACGCCAACCTCACCCTCGGCGCGGTATTGATTGCCAGCTTGATATTGCTGATTGTTCAAGGGCTCTGGGTCATCCGCAGCATCATGGGGCCGTTGTCGTCCGCCAGCCGTATTGCCGAAAGCATCGCCCATGGCAACCTGAGCGAGTCCATTGTCGAACCCCGGCAAAAGGATGAGGCGGGCATGTTGATCCGCAGCCTGGCGATCATGCAGCGCGACTTGCGGAGCATGATCGAGGTGGTGCGCAGCAATGCCCATGGCGTCGCTGGCATGAGTCAGCAATTGAGCAGTGGCTGCCATGAAGTGGCGGACAGCAGCCAGCAGCAAAGCTCGGCCGCCAGCACCATGTCCGCAGCGACCAGTGAAATGACGGCCAGTATCGAAGAAATCACCCGACACGCCGAACGTGCCTTGAACATGGCCAACCAGGCTGAAGCACTGGCCCGAAATGGTGGTCGCGTGATTCATCAGGTGGTCAGCGATATGGAAAGCATTGCCCGCTCGTCGCAGCAGTCGGCCCAGGTGATCCGCAATCTGGATGAAGAGTCCGAAGGCATCTTCAATATTATCCAGGTGATCAAGGGCATCGCCGACCAGACCAACCTGCTTGCGCTCAACGCCGCCATCGAAGCAGCACGTGCCGGCGAGCAGGGACGTGGATTTGCCGTGGTGGCCGACGAAGTAAGAAGCCTGGCCGGACGCACCAGCGCCTCCACCCAGGAAATCGCCAGCATGGTTTCCCGTATCCAGCAAAACACCCGCGAAGCTGTCACCAGCATGGAAACGGGCGTGGCCCAGGTCGACAAGGGCATGGCCGTCACCGCCGAAGTCGAAACCGCCATCAAGGACATCCTCGATGCCACGCTGAGCACCACCCAACTGGTCAACGACATCAGCCGCACCATCAGCGAACAAAGCCTGGCCAGCAACGAAATCGCCCATCAGGTGGAAATGATTGCCAGCATGTCCGAAGGCAACAGCAGAGTCATTGGCCAGACTGCCGGGACGACCGATGAGTTGTCGGCGCTGGCGGGGCAGTTGTCGCAGTCGGTGGATCGGTTCAGGCTTTGAGTGTGCGGGGGACCGATGTCAGATAGATAAATACTATCTGAATAAGTCCCCCGTGTTCTTATATAGGTTTTTCTCTATAAGACGATAAAAATATCTTCCGAATTTCATTCTGTGAATTTAAATAAAATTTTTTAAATTAAAATGTTCTGGTCATGCCGCTCGATGTTGTTCGTATCCAGAGGAAGTGCTGCTAATGTAAAAGTGAATGCAGGTGCTATAGGAGATGGCACAATGGGGAATCTAATGGACAGTTTTGCAAAAGCTGCACCGGGTTCGACATTCAGGGTTGAGGAAAAGTCGGGGCTTGTGAGTTTTTTATACGAAGGAGAACTTAAGTCCGTCGATGTGTCGAAAAGAACTATCGGTATATTGCATAAGTTTTATAAAGGAAAGGTTTATACGGTTTCTGTTGATAATATTATATCCGTCAACGGGCATGAGCCCTGGGATGCCTATTCCGTGAAAACGGCACCGCCAGACGGTCAAAATATTATTGAGTGGGATGGGGGTAAATGGCTCAACAGTTACTCGTATGACCTGGGATTTGATATGGAGACTGTATTCTCTCAAATCCCGGAAGGCACTGAACTTGTAATGCCGGCTGACTTCTGCGGAACCCAGGTGCCTCAGCATGGTTTGCTTGCACTGGTCGACTATCAGACCGGGCTGGCAATTCTGGAGAGCATCACTTCGCCCGGACAGAAAATCAAGGTGCCCATGGACAAAGTGGCTGCGATTGAAAACGGAGTGATCAAGCCCGTCAAGTAGGTGGTAGAAAGATCGAAAAGGACCATGCTGACAGCGCACCTCATACGCTTCTACACGGCAAGATCAGGGGGCTTGATTCATCCGATAAGTTGGCACTTTAATTTCGGCCTTTGCCCCCTTTTGCCCTATCATTCGCCTTTTCACAAAGGCCGATGAACCCTCATGACAACCGCACCCACCACCCTGCTCGCCGCTCTGCAAACCTCCACAATGCTGGAAATCGACGGGCTTCACGCCTGGGAGTTTTCCCTGGCCGATGATCTGAATATCGAGTGCATGGATGGTCGTGAGCGCAAGGTATGGCGTTTCAGCCTGGCGCAGATTCAGGCGGCGACTTTCGATGAAGGCCTGCAAAGCTGGGTCGTCAACGATGGCAATGCCGATCACCGCATCATCTGCCTCGATGCGTTCACTCCCAACGATGAAGATGAAAGCGATCTGGATTAAGCCTCGCGCAAAACTACATGAGCGATAGCCTGTCATACCCCTGACTGTCGCGAAGCCGGCACCCATAATTTCAACAAGAAAAGGAATGCCCCCATGACTCCTGCGTTCTTGCCGTGGCTGGCGCTTGCCAGTGCAATCAGCATTTTCCCCGTACAGGCTCAAACCATGTCCGATACCGATTTGCTGGTGGGTTCCTACACCCAGGGCAAGAGTGAAGGGATCTACCGTTTTGCTTTCAACAGCCAGACTGGCAAGATCGATCCGGCCCCGCGCCAGGTGATCCGTGCTGAAAACCCTTCCTGGTTGACCCTGTCGAAGGACGGGCGTTACTTGTACGCGGTCAACGAGAACGGTCCGGGGCAGAGCGATGTTGTGGGCAAGGTCAGCAGTTTTGCCATCGCGCCCAAGACTCATCAGGTGACGGCTCTAAATCAGGTCGTGAGCAAAGGCGAGGAGCCGACTCATTCGAGCCTGAGCCCTGATGGGCGTTATCTGTTCGTTTCCAACTATGCCGTACAGCCTGATCCTGGCGGGTCTCTGGCGGTATTGCCGGTGGGCAAGGACGGCAAGCTTCATGACGTCGTGCAAACGGCCGGGCCTAATGTTGCCAGCCAGGTGAATCCTGAGCGGCAGATGTCTTCCCATGTGCATGCCGCAGTGCCGACGCCGGATGGCAAGTACGTGGTTGCTGCCGACCTGGGAGCCGACAAGCTGTTCGTGTACAGCTACGACGCCAGCCAGGCCAGACCTCTGCAACCAGCCAGTACGCCTTCGGTGCAGTTGCCGGGCGGTAGCGGGCCTCGGCATATCCTGTTCAGCAGCGATGGCAAGCATGCCTGGCTGGTTCTGGAAATGTCGGCTCAGGTCGCGGTGTTCGATTACTTGGATGGCGAGTTCAAGCAGACCCAACTGGTCGACCTGAAAAACCAGGGCGTGCAGCAACGCAATGGGGCTGGTGGTCTGCATGCGTCGCCTGATGGCCGTTTCCTGTATGTCGCCAACCGTGGCGAGGCCAATCAACTGCTGGTTTTCCGGATCGATCCGACCACGGGCCAGCTTGAAGAGCTACAACGTCGTTCGGTGGAAGGTACTGAGCCACGGGAATTCAGCTTCGATCCCAGCGGTCAATTCATGCTGATCGCCAACCAGAAGAGCAACCAGATCGTCACGGTTCGCCGCGACCCTCAAACCGGAATGCTGGGTGAGACGGTGCAGAAAATCGATTTCGATTCACCTTCGGATCTGCATTTCCTGACCGCCGATTGATCGTTGAAAAGGCTCAAGCCCGCGGTTTGCGCGGGTTTGAGCAACTATCAATCCAGATGATATGCGTTAGTGGCATAAAAGATTTTTGAATGAGCAGCCTCGGGCGTAACTTTGAGTTCAAGCCAGAACGGCCACCACTTGAATCCAAGCGTGCATATATAAAAGACCACCGAGGGTTGACGACATGAACTTCAATATCTTTTCCATCATTGCAGCATCGGCTATTTCCGCATCTGTTGTTCTTCCTGCCAGTGCCACTGTTGAAGTGACCGACAAAAAAGCCCACGCGACCCAGACGTACACACCCAAGTACCTGCAACAGAGTGCCAACTTCTATGCTGCGCTGGACCACAAGACCGCGCAGTAAGCACTGATCCCACGGTTTTACTGGCTCACACAGGTTTTTGCGACCACTGCCCATTGCGTGGCAGACCATGCATCTACTGTGGACTGGGCTGACCCCGAATCCCCCGTTACTTAATGAGTGACGGGGGATTTTTTATGCCTGGTTAGTTGTCAGGCGTTGATACGTGATATTTCGTATATCAAAAAAACGCATAGTAGCTATGCATAACCATGGTTTTTCAATACAACGGATATCGACGATCCTGTTGGCCATGCAAAACACTATGGAGTTCTAAACATGGCCACTGCCATCCTGGGTTCAATCAAACAAGGCGCCTATATCGCGATTTCTCTGTATGTGGTTTTCATTGCCGTGGTGACCATCACCAGCCTGCATCCACAACTTAAAACCCGCGCTTATGAGTCGGCAGCACCTTCGGTCGTCGTGGCTGCGGCCCCACAGGAACGTGCTTCGTGATTGTGGTTGTTCGCGAATGAATTCGCTCCCACGGGCTGGGAGCGAATCGGGCGGCGCTCCGCTCATTCGCGAATGCTCAATCCCCAACCTCTATCGTACTCAACCCATTCCCCTGTCGACGTACCTTGATCTGCACCGGAATCCGCTCATGCATTTCCTGTACGTGAGAGATCACGCCGACCTTGCGCCCCTGGGCTTGCAGGCCGTCCAGGGCGTCCATGGCCAGTTGCAGGGATTCGGGGTCCAGGCTGCCGAAGCCTTCGTCGATGAACAGCGATTCGATACGCAAGGTGCTCGATGCCATCGACGCCAGTCCCAGTGCCAGGGCCAGGGAGACGAGGAAGGTTTCGCCGCCCGATAACGAATGCACCGAGCGCAGTTCGTCGCCCATTTCCGTATCCAGCACCAGCAGGCCCAGCATGCTTCCGCCACGCTTGAGGCGATAGCGGCGTACCAGTTGCCTGAGCTGGGCGTTGGCGTGATGGACCAGCAGGTCGAGGTTGTAGGCCTGGGCGATCTTGCGGAATTTGTCGCCTTCCGCCGAACCGATCAGTGCCGCCAGACGCGCCCAGCGTTGGTACTCGCCTGTGGCCAGCGCGATGCGTTCCTGCAATTCGCTATTGGCATTGCGTCGCTGTTCGTCTTCGCTCAGCCGGGCGCGCAGGTCGGCGCAGTGTTGTTCGCTGACGTCACATTCAATCTGAATCTGGAGCAGGGCAGCGGCCAATTGTTCGTTATCGGTGATGTCGCTGTGTTGCGCCTGATGCTGTTGCAGGCGCTGTTCGCGCTCATGCAGTCGCACCTTGGCTTGCTCCAGGGCCTTTTCGCTGAGATTCAATTGCTGGCGCAACTGATCGATGCGGGCATCGTCGTAAGTCAGCAGGCTTTCAAGCGAAGCGTCATCCAGTTCCTGATGGGTGCTGCGCCACTCGTTGATCCGGCCGTCGAGTTCGCGGGACTCCTGCTCCAGAGCCAGCAACTGCTGTTGATCGGCCTTGAGTTCGGCGCCGAGCTGAATCAGTTGATTGTGGACATCCTGCAACGTCTGGCTTGCCGATGTTTCGGCGTGTCGGGCCTGTTCGACGGCCTGCTCCAGCGCTTGTTGCCACTGCTGGGCATCGGCATGGGAGCCGAGCAACTCAGTGAGCACCTGCTGGCTGGCCTGTTGCTGCTGACTCAGGGTCTGAACCTGTTCAGCCAGTTCAGCCTGGCGCTGGACCCGGTTCTGTTGCGCATCCTGTTCCTTTTCGATGCGCTGCTGGCGTTCGCGCTGTTCCTCTTGCTCTTCGCCTTGCTGTTCGAGCTGGTCCAGACGCTGGGTCACGCGTTGTTCAAGCTGCATGACGGTGGCCGAAGCGTCGTTGCGCAGGTTGTCCAGCAGCTCGGGTGATACCAGTGTGGCAAGTGCTGTCAGTTCTTCTTCCAGGCGCTCGCGATCTGCTTCCAGTTGCTTGATCTGGTCAGTGACATGCCGTGCGGCGGTCTGGCTGGCTTCATGGGCAGCCTGGACTTGCTGTTGCAGGCGCGCAGCGTCTTTTTGCAGCGTGAGCAATGCAGCCTGACGCTGTTCGTCACGGCTGATGACTTCGTTCAACTGGCTGAGCTGCTGCTTCAGCCAGCTGTCGCGCTGTGCGGCATCACGGTCCAGCAGTTGTGCGCCGAGTGGATGGGCTTGCAGGTCCGGGGCGAGTTCCTGCTGCTGGAGGGCGAGTCTTTCCTGCTGGCGAATGAGTTCTTTTTGCCGGGCAATGACGCCGCCCACCTGCTCGCGCAACTGGTTGTACTTTTCCTTTAACTCATCCACCGCTTTCTGGGCGCCGGCCTGTTCGGTTTCGTCGTGGCGGGTCAGGCTTTGCAGCAATGCTTCGGGCTGATGCCAGGGATGTTCGACGCTGCCGCACACCGGGCACGGCTGGTCGTCCTGCAACTGTTCGCGCAGTTCTTCGACACTGGCGCTGCGGGCCAGACGCTGACGTTCCAGTAATTGCTGAGTGACGCTCAGGGTCTGCTCGGCAACTTTCAGATCATCCCGGGTCTGGATGCCTTCGGCATTGAGCTGGTCGCGTTCCTGCTGGGCGTCTTGTTGCTGCTGTGCGAGAGCCTGCAGTTGTTTATCGATCTCTTGCTGGCTGGCCCACAGGCGGGCCAGTTCCTCAAAGGCGCGTTGCTGCTTGCGGTTGTCCTGCAACAGGCTGCCCAGAATCTGGGTCTGCTCGGTGACAGCGTCTGCTTCGCAATCGGCCTCTCGGTACAGTACTTCAAGCTCGCTGCGCTGCTGGAGCAACTGCTCATCAGCATCGGCGGCACGTTGTTGCAGAGCGGGTAGTTCGTCCTGCCCGTGTTTCAGGCGATTGGCGGTCAGCGTCAGGGATTTGAGCCGGTCGCGCCAGGCGCTCCAGGCTTGTGCCAGCGGGGCGAGTTCGGTGCTGTGTTCCAGTTGCCGGGCGATACGTTCCAGCCGCTCAGCGACCTGTTGCTGCTGATTGCGCAAACCGTCCAGTTGGCTCTGGCCCTCTGCGCAACTCTGGTCAGCCTGTTGCTGGAGCGCGACGATCCTGGCCAGTTCCTGAGTCAGATGGTTCAGGGTGTTCTGGCTTTCAAAGGCCTGTTGCAGCAATGGTTTGGCAGTGTTCTGTTGCTGCTGGGCTTCGAGCAGTCTGGCGTGCGCGCTGCTGCGGGCACTTTCCAGTTGCTGCTGTTGAGCCTGTAGCGTGATTTCCCGGGCTTGATGCTGGCTAATGCGCTCGGCCAGCGGCGTGAGCTGGGCATTGAGGACGATGCGGCGGGCGAAGCGATGACGTTGCGGGCCCAGACGCTCCAGTTGGCCGAGGGTCTGGCGCTGGCCTTGCTGGTTGTCCCAGTCCTGTTGCGCGCTGCTCAGGCTTTCGCTGGCGCTGAGCTGTTCATCGCGCAGGCGATGCAGTTCGGTCAGCCATTGTTGCTTGAGTTCCAGTTGTCGCAGTTGCGCCTGATGGGCCTTGTGCTGTTGCTGGGCTTCGCTGAGGTTCTGTTCCAGTTCGGCGCGCTGCTCAGGCTCAAGCGGGGTGATGTTGCCCGCCTGGGCGTTGAGGGCCTTGAGCGCTTCTTCGGCTTCCTTGCTCTTGCTGTAGGCGCGGCGTCCGAGCTGGCTGTAGATGGCGGTGTTGGTCAGCTTTTCCAGCAGTTCGCTGCGTTCCTTGTCATCGGCCTTGAGGAAGGCGCTGAACTCGCTCTGAGCCAGCATCACGGCGCGGGTGAACTGCTCGAAGTTGAGGCCCAGGCGCTGTTCGATCAGTTGCTCGAATTCGCGCTTGCTCTGGTTGCTGAGGATTTGCTCGCTGTCCAGATCGGTTAGGGTCTGACGGCTGGCCTGCAGCTTTTTAGCCGCGTTGTCACGGGCGCGGTTGGTTTCCCAGCGGGCGCGGTAACGACGCTGGTCGATGCCGACAAAATCCACTTCGGCGTAGCCGCTGCCGGTGCCACGGCGCAGCAGGGTGCGCGGATCGCTGGTGGTGATTTCACCTTCCACGTCCGGGACCTTGGACTGGCCGATATTGCTCAGTCGCGGAATCGCCCCGAACAGCGCCAGGCACAGGGCATCGAGCAAGGTGCTCTTGCCTGCGCCGGTGGGGCCGGTGATAGCGAACAGGCCGGCACTGGCCAGGGGCTCTGCGGTGAAATCCAGTTCGAACGGCCCGGCCAGAGAGGCGAGGTTTTTCAGGCGAATGGCGAGGATTTTCATGGCTGTTCGCTCTCCTGCTGAACTTCACGCAGCAGCGTGGCGAAATCGGTGAGGGTCTGTTCGTCCACCGCGTTGCCGAAGTTTTCCTCCCAGACACGGCTGAACAGCTCCTGAGGCGTGAGTTGCCCCAGTTCGATCAGGGTTGATTCTTCATCGCCGCCGTTGCGGCTGCCATGACCGGCATATTCGGCACCGATACGCACCAGACGCACGGCCTTGCCTTGCAGGGCGGTTTCTATCTGGTTGCGCAGGTCCGGTTGCGGCTCGTCCAGACGCACGCGCACTTCCAGCCAGGGCTGGCGGTCGATGTCGGCCAGCAGGTCGATGTCCGGCAGTTCCTTGAGTTTCAGCAGCAGTTCGGCCAGCGGGGCAGGGCCGAGGCGTTGCAGGTTGACGGCACGGGGGATCAGGCGCGGCTCGACACTGACCAGTTGCTCGCCGTCGCAGTTGATTTCCAGAATCTGGTGTTTGTAGTCGATTTCCGAGAATGACAACGGAATGGGCGAACCGCTGTAGCGAATGCGATCTTCACCGTTGACCCGCTGGGGCTTGTGCAAATGGCCAAGGGCGACGTAGGTGATACTCGGCCCGAACAGGCTGGCGGGCAGGGCTTCGGCATTGCCGATGATCAGGCTGCGCTCGGAGTCTTCGGACACCGAGCCACCGGCCATGTGTGCATGGCTGATAGCGATCAGGGCCTGGCCCGGCTGACGTTTTGCGTTGGCAGCCTCGATCAGCAGTTCATGAACCTGGGCAATGCCGCGCAGGTAGTCGTCACCCAGGATCGCACCCGTGACTTCGGCCGGGCGCAGAAACGGCAAGGCCAGGCACCATGCCTTGATGTCACCTTTTGCATCCGGCAACGGCAGCAGCAGGCGCTCTGCATCCAGCGAGCCGTCATCCAGCCACAACACCCGCCCCAGTGCGTGAGTGCGCAAGCGGCGCATCAGCGGAGCAGGCAATTCGATGCGTGAGCCTGAGTCGTGGTTACCGGCAATCATGACGATGGTCAGCAACGGTTGTTGCTCATGGGCGTTGACGATGAAGTCGTACAGGCGCTCCTGGGCTTTGACCGGCGGGTTGACCGTATCGAAGATATCGCCTGCGATCAGCAGCACATCAGGTTGGCGCTCGGCCAGACGGGCCAGCAGCCAGCTCAGAAAGCTGGCGTGTTCGAAGTCCCGCTCCTGACCGTGGAGGTTCTGACCCAGATGCCAGTCGGAGGTGTGAAACAAACGCATTGATTGACCTGTAAGCGGTGTATTTGGGGCGGATGTGTTGGTTTTCATGGCCTGTTAGGTTCGCGAATGAATTCGCTCCAACGTGGGAACGACAATCTCACTTCGGATAGAGCGGCGGCAACCCTGCATCGCCCGTCGGGTCCTGTATCCGCTCGGCTGCAGGCAGGGTGCGGATGGCGCGCCACAGGTCTTCGCCCATCCAGAACTTGCCGGTTTCGCTGTACAGCGCGCCGTTCAAGCCATCCAGCGCATCGGACAACGGTACGAAACGGGCGGCCATGTCGGCCAGGGTTTCAGGCTGCTGACGTGCCCAGGCATCCAGTGCCTGACGGGTTGCATGGGGATCGTTGGCGGTACACGCACGCTTGAGGTCGTCCAGGACGGTGCGCGGGCTTGGGCCGGTCTGCACCGCACGGGTCACCGCTGGCTGGCCACGTGCCCGCCACCAGAGGATCAGGCTCAGCAGGGTGGTCAGGGCGAGCAGCAAGGTGCTCAGTTGCCACGGCCAGACCGGCGGACCCAGGACTGTCAGGCCACCTTGTTCGTTGTTGACCGGAGTGTCCACCGCCAGCCCCGGATTGTTGTTGATCTGCAGGGTGCGTGCAGGGAGGCTGCTGTGTTCCAGATGATCTTCGCGGGTGTTCCACCAGGTCACGTCCACGGTGGGCAGGTCGATGGCGCCCGGACGATTGGGGACCAGCGCTTCACGTTCTTCCCGGGTGCCGATCAGGCCGCGCTCGCTGACCAGATTGCCCAGTTGCGGTTGATCCGGGTAATGCCTCAGGCCCGCTACCTGCGTGGCAGGCAAGGGCGGCAATTGCGAGCCGGACAGGCCTTCGGCCTTGAGAATGATGGTGCGGGTCAGGGAATCGCCCACCTGGCTGTTGCCCGGTTCGGGGTTCCAGCTTTCTTCCAGTGTCACGCTGCGGGCTGGCAACCAGGGCACATCGGCCGGGTAGTCCGCAGGCTTGGGTTTGACGTTCAGGGGAACCTTGGCGGAGCTGACCCGCATAAGCCGGCCCGGTTGCGGCCCGAACGGACTGGCTTCCTGATTCTGTGAGCCGGTCTGCACCAGCGTTGCACTGAAGACCAATGCCGGAACTTCCAGAGTACCGCTCTGTTGGGGATAGATCGCATAGCGCGTTTCGATCACGCCATGACGTACGCCATTGATCAGTTTTTCGTAGGTGCGTGAGTCACCAAGCTTGTCGACCCGCGCCTCGGCAATCTGCAAGGGGCTCAGGCTGCTATCGTCGAACAGCGATACCGAGTGATAGATGCGCAGGGTCAGCACCGCCTGGGCCTGCACATAGACGCTTTCCTGATCCAGGCTCGTCTCGATGAAGACCGGCGCCAACTGGCTGCCTTTATCCTGGGTGTCGCTCTGCATGACCTGCAGGCTCACGGGCTGGCTTTTCAGCTCGCCCAGTTGCAACGAAGGAATCACGACAATGCCCGACTGGCGGGGCAGCAGGGTGATGATCCAGCGGGTGGTGGCCTGATTGCCGCCATCCAGCGTGGTCAGCCGGTTGATCTGGCGGGTGCCGCGCACATCGAAATTGGCGTCCAGAGCGCTCAGGTCAGGTTTGCCGAACAGCGTGACATCGGAGGTTTCCAGAGTCAGTTCCACGGTCTCGCCGGAATTGAGGCGCGTGCGATCGACCTTGGCGATCAGCTCCGCTGCCTGTGACGACAAGACGACCAGCCCAAGGAACAGGCCGGTCAAAAGGGGGTACACACGACTCATCGGGTCTTTTCCTGATGTTGCTGTTCGTAGCGAAACTTGCGCCGCAGCAGCTCGCCGGGATCGTCCGGGATCTGCCTCAGCCATTGATCCAGCGCTTGACGTCGTTCGGCCGTGATCTGGCTCTCGGCCGGCTGGATCGGTGGGCGAGTGGTTTGTTCATCGTCTTGCGTCGAGCCTGTATTGTCATTGCCTGCCGCTTCGGGGGGCTGGCTGTCGGTGCTGCTGTCTTCCTCGGATTGAGGCTGATTCTGTTCCGTTTCGGGCGTGCTGCTGGCCTGCTGGTGCGGCGTTTCGTGGCCTTCTTCGCTTTGCTCGCTCTTGTCCTGCTCCGTTTCTGAAGCGCCTGGATTGTTGGCCTGATCCAGCAGACGCTGGATCAATGCCTTGTTGAATTGTGCCGCCGGGAAGTCCGGCTGGCGCTCCAGAGCCTGTTCGTAAGCGTCCAGTGCGGCTTCCAGCTCGCCGCTATGGGCCAGGGCATTGCCGCGATTGTAATGGTCGGCAGCCGTGTTGCCCTCGGCGAAGCGCTGGGCTGCGGTGGCATAGTCTCCCGCCTCATAAAAGGCCATGCCTTTCCATTGCGGGTTTTCAAAGTGCTGTGCGGCTTCGGCCGGGCGGCGTTGTTCCAGCAGGCGCTGGCCTTGTTGATCCGGGCGCAGCCACAGGTCCTGGAACTCGAACGCCTGACTGTTCTGCGGCATCATGAACAGCAGCGGCAGACAGAACAGCCAGCCCCGTCGTCCGGCGCAGGCTGCCAGCAGCAAGAGCGGCAACAGGAACCAGTAGCCCTGATCGGCCCAGGTATCCAGTTGCAGGACCTGCCCATCGCTGCGCAGATTCTGTGGACCGGCAAACAGGCCCAGGCTGCGCAGGTCTTCATCATCCATTCTGGCTTGACGATAGCTGCCGCCCAGGCTGTTGGCGAAATCATTGAGGCTGGTGCTATCCAGACGCGGCACCATGATCGCGCCCTGAGCGTCCTTGAGCAGGCTGCCGTTTTCCAGCGTTACCGGAGCCCCTTCGGCGGTACCGATGCCCAGAATCAGCAGCGGTGGCGATTGGCCTCTGAGTAGTTGCTCGATCCCGTTGCGTTCCTGTTCGCTCAAGGATGAGCCGATCAACAGAATCCGCCCCTGACCCAATGCACCTTGCTTGAGCAGGTCGAGGGCTTTCCTGACGGCCAGATCAGCACGTTGACCGGCCTGGGGCATGATCGAGGGTTTGATGGCATCCAGCAGGTTATGGCTGGTGACCTGATCGTCTGAGAGCGGCACCAGCGTGTGGGCGCTGCCCGCGTAAACGATGATGGCGGTCTGCGAGTCGCGGCGTGCCTGCAACAGATCCAGCAGCTTGCGTTTGGCCTGTTCCAGGCGGCTGGGTGCACTGTCGGTGGCAAGCATTTGTGGGGTCAGTTCCAGTACCACCACCAGTGGGTCGACCGGTTTCTGGCTGATCTGCTCGACACGCTGCCAGCCGGGACCGAGCAAGGCCAGTACGGCGAGCGCCCAGCAGAGGCCCAGAATGGCCCAGGGCAATTTATTGTTGCGCCCGCGTCCGCCGTTGAGCAGCACGGAGTGGAAGGCTGCGGGCATGATCATCTGCCAGCGCCCGGCGCGTTTCTGCCGGTGCCAGAGGTGCCAGATCAACAGGCCCAGCAATGGCAGGATCAGCAGCCACCAGGGCCTTAGCCAGTGAGGCCAGAGCGCGATCATCGTGGCCTCCGGATACGTTCCAGACGTTTGCGAAGACGCACCAGCCGTTGCTGGTTGAGCAGACGTTGCAGGGCGTTGTTGGCCCACAGATCGACGAAGACCAGCAACACGCTACCCAGCAGCGCGGCCGCCAGCGGCCACTGATAAAGCGCCATGGCCGGGCGTGCCTGGGTGGGTTGCTGGGCAACAGGCTCCAGTGAGTCCAGGGTCAGGCGGATCTTTCGCAGTTCTTCGCCGTCACGGGCGCGGAAATACTGACCACCGCTGATGGCGGCTATTTCCTTGAGTGTGGGCTCATCCAGATCCAGGCTCGGGTTCAGGCCGAGCATGCTCTGCACACCGCTGCTGTCGGGATCGGAGCCGATGCCGATGGGGTAGATTTTCACACCTTCCTCGGCTGCCAGCCGTGCGGCGGTTATCGGATCGATCTGCCCGCCGTTATTGGCACCGTCAGTCACCAGTACCAGCACACGGCTGTTGGCCGGGCGCAGGCGCAAGCGCTTGAGAGCAAGGCCGATGGCATCGCCAATCGCAGTGTTTTTGCCGGCGATGCCGATCCTGGCTTCATCCAGCCAGACGCGGACGGTACGGCGGTCGAAGGTCAGGGGCGCTTGCAGAAATGCCTGGCTGCCAAACAGGATCAGACCGACGCGATCACCCTGGCGGTTTTCGAGAAAGTCGCCCAGCAGATTCTGGACCAGTACCAGACGGCTGACGTCTTCGCCTTTCCACTGCATGTCGGGATAGTCCATTGAGCCGGACACATCCACGGCCACCAGCAGATCCCGGCCGCTGGCGGCGATGGGCAGTGGTTCGCCCAGCCATTGTGGGCGTGCTGCTGCGATCAGCAGTAACAGCCAGATCAGCAGCAGTGGCAAGCGTTGCCGCCAGGCGGGCAGGTTGGCCTTGGCACGTCGTCCGCTGAGTTCTTCGAGTTCGTTGAGAAAGCTGACCTTGAGCGCCGCTTCGCCGCTGTCTGCAATGGGCAGCACAAAACGCATCAGCCAGGGCAATGGCAGCAGGGCGAAGACCCATGGCCAGGCGAACTCAAACATGTTTGCGAATCCAGGTTTCGACCGACTGGGTCAGGCCGAGGATGGCCTTGTCGTCGAGCTTGCATTCGGGTTTATAGCCACCTTCGACCAGAACCATCCAGCGGGTCAGGCCGGCAGCGGGGCAGCGGTTGTCGAGAAAGGCCAGCCATTTGCGACCGTTGAGGGTGTGGCTCTGGCTGTGAGGGTAGTGGTTGCGGCACACACGCTTGAGCAGACCGTTGATCTGTTGCAGCCACGCTCCGGCCGGTGCGCCGTCATAGGGTTTGGGCAGGCTGGCCAGTTCGGCCAGTGCTGCAAGCCGCACCGGGTCCAGAGGTTGTTCGCCGCGACGCTGGCTGGCCTTGACCGGCAGCAGCACACGCAGTCGCCAGAAGCCCCAGGCCACGGCCGGTATGAGCGCCATCAGAAACCACCAGCCCGGTGCCGGCGGCCAGAAGCCGATGGGCGCGGGTGTGATCAAGGGTTGCAACTGATCCAGAGGGTTCATTTGTTCTTTACCGGACGTCGGGCATCCAGATAGTCACGCAACTGCTCGACCATGGCGGTTTGAGTGCTCAGGGGCATGAGCAGGACCCGAAGTTTCTTCGCCAGCAGTTCCCAGCGATCAGAGCGGGCCTCGCCTTGTGCGCGATAGGCCTTGCGCAGTTCGGGGTCCAGAGTGTCGAGCTCCAGCTGGGCACCGCGCTCGGCAAAGCGCAACAGACCGGCGGCGGGGAGGGCGCGGTCCAGAGGATCGGAGACAGGCAGCAACAGCAGGTCGCAATGCCGTGACAGCAGGCTCAATTGTTGTTCGGCAGCATCGGACAGTGCACGTTCGTCACAGAGCACGATGACCAGACTGCCGGGACGCAAGACTTCCCGGGCGCGACGCAAGGCGATACCGAATGCATCGCGGTCTGCGGCGATTTCGGTATGCAGCGACTGATTGACCCGCACCAGCCGGTTCAGCAGTTGCAGCAGACATTGCTTGCTGCGTCGGGGCTTTATTTCGTAATGCTCGTTGTCGCCGAACACGAGTCCGCCGATCCGGTCGTTGTGCTCCAGTGCAGCCCAGCCGATCAGGGCCGCAGCCTGAGCCGCCAGCACCGACTTGAACATCAGCCCTGAACCGAAGAACAGGCGACGGCTTTGCTCCACCATGATGAAGATCGGGCGTTCGCGCTCTTCATGGAACAGCTTGGTATGTGGCTCCTGGGTCCGGGCCGTGACGCGCCAGTCGATGCTGCGCACATCGTCGCCTGCCTGATAGACCCGCACCTGATCGAAGTCCACGCCACGTCCGCGCAATCTGGAGTGGTGCAGACCGATCAGGGGGCTGCGTCTGCTCGGCGTGGAGAACAACTGCACTTCCCGCACGCGATGACGCATCTCGATCAGCTCGCTGAGGCTGACACGAATGCCCGGTTGTGAAATCAGGTAGGGTTGCATGGCTTCAGGCAACGGCGACGACGTCGAGGATCCGCTGGATGACACGGTCCTGATCGATACCGGCAGCCTCGGCTTCAAACGACAGGATGATGCGATGGCGCAGCACGTCGAACAGCACCGCCTGAATGTCTTCAGGGCTGACGAAGTCGCGTCCGGCCAGCCAGGCGTGAGCCCGTGCACAGCGATCCAGGGAAATGGAGCCACGAGGGCTGGCGCCATAGCCGATCCATTCGGCCAGTTCCTGATCGAACTTGGCCGGAGTGCGGGTGGCCATGACCAGTTGCACCAGGTATTCCTCCACCGCATCGGCCATGTACAGGCCGAGGATTTCCTTGCGGGCGGCAAAGATAGCCTGCTGGCTGATCCGGCGTTCGGGCTTGGTTTCGCCGTTGAGGGCTTCGCCACGGGCCTGTTGCAGGATCTTGCGCTCTACGGCTGCATCGGGGAAACCGATCTTGACGTGCATCAGGAATCGATCCAGCTGCGCTTCGGGCAGCGGATAGGTGCCTTCCTGTTCGATGGGGTTCTGCGTGGCCATGACCAGAAACAGTGGCGACAGGTCATAGGTGCTGCGTCCGACGCTGACCTGACGTTCGGCCATGGCTTCGAGCAGGGCCGATTGCACCTTGGCCGGCGCACGGTTGATTTCGTCGGCCAGCACCAGATTGTGAAAGATCGGCCCTTGCTGGAAGACAAAGCTGCCGGTTTCCGGGCGGTAGATCTCGGTGCCGGTGATATCCGCCGGCAGCAGGTCGGGGGTGAACTGAATACGATGGAACTGCGCTTCGACGCCTTCGGCCAGTTCCTTGATGGCCTTGGTCTTGGCCAGACCCGGAGCGCCTTCGACCAGCATGTGGCCGTCGGCAAGCAAGGCAATCAGCAAGCGTTCGATCAGCTTTTCCTGGCCGAGGATCTGCGTTGAAAGAAATGTTCGCAGCGCAATCAGCGCTTCACGATGTTCCATCGATGAGTGTTCCTGGCAAGGTAATCTGCGGTGTCACATGACACCGAAGCTGGGGGCGATACTTTAATCCATCCCGATAGGGATCGACTAACCGCTACAGGGTTTTTTATACGTATTCAGGAACTGGGTGGCGTTTATTTGGGAATAGTCCCACAGGTTTTGTCAAAGAAGCGTGTAGGCAAATCTTTTTGTGGGAGGCAGCTTGTTGGCGACTTCAGCGTACGACGCAGAATATCTGTCAGTTTCAGGCCTTTTTCGCCAGCAAGCTGCCTCCCACAAGTCTTGATGCTCCGTGGGAGGGGCGCGCGACGGCGCTCGGATAATGTTTCATATCCGATAGAAGTCCGCCGCGTTCTCCCATAGAACCTTGTGTGCGGCCTTTTCGCCCAGTGACTCCATGACCAGTTCGATATCGCTCGCCTGGAAAGGGCGGGGTGCGCGGGTCGAGGGCAGGTCGGTGCCGAACATCAGAGCATGAGGGTTGGCCGAGTAAATATCCTTGAGCGCCTGATCCACCGCAAAGTCCACACGCCCGAAGCCGCATGCCTTTATCCGCACACCGCCCTCAGCAAGGCGCAGTACAGTGGGCAGGCCTTCGCGGCTCAGACCCAGATGGTCGATGCTGATGGCAGGCAATTGCAGCAGGCGGGTTTCGATTTCGGCCAGTTCACGGGAGTCGATATAAAGCTCCGAATGCCAGCCCACCTGCCGATGCACACGTCTGGCCAGGGACTCGAGCTGATCCAGTTGCTCCGAGCCGCCACGCTTGAGATTGAAGCGCAGGGCGCGCACGCCGAAGCCGTTGAGTGTATCGAGCTCGGCATCGGTGACGCTGGCGGGCAACTGGGTCACGCCGACAAATTCCGGACCTAGCCGTCGCAGGGCTTCAAGCAGATAACCCTGGTCGAAAGCCTGAAACGAACCGGAAACTACTGCACCGCCGGTGACACCCAGAGGGGTGACGGCAGCCTGGTAGTCCACGACGCTGAAAGGGTCGGGCAGATAGCCATTGTTGGCCTTGAGCGGAAAGTGCGGGTCGATGATGTGGCAGTGGGCATCGAAAATGGGCGGCATGGCAGGCTCCAGATAGCGAGCTGTCACCTTACTCCTTGCTTCGCCGGATTTCGCTGATCTATATACCGACACGCTTGAAATTATCCGGGTTCCAGTTCTCTTGCCGCTGGTCATCCATTGCGCAATACCTTCGCCGCCTGTCGCCCGGTTTCAGTGAGAGGCGTCAAGGTCTGCTTCACTTTTTCGTTAGCGGTCTTTAGCAGTGGCCATTTCAAGGACGAAATGACTCGGTGTGTTGCCATCATGAAGAAGGAAGCTGGAAAAGTTGCCCAGGCAGATTCTGCCTTGGCGATCCTGTTGAAAAGATTTGCTCAGCCTCAAATGTCCCAGACGGCTATCAGCGACCAATTCCCCTCGGTGTTCAGTATTGCCAAAGGCACCACCGCGCAACTCCTGGAATCCGATCCTCTGCTGCACATATCGACTGCGCGCAACATGCACGCTGCATCGATTTCCATGAGCGCAGCTATCGCCCGGCAATTTCGTGAACGGCGGCTGACAGCCTCGGTGCGGCGTGCGTTACGTTACGAAAACGAGATTTCCAGTCTGGTAGACACGCCTACCTATACCGACATGTTCAACCCTGACTGGGCCAGCCATTGTCCTCCCGACGCAATCGAAGCCACCACTTCGCCGATTGCCTACCTGGCTGATCTGTACCGGGAAGTAGAAGCCATCGAAAAGACTGGCGACCATGAGCGCGCGATCCCCCTGGCCACTCGACGGCCCGATCTGGCTTCACTGGTGCTGGACCATAACGCGCTCAATTGCATTGAGCCGACCCTGGTGCTGGCCAATGAAATCCTTGAAAAATCTATTCGCAGCTATCTCGATGGCATCAGCCTGCCAGACAAGTCGGTAGACGACGCCATGCTGGAAGTCCGTTACCCCTTCACCTTGCCTTACGAGCGCTACCAGCAGCAGATCAACTACGTGCTCAATCGCAGGAAGCGCCTGCCCGGCGATCCGATTCGAGCCGCGGATCCGGCTTATCCGTACTTCAAGGAGCCGGGTGTGCACTCGCTGTTGTCGGATATTGCGTTGATACAGGACAGCGGTCTGGGGCCTGTGCAGCAGGGGATGCTGGTTGAAGCGCCGCACATGGTCGCGGTTGCGCCTGATGATTCTGGAAAGACGCCCCGCCTGAGACGTATCAACCCTAGAAACGGGAGGCTTGAAAGCGGGTTTCCGGCAATGTCGAGTTTCTTCAAGGATAACTTTGGTACCGATGACATCTATGGATTGACCGATACCCAGGTCTTCTGCCTCAGAACCGGACTCAGTACTGACCAACTGGATTCATTGTTGTCGTTGGGGCCTTATGCTCCTTCGCTGTCAGCCAACGTCAAGGATCCTGGTACGCCGGTCGATGGTTCGGCCTATGGCTCGATTTATATCAATGCCGCGCAAAGCCCTGCGATAGCCATTCAGTCCTCGGAGGAAGAAGGATCTCCTGTTCATCGCCTGATCAATTGTCCCCTCGAGCGCTTTGATCGCATGAACCGCCTGATTCGCCTCGCGAACTGGCTGCAACTGTCTTTTGATGAGGTGGATCAATTGCTGACCGCTTCGCAACAAGCGGAACAGCGTGTAATCGATACCTTGCTACAGCGCGCTTCTCCACCTGCGCACCTGATTACCCCGAACACACTGCGTGCGCTTGGGTTGTTTCAGGCTGCACGCAACCGTTATGAGGTAACGGCGGAAGATTTTTCAGCACTGCTGTACGGTCTGGCCGTGCATGGCAGGGGGAAGACACCGTCGCAGTTCGACCGGATCTTCAATAACCAAGCCCTGTTTTCCATACCGCTGGTTCTGGACGGCTCGTCCTTTGAGGTCACGCCGAAAAATGAAACCGAACGCCAGAAGATCGATCACCTCTGTGCGGCTCTCGGGCTGACCTACGAGATGTACCGTTTCGTTGCCAAGGTCGTCGAGCAGTCCTGGGGAGGGAAGCCCTTGCAGTGGACGCGGGAGGTTGTGTCTGCGTTTTATCGGTTGGTCAGGCTGCCTCGCTATCTTGGGCTAAGCACTATCGAAGCGCTGGCACTTCTGGAGTTGCTCGACAATGGTGGGAGTCAATTGGTCTCGAAGCTGGCCGGTATTACCCAGATTGTCACGTACTACGCCTCTGCCAATACCGATACGCTGAGTGTCATTCATGCCTTGATGGATTGCGCTCAATGGCTGCAGGAAAATAAATGGACCGTCGCCCAGATGTGTCGTCTGGTCCTGCCCGCTCTGACCCTGCCGGTCGCAACTGATGCCGAACATAACCTGTTGAGGCAAATCCATTCCCGACTGGCTTCTGCACTGATCACCGACAGCAGCTTTGCCCAGATCGGTTTGCCTGATTCCTCAGAGTCTCTGCAGATCGATGCCCAGGGCGGGGAATATTATGTCAGCGAGCCGATTGACTGGTTTGCCGAGTTGAGCCGTATTGTTGACACAGGAGAGCAAAACCCTGCCTCCAAAGGGTTGGTGAAGTATCTGAAAGGGGAAGCCGAGGAGTCTTTTGAAGAGACTCTCAGCAATGAAGTGAAGTTTGTATTGAGCATGCTAGGGCTGCCTGTCGAAGAGCTGCACCCCAAAATCACCAATATGATCATGCGGGCAAGGGGGGCGCAGGAAGCCTTGCTGATGGAAGGCCTCGCGGGATATCTGAGTACCTCCGCAGATCAGGCAAAGGCTGTGTTGTTCTGGAGTGAGGGCAATCGCTATCAATTGCTGTCGGAAGTGCTGCGTGTTTACGGGCCAGGCTCCACAGCGAATGTTGCTATTGGTGACGAGGTCTTGCTGGTGCTGGATGCGCTATCAAAGCGTGCAATGCTCAGCGGGCACCTGACGTTGAGTTCGACGCTGATCATTCAATATGTCGAGCATCCCGAATGGTTTGGTCTGCCTGATACCGAGCTGTCTCTGCAATCCGTTTATTTCCTCACTAGGTATGCCAGCACATTGCGCCTCAGTGAGCAGAATGAAGACACCCTGCTCGACTATTTTCGGTTGATCAACACCCTTTGGGAGGGGGCGACAGAAGGAGACAAGCGTCTGATACGCGACAGCGCCGCCAGCAAACTGGCCGGTTTCCTGCGTTGGGGGGTACGTGACGTTCTTGCGGTTGCTCACCGTTTGAACCCCGAGTCTGGTGTTATCTTCACTCTTCCCGAGTTCGATGTTCTGGTACGCGAATCCCTGCTGAGCCGGCATACCGGACTGGACGCCAATGCTCTGTTGGCGCTGCATGAGCTGACCCCGACAACATCGACCGAGCTTTACCGCCGGGCAGCGGATCTGGCATTGAGCTGTCTGACGGAAACTCGGCCTGCCAGTACTCTGGATGAGGTCGGCCAGAGTCATTCCAGTGTGATCACTGTGACCCCGGATTATCTGGTGGCCCAGCGTGAGAGCGACATCGCGACCTACACCATCACCTTGCGTGATTTCATGGACCAACCGCTAAGCGATGTGACCGTTAACTGGACGACGGATCTGGGTGTGCTGGATCAGACCATTAACATTACTGACGACAACGGACAGGCCTCGAACACAATGCACAGCGGCAACGTGATGGGTATGGCTCATGTTGTTGCTCATTACGGACTGGGCGAACAATTGATGGCCCCTGTAGTGGTGATTGATTGCGATGAGAGTTCCTTGCACTTCACTGAGGGCGAGTACGAACCCTCGAAAGCGCTGGCCAATAATCTTGAGGCTATTTATTTTTCGATCAGGATGGTCGATGACTATGACAATACAGGCATTGATCGTGCCGTCGAATGGGGAGCGACGCTGGGCGAATTCAAACGCTTTCAAACGTACACAAATCAGCAAGGTATTACCGAGGCAGAGTTACGCAGTCGACCTGCCGGAGAATCCATCGCGATTGCACGGTATAAAAACGGTCGGGATTGGGAGTTCATTCCTGTTGAGTTTGTGAGTATTCCCTATTTTCAATATGTTCGTTTCAACAATACGGTCGTTTCGGGTATTGAAACTGAGGTGGAGTGTAGTCTTGTCGAACTGGATGGTACTCCTGTGGTGGGAAGGGAGATCACCTGGAGTGATGACATGGGTGGCCTGCTGGAAACAACAAGCACTACCGATGACAGGGGCATTGCCAGCGCACGATTCAAGACTGATCAAGAGGGTAAAGTGGTTGTCACGATCAGTGCCGGTGAGCCGATCAAGAACAAAAGCAGCGAGCAAACAACAATCCATCCTGGAGTCGTCATTGACAGGTCCGAAGCCAGCAGCACCGAGTTTCTGGTGGGCAGTGCCGATCCCCTCGTATTTTCCGTATGGCTCAAGGCAGGAAGCCAGCCAGCCCGGCGCTTCCCGGTTGATTGGTTGGTCAATAACTTGCCCGTGACGACCACTCAAACAGACAGTGAAGGGATGGCCAGGTTCAGTTCGAAGTTTGAGAGGGGGAATCATGTCGTCAAGGCTTTAGTCAGTGGAATAGGGCTGGCTGTTGAATTTCCGGTTTATGCCATGCCGCCTTGCAAGTTTCAGATCACCAGCGAGGGGGGGTATAGCGATGAAAGTCCTTACTTGTTGGGAAGGACGTATGAGCGGAATATTCTGGTAAAAGTCATTGATGAAAGTGATGAGCCTCTTGAGGGCGTAGAGTTCAGGTTGGATTATGAAGAAAAGCTGGCATGTTATATTAGTCATGTGGGTGAAACTCGGGTTTCCTCTTTGGAAGGTACCCGGTTTTACACTGATGTAAGGAGGGGTATTGAGTATGGTGATATCGAGATTTTCCTAAGTGGGCGACTGCCAAAACCAATGAGGCAAATCTATAAGGTGGGTTGGATATGTAAAATGGCATCTGTCTATATAAGGCGTGAGGATGCTTCTGGTTATATACTTTTAGATAATGCTGCTCCCGGTTATGGTTCTGAAATGAATGTTCCTCCAGGCTTTAGCACGACGCTTGATTTTGCTGTTGAAGCTAAAGATTGGCATGCAACACTTCCTCTAGAGATTCATTCTAGTGGGCTTATGAAAGCAACAATGAATGTGCCGGTTGCTGCAGGATTGGAAATCAGGGACTGGATGACTTGTTCTGGAGCTGTTCTTCTGGATGGCTATCTGGTCATTATGCCGAGTGGGGCCGAAGTTTCCATGCCTTTTACTCAATGAGCAAAGTGGCTTCGTTTTTATACGGCTGTCGTTGGCTGAGCATACAGGAGGCTTACAGTCATTAGAGAGCGATGATTATCCAAGGTATGGATAGATAGTTTACTAAAGGAAGAGGGTGTCGACATGAGGGTTTTTTCTGAAATTGTTATTGTTAAAGGTTTGGCGTCAGGCGAGGTTTACTGGGTGGGTCGTTCCGATCCGGTCAAGTTTTTGGTTTGGTTGCTGATTGACGAGAGTCGTGCGGTTGGTTTTCCGGTTGACTGGAGTATTGATGGAGAGTTGAAAGAGACGGTTGTATCTGATGAGAAAGGTATTTCCAGTATAAACCTTAAATTCGAACCGGGTGAGCACACGGTGACCGCCAGGATTTCCGGAGCTGCTCAAGGATTTGAGTTCAGGGTTCTGGCAAATCCACAGTATGCATTCAAATGGTTTTTGTCTGGGCCTTATTATGAACCTATAGCTCCGGATATATTGATGCCTTTCGACTATACACTCACTGTCTATACGGTAGATGCCGAGGAGGGGGAAGTTTCTGGTGTGCCGTTCAGGGTTGAAGAGTTTAATACAAATACCTTGACAATCAAACCGGATGACGATCAGCAGTCAGTGCCGGGAGGAGTAGCATTCCACATGGATGTCACGTATTCGAACTTTATCGATACCCGTTTTGTTCTGCGTAGTGCTCATGGGGTTGAAGAGGTCTTGTCCTTTAAGATCGGGCGTCTGTTTCCTTTTGTAGAGGGGCGTGTTGAAGAGCGTAAGTTTTATGCCACCTACAGGCTTCCTTTTGGCAGTGGTGATTCCCAGGTGGATCTGAGTGTCGCTCGACCTGTTGCTTACGTTGCCTCTCGAGACTGGACGTGTGAAGGCCGTTTTCCGGCAGGTTTTGTTATATATGGCGGCACGGCTGTATTTGAGTTTCCCGAGCCGTTGATTGCCGGAGATCTTGTGATTGTAGAGTTCTATCGTGTTAATGAACGTGCCGTACTTTTGCCGTTCACCTATGAGGTGCCGCCGGACAGGGATGGAGGCATTGAAGATGACTAGCAGAATAATCCCCGAACTCGAAGAGCAGCGCCGTGACGCCTTGGTCGGTTATTACCTCGGTCAGCTTGTTCCTTCGGATGTCACTTCGGCCCCCCTGGGGTTGACCACGCCTGACGATTTATATGAATACCTGCTGATCGATAATCAGGTCAGCGGTGAGGTTGAGACCAGCCGGGTGGCGCAAGGTATCGCCAGTATTCAGCAATATATCAACTCGATATACAACGGTATGGAGCCTGGCTATGCACATGGTTTTGATGAGGAACGCTTGAGGCTCTGGCGTGAAGGCATGAGTGAGTACAGCGTCTGGGCAGGTTACCAGATGATCGAAGACTATCCGGAAAACTATATCAATCCGACTCTTCGCCTCGGGAAAACCAGCCTGTTTCAGTCATTCGAGTCAGCGTTGGAGCAGAGTCGTCTGAATGAAGATAACGTACAGTCTGCCTTGAAAAACTATGTGGATGATTTTGAGATCGTCAGTAACCTGAAAGTGGTGGCCTGTTATATAGATAGTGAGGATTTTCGGCAGGCTAATTATTATTTTATCGGGCGGCAAAATGTCGAACCCTTTTCCTATTATTGGCGCATGGCGAAAGTTGATCTGCAGGAAACCAGCACCCATTTATTGCCCACAGCATGGACCGAGTGGCTCAGGGTCGACGTGGCGTGTGATGCAAAAGTGCAGCATGTACGTCCCGTCGTGGTCGATGGCCGATTGCATGTTGTCTGGGTGGAGCTGGGGCAGGCAGAAATAAATGATGAGGGAATAAAAACCGGTAAATTTTATTACCGTGCCAAAATGGCCTACAAGAAAGTTTCTGGTACCTGGTCGTCCGCGACACAGATCTACGAAGGGCTGACTGACAAGCAAAACCTGGAAGGGCGAGAGGGTGGTAGCGCCTTGGCAGGACGTTTCACACTGGTTGCCTGCATGGACATCCGTTTTGTCGGTGAACCGCGCTTGATTGTCTGTTTTCAATATAGAAATGACGCTGCTACCGACGTAGCGGCAGAGCCTGAGCGTTTTCTGCTGGTGTTCGATAAGCTTTTCAACAAAGTCATTGTGAGTCCAGAGGAAGAGGCACTGTTATACGGAATTGCCGCAAGTATGGTGGCCATGGATCCAGCACGTGCACAATTTCCTCTGGGCGGCAAGTATGCCGATGGGGCGAATCTTTGGGAGTTGAGCGGCGTTACCTGGAATACAAGCGGTGATAATGATATTCCGTCTGGGGGCGTCAATCAGTTTCTTGAGCTGGATGTTTCATTGCACAGTTCGGCGCAAGGATGTCTACTTGAGGTGCAGGGGATTTGTACGGCGAAGCGTTATCAGCGTCATGAGTTTCACTTGTGCCTTTTTGGATCAAGATATACCGAGGAGGGTGATTACAAAATCGAGATGCGGGGTACTCAGGGGCGATTTTATCTTGATGTAAGGTTCATCTATTTTTTTCCTCTCCTGCCTTTGCCCCCTACTGCAAGAGGGGATTTGATGTGGAATGGTACGCTGATCGGGAGTTATGAGCCTGAAGATTTCAAACCGATATATATATATCCGGATTTTTGTATTCTCTATCAGGCTATTGTGGAGTTACCCATCAATCCTGATGAGTTTCCTACGCCGACAGATGATGAAGTCAGAGCCGGTGCCGGTTTTAAACTGGACATGGAGGGAGGTCTGCTGGTTCTGGCAAATAGTGCCAATCATTATGGGGAGACTGTAGGTCCGGCCGTCCAGGGGTTTGATATCTGGGAGGTTACACCGGAAGTTTCGTATGAATTTGTGCTCAATGGCGCTGCCAGAACAAGGGTGGAGACTCTCGAGTGGCTGGGTGGCGATAACCTCAAGGTTCTTCACTTTGGCGCGGTACCCAAGGGCTCCAAGTATGGTTATAACGAATATCATATTGAACGACTCATGAAGCCTGAGCCGGTTCCCGTCATTGTCTCCACACCTGAGGGAGGACAGTTTCTTGATCTGGCGGCACTTGAGTTGCCTTCTTTGCGTTATGTACGAATGAACACGACCTTCGCCAAGGATCTGGTCAAGAAAGCCGAGTTTTCGCTGGGGGGGATATTGAGCTGGGAGATTCAGCACACCCAGGAGCCTCCGGCTCCGGGTAGCGGGTCAGTCCCCCTGGATTTCAAAGGGGCCAATGGCCGTTATTTCTGGGAGCTGTTCTTCCATGTTCCGCATCTCATTGCCCATCGGCTGCATACCGAGTTTGATTATCTGGGCTCGGAAAGCTGGCTGCATTACTTGTTCAATCCTCTGGAGCGCATTGCGCCCTTGTACCCCCCGCCAGTGGCAGAACATCCTTACTGGACCAGTCGTCCTCTGACTTTTGAAAGCGACCCGGCATACGAATGGGGCGGACTGGGAGATCCTGATGCAATCGCTTACGGCGCACCGTCCCATTATCGCAAGGCCATTTTTGTCTTTTACCTGAATAACCTGATTGCCCACGGCGACATGCTCTACCGGCAATTGACCCGGGATACGCTCAATCAGGCGCAGCTTCTCTACGTTCGTGCGGCGTCTTTACTGGGGCCGCTTTCCAAGGGGCGCAGTATCAGCCGCTGGACTCCGATGACACTGCAAGAGGCTTCAGCCGGTGATGAGAGTGTGTTTGCCGATTTCGAGGTTTCGGGGCTGAAAGGACTGGAGTTTGATGTGCCCGTTCATTCTGAAGGACAGCTCTGGTTGCATCTTCTGGATGCACCCTGGTTTCGCCTGCCGGTCAATACCCAATTGCTTGATCTGTGGGAGAGGCTGGCATTACGGCTCTACAACCTGCGACACAATTTGAGCCTGGATGGCAAACCGCTTTCGCTGCCACTTTACGCGCCTGCGGCAAATCCCACTGACCTGCTGCGTGCCCAGGCCGCTGGCGGCGGCAGTGGGCAACGGCGTCTGGGGTCGTTGGCGATTATTCCGCCATATCGTTTCAGGGCCATGCTGTCGCGGGTACAGAATGCTGTCGAAACGCTGATCCGCTATGGCGATCAGTTACGTGGGTACATGGAGATCCGTGATCGTGCCGATCAGGAGGAGTTGCAGCAGGCTCATGTTCTGGAGCTGTCTGCCTTCACTGAAACTCTTCAGATCCAGATGATCGAGCAGTCCGTCAAATCCCGTGAAGCATTGGTGGGGAGTCGAGCTGCTATTGAGTCGAGAAAAAACTACTACCAGAAGTTGGAGCAGGGGGACGTCAGTCCGGCTGAAAGACGTTCTATGGATTTACATGGAGAAGCCAAAGACCTGGATGTTGCGGCGGTGGCAGGGACTGCAACGGGGCATCTAGTTGACGCTGTTGCTCCAAGCATATTCGGGACGGCATATGGTGGTATGCGCCCAGCCGGATTTTTCTATACTGCAGCAGCGATCATGCAGGCTTTCGCTTTAGCAAAGTCCAGAAATGCAGAGCAGGCTCAGATCAGCGAACAATACCGCCGCCGTCGTATCGAGTGGCAGTTCCTGGCCCGTCAGGCTGAGCAGGATCTGGAGGCTCTTGACCTTCAGATCGAGGTTCAGGACGTTGCCATCCAGGCGGCCAGGACCAGTCTTGAGCAGGCGACCAAGGCTCAGGAGCAGGCGCAGGTTTACTACACCTTCCTGAAAAGTCGCGCCACAGGCCCGGCTTTGTACCAATGGCTGATCGGCCAGATGGCAACTCTGTATTTCCAGGCTTACGATGTGGTGCTGTCGATGTGCCTGGGCACCGAGGCCTGTTGGCAATACGAAATCGGTGATCGCGATACCCGCTTCATTCCCGTCAATGCCTGGGCCGATAATCGCTATGGGCTGACAGCAGGCGAGATGCTCAAGCTTGGGTTGTTGCAGATGGAGTCGGCCTTTCTCTCTCGACACGAGCGGCGTCTTGAACTCACCAAGACGATATCCCTGAAAAACCTGCTCAGGCATTACGATCCCGGGGCAAATGCTCTGGACGCGACACCACGGGCAACAGGCTGGGAAGCGGTGATTACTCAACTGGAAACCACGGGTGAAATTGCTTTCGATCTTGACTCCTCGTTATTCGACAAGGATTACCCGGGGCAGTATCTGCGTCAGATCGTGCGGGTTTCCGTATCCATTCCCGCCGTGCTGGGGCCTTACGAAGATATTCGTGTCCTGCTGACCCAGCAGGCAAGCAGCGTTCTGTTGAGCCCGGACATTCGCGGTGTGCGTTATCTCTACAAGGAAGCCGGCGAGCTGCCGCCAGAGTCGGATGATGAGGTCGACTCGACGAATATCGTGTTCAACCCCAGGACCTATCAACAAATCGGTATTTCCAGCGGAATCGACGACCATGGCATGTTCATGCTGGATTTTGGTGACGAACGCTACTTCCCGTTCGAGGGCACAGGCGCTGTATCTCGTTGGCTCTTGAGCTTTCCGCGCCATGAGTCCGAGCGGCAAAAGGCAATTCTGGGTTCGCTGACTGATATCATCCTGCACGTGAAATACCTTGCGGTGGACGGTGGCAAGGTATTCAACGCGCAGGTGGAGGCATTGGTTAAAGCGGTGGAAGCGGGCGAGGCTTCCAGGCGTATCAATTGAGATTGCTTTCGAGCGCGCCGATGTCCTTGAGCAGTATTTGCAGGGTCTCGTGCACTTCACTCAGATCATCAGCCGAAGAGGTATGCAGAATCTCATAGCGGGTATCGCCACCCAGGGCTTCTGCATCCTCGGCTGATATTTCCACCACCAGATGCGTGGCATTCAGGGAAACCTTCAGGTCGGTGACGTACACCGTATCGTCGCAGACGGTGATTTCGACTTCGTCTTCATCCGGAAAACGTGCCAGGGAAAACAGCTCGTTCTTCTCGTCATGGCAGCACAGCAGCGCCATGTCGTCATTCTCGTCGTCGCAAGGATTGGCGAGTAAAAGGGCGGTCTTGATTTGCATGTCGAGTTCCTGGCTGGGCTGGCGGACGAGTGTGCCAGCCCTGGCCGAAATTTGCTGGGTAATTCTCTTTGGGGTGGAATCGGTTCCCGAATGAATTCGGTCCCACGGATTGATCGGGACAGGTGGGTTGCCAGCTGTATGAAGGTCCCTGTTCGCATATGTCCGAATATGTCGCAGCCCTGTAAGTATCAGCCCGCATGCTCTCGTTAAGCTGCAATCGGATGAGCGGTCAAAGAGCCGCTCCGTTACGTGTCGATCCCGTTTGTGAAATGGAATGTGACGACTCGTTCGCGGCAAGCGTTATTTCTTTAGCTTTACACTCTGCCATGCTGTGCCTCTGCCCGTTACATCCCGGTGCAGTCTGGTACGAGACACTTCCATCAAGCTTCCTCCTTATAAAAGCAAAGCGGAGTACCACAGATGGCGTTCTTCACCGCAGCCAGCAAGTCCGACTTCCAGCATCAACTGAAATCGGCACTGGCTCAGCACATCAACGAACAGGCATTGCCACAAGTAGCGCTGTTCGCTGAGCAATTCTTCGGCATCATTTCCCTGGATGAACTGACCCAGCGTCGCCTTTCCGACCTGGCAGGCTGCACCTTGTCCGCCTGGCGTCTGCTTGAGCGTTTCGAGCACGGCAAACCTCAGGTGCGGGTCTATAACCCCGATTACGAGCGTCATGGATGGCAGTCGACTCACAGTGCCGTCGAAGTGCTGCATCATGACCTGCCGTTTCTGGTCGACTCGGTACGTACCGAGCTGAATCGTCGCGGTTACAGCATCCATACCCTGCAAACCACCGTACTGAGCGTGCGTCGTGGTGCTGCGGGCGAGTTGCTGGAGTTGCTGCCCAAGGGCACGACGGGCGAAGGTGTGCTGCAAGAATCGCTGATGTATCTGGAGATCGACCGCTGCGCCAACACCAATGAGTTGAGCGTGTTGGCCCGTGAGCTTGAGCAGGTGCTGAGTGAAGTCCGCGCTGCGGTAGAAGATTTCGAGCCGATGAAGGCCCGCCTGCACGAGTTGCTGGCCAGCATCGATGCCAACGAATACAACACGGATGAACCAGAGAAGGCCGAAATCAAGGTCTTCCTGCAATGGCTGGTGGATAACCACTTCACCTTCCTGGGTTATGAAGAGTTTGAAGTGCGTGGTGAAGGCGATGGCGGTCAACTGATCTACGACGAGTCCTCCCTGCTGGGCCTGGCCAAGCTGCTGCGTCCGGGGCTTTCCAGCGAAGACCTGCATATCGAAGGCTATGCGGTGAATTACCTGCGCGAGCCGACACTGCTGTCGTTCGCCAAGGCTGCGCACCCGAGCCGTGTACATCGTCCGGCTTACCCTGATTACGTTTCGATCCGCCAGATCGATGCGTCGGGCAAAGTCATCAAGGAATGCCGCTTCATGGGCCTGTACACCTCGTCGGTGTATGGCGAAAGCGTGCGGCAGATTCCGTACATCCGTCGCAAGGTCGCGGAAGTCGAGCGTCGTTCCGGCTTCGATGCCAAGGCTCACCTGGGCAAGGAGCTGGCGCAGGTCGTTGAAGTGCTGCCACGGGACGATCTGTTCCAGACGCCGGTGGACGAGCTGTTCAGCACCGTGATGTCCATCGTGCAGATCCAGGAGCGCAACAAGATTCGCGTGTTCCTGCGCAAGGACCCGTATGGCCGTTTCTGCTACTGCCTGGCTTACGTGCCACGCGACGTGTATTCCACCGAAGTGCGCCAGAAGATCCAGCAGGTTCTGATGGAGCGCCTGAAGGCCAGCGACTGCGAGTTCTGGACCTTCTTCTCCGAATCGGTTCTGGCCCGTGTGCAGTTGATCCTGCGCGTGGACCCGAAGGTCAATCTGGATATCGACCCGGTACAACTGGAAAACGAAGTCATCCAGGCCTGCCGTTCGTGGAAAGACGATTACTCAAGCCTGGTGGTCGAAAGTTTCGGCGAAGCCCATGGCACCAATGTGCTGGCCGACTTCCCCAAAGGCTTCCCGGCAGGTTATCGCGAGCGTTTCGCCGCGCACTCGGCTGTTGTCGACATGCAGCATGTGCTGAGCCTGAGCGAAACCAATCCGCTGGTGATGAGTTTCTATCAGCCCCTGTCCGGTGGTCGCCAGCAACTGCATTGCAAGCTGTACCACGCCGATACGCCACTGGCGCTCTCTGATGTGCTGCCGATTCTGGAAAACCTCGGTCTGCGCGTGCTGGGCGAGTTCCCGTATCGCCTGCAACATGCCAATGGCCGCGAGTTCTGGATTCACGACTTTGCCTTTACCTATGGCGAAGGCCTGAACCTCGACATCCAGCAGCTCAACGATACGCTGCAGGACGCCTTCGTCCACATCGTGAGCGGCGATGCCGAGAACGATGCCTTCAACCGTCTGGTGCTGACCGCCGGCCTGCCATGGCGTGACGTGGCGCTGCTGCGTGCCTATGCCCGTTACCTGAAGCAGATTCGTCTGGGCTTCGACCTGGGTTATATCGCCAGCACCCTGAACAACCACACCGACATCGCCCGTGAACTGACGCGTCTGTTCAAGACCCGTTTCTATCTGGCGCGCAAGCTCGGTTCCGATGATCTGGACGACAAGCAACTGCGTCTGGAGCAGGCGATTCTCACGGCGCTGGACAACGTTCAGGTGCTCAACGAAGACCGCATCCTGCGTCGCTACCTTGACCTGATCAAGGCGACCCTGCGCACCAACTTCTACCAGACTGATGCCAACGGCCAGAACAAGAGCTACTTCAGCTTCAAGTTCAACCCGCGCCTGATTCCCGAGCTGCCAAAGCCGGTGCCGAAGTTCGAAATCTTCGTCTACTCGCCGCGGGTCGAAGGTGTTCACCTGCGTTTCGGCAATGTGGCCCGTGGCGGCCTGCGCTGGTCCGATCGCGAAGAAGACTTCCGTACCGAAGTGCTGGGTCTGGTAAAAGCCCAGCAGGTGAAGAACTCGGTCATCGTGCCGGTGGGTGCCAAGGGCGGTTTCCTGCCGCGTCGCCTGCCGCTGGGTGGCAGCCGTGATGACATCCAGGCTGAAGGCATCGCGTGCTACCGCATCTTCATCTCGGGTCTGCTGGACATCACCGACAACCTCAAGGAAGGCGTGCTGGTGCCGCCGGCCAACGTGGTTCGTCACGATGACGATGACCCGTACCTGGTTGTGGCTGCCGACAAGGGCACTGCGACTTTCTCCGACATCGCCAACGGCATTGCCATCGATTACGGCTTCTGGCTGGGCGATGCCTTTGCTTCCGGTGGTTCGGCCGGTTACGACCACAAGAAGATGGGTATCACCGCCAAGGGGGCGTGGGTGGGTGTGCAGCGTCACTTCCGTGAGCGCGACATCAATGTCCAGCAGGACAGCATCAGTGTGATCGGCATCGGTGACATGGCCGGTGACGTGTTCGGCAACGGCTTGCTGATGTCCGACAAGCTGCAACTGGTCGCAGCCTTCAACCACCTGCATATCTTCATCGATCCGAATCCGGACCCGGCCACCAGCTTCGCCGAGCGTCAGCGCCTGTTCAATCTGCCGCGTTCGGCCTGGACCGACTACGACACCAGCATCATGTCCGCTGGCGGCGGGATCTTCCCGCGTAGCGCGAAGAGCATCGCCATCACCGAGCAGATGAAAGAGCGCTTCGACATCAAGGCCGACAAGCTGACCCCGACCGAACTGCTGAATGCGCTGCTCAAGGCACCGGTGGATCTGCTGTGGAACGGCGGTATCGGGACTTACGTCAAGTCCAGCGAAGAGTCCCATGCCGATGTGGGCGACAAGGCCAACGATGCATTGCGCGTCGATGGCAACGAGTTGCGTTGCAAGGTAGTGGGCGAGGGCGGCAACCTGGGCATGACCCAGCTGGGCCGTGTCGAATTCGGCCTCAATGGCGGCGCGACCAACACCGACTTCATCGACAACGCCGGTGGTGTGGACTGCTCCGACCACGAAGTGAACATCAAGATCCTGCTCAATGAAGTGGTGCAGGCCGGCGACATGACCGAGAAGCAACGTAACCAGTTGCTCGAAAGCATGACCGATGAAGTCGGCAACCTGGTGCTTGGCAACAACTACAAGCAGACCCAGGCTCTGTCGCTGGCGGCACGTCGCGCCTACGACCGGATCGCTGAATACAAGCGTCTGATGAACGACCTCGAAGGTCGCGGCAAGCTGGATCGCGCCATCGAGTTCCTGCCGGCCGAAGACCAGATTGCCGAGCGGGTTGCAGCCGGTCAGGGCCTGAGCCGTGCCGAGCTGTCGGTATTGATCTCCTACAGCAAGATCGACCTCAAGGAAGCCTTGCTGGAATCCCGTGTGCCGGACGACGATTACCTGACCCGTGACATGGAGACGGCTTTCCCGCCGTCGCTGGGCGCCCGGTTCTCGACCGCCATGCGGGCTCACCGTCTCAAACGCGAGATCGTCAGCACCCAGATCGCCAACGATCTGGTCAACCACATGGGCATCACCTTCGTGCAGCGACTCAAGGAGTCCACCGGCATGAGCGCGGCCAACGTGGCGGCTGCCTACGTGACCGTACGTGACATCTTCCACCTGCCGCACTGGTTCCGTCAGATCGAGGCGCTGGACTACAAGGTCCCGGCTGAAATCCAGTTGTCGCTGATGGATGAGCTGATGCGTCTGGGGCGTCGTGCCACACGCTGGTTCCTGCGCAGCCGTCGCAACGAGCTGGATGCCGGTCGTGACGTTGCTCACTTCGGTCCGCATCTGGCGGCATTGGGCCTCAAGCTCGATGAATTGCTGGAAGGACCGACCCGTGAGGTCTGGCAGGCGCGTTACAAGGCTTATGTCGAAGCGGGTGTGCCCGAGTTGCTGGCTCGCATGGTTGCAGGCACCAGCCACTTGTACACCCTGTTGCCGATCATCGAAGCTTCCGACGTCACCGGGCACAACGCTGCCGACGTGGCCAAGGTGTATTTCGCGGTAGGCAGCGCACTGGACGTGACCTGGTACCTGCAACAGATCAGCAATCTGCCGGTGGAAAACAACTGGCAGGCGCTGGCCCGTGAAGCGTTCCGTGACGATATCGACTGGCAACAGCGTGCTATCACCATCTCTGTGTTGCAGATTCCGCAAGGTCCTGAGGATCTGGAAGAGCGTCTGGCCCTGTGGCTGGAGCAACACGCCCCGATGGTCGAGCGCTGGCGTGCCATGCTGGTCGAGTTGCGTGCCGCCAGCGGTACCGACTACGCCATGTACGCGGTCGCCAACCGCGAGTTGCTGGACCTGGCAATGAGCGGGCAAGCCGTCGCGGTTTGATGGTCTAGCCCGGTTATAACGAAAAGCCCTGCATCGTCGTGATGCGGGGCTTTTTGTTTTCAGGGGGGCAGTGCTTTGGCCGTTGGTCTGGCAGGAGGAATCATGGTTTTGCGAGAGGAGTCGACCGCATGCGCAGGCTTCTGCGCACAACCGTGACGACTGACGGAGGTCATGCCATGAGCACGATCGACAATTTGCTGGACAACAAGGGTACGCCCTTGGAGAAACAGACTTTCACCTGGCGTGAACTCGCCGGTAAACCCATCAGCAAGCTCGATGACGATGCCTTCACGCGGGTGAGGGTGATTCTGGTGAATGGACTCGAGTCCGATGCACTGCGCCTCAAGCACATCGGGGCGCGCTTTCACAAGGAGCTGCGGCTGCCGCTGGCGCAGATCAGGCGCGTCGAGCACCACCAGATGACGGCCGTGAACTGGTTGCTGTCGGCGGATCATTCACCGCTGGAAACCACCGTGGCCTATGAGCAGACGGCTATTGAAGTGACGGCGGCGGTGGCCCGGAACGAGCCGGACCCGTATCAGGCACAGACCTATCGCTTCGGTCTGCTGGAGGATTTCGATCACCTGTACCGCTATGCCGCCATGCTCGACCGCCTGGAGGGCAAGGATGCCAACAATATCGTTCAGGGTTATACGGACATCGTGCCGGGGCGGCCGACCAGTCAGCATCATCGGGCACCGGAGGACGATCTGCGTGAACACTACCTCAAGGACGATGCGGCACTGATCACCAAGATTCATGCCGCGCTGATTACTGGTGCCGAATACCAGACCCACGATTACTACATGAATATCGGCCCGCTGTTTGCCGATCCGGTGGCCCGTGCGCTGTATGCCGAAATCGCCTCGGTGGAGGAGCAGCATGTGACGCAATACGGATCGCTGCAGGACCCTGGAGAAAGCTTCATGGAGAAGTGGCTGGTGCACGAAGCGACCGAAGTCTACACCTATGCCAGTTGCGCCGAGCAGGAAGAGAACCCGCGTATCAAGGCGCTCTGGGAGCGCTTCCTGGACTATGAACTGGGCCACCTGAACCTGGCCTGCGAGCTGTTCAGAAAATATGAACGGCGCGACCCAGCCGAAATTCTCGCTGGCCCCTTGCCGGCGATGATTCCTTTCAAGAGCCAGCGCGAATTCGTGCGTGAAACCCTGTCGCGGGAAATCGATCTGCGCGCCTGCGGCGTCGACTACGTGGCCAGGGATCGCGAAGGGCAGGCTTCTCTGGAGCAGAGATCACGGCTCAACAGCGAAGGTATTCCGTCCAACACGGTTTCGGGTGGATACAACTGGAAGCCGGGCACTGAACTCAATCCTGTGGGAGAACAGCCATGAGCGATCAAGTGAAACTGGGTATCAACCGGACCGGGGCACAGATGTCCCCCCACGACACGGCCCATCAACAAGAGGCCACGCGCCTGAATCCTGCCGATGTGCCAGGTGATATCAGCGATTATTCGCAAGAGCGTGAACGTGCCATTCGTCATGCCGACCTTGTCGGTTCAGTGCCGGTCCCCGGCTCCATCAAGGGCATGATCAAGGTCACTTTCGATGAGGCCCTGGGCAAGAGGCCTGAAGTGTTGCTCGACAAGCTCGGCGAGCGGCTGGCCTTCGAGCGCACAGGTGTCAGGCTTTATGAGGCCATGGTGGTCAAGGCTGCAGCCGCGGCGGGTGCCGACCCTGCGCTGGTGCAGACCTTGAGGCACATTCAGGCTCAGGAACTGGAGCACATGAATATCGTCAGGGAGGCAATCGAAACCCTGGGCGGCGACCCGACCAGCATGACGCCCTGTGCCGATGTGGCTGCTGTGAAGGCGCAGGGTGTGTTGCAGGTGCTCACCGATCCGCGCACCACGGTGTCGCAATCCATGAGCGCGATTCTGACCATCGAGCTGGAAGACAATGCCGCCTGGGAGTTACTGATCGAGCTGACGCAAAAGGGCGGCCACCCGCTGATCGCCAAGCGTTTCAGACATGCTCATGAGCAGGAAGAGCAGCATGTGTTGACGGTCCGCGAGTTGATCAGGCAGGACCTGTTCGAGCAATTGAGCTGATAGGAGAGAGGCTGTGTTGTGGGAGGCTGGCCTCCCACAAGCCTCGCCCGGGATCTAACTCACCGATGCCAGGTCGTCGTCTGTCGCTCCTGCCGAGAATGATACGCCGGGTATCGATTCCTGCACTTTGACCAGGCTGTCTTCGTAGCCTTCCGGACTTGTACATTGCCAGTGCCAGGCATCGCGCAGCATGGTTTCCAGGCCATACCGGGCGACCCAGCCCAGTTCGTTGCGCGCCCGTGACGGGTCGGCCCAGCATTGCGCGACATCGCCGGGGCGTCGCTCGCACATCTGCACCGGTACCTTGACGCCGGTGACCCGCTCGAACGTCTTCACCACTTGCAGCACCGAATAATCGATGCCGGTTCCCAGATTCCAGGCGCGGATTCCGCTGTGGGTGCGCAGGTAGTGCAAGGCATCGAGATGCCCGGCGACCAGATCCTGGACGTGGATGTAGTCCCGCACGCCGCTGCCGTCCACTGTCGGATAATCCCCGCCATACACCGGCAGCACCGGCAACTTTCCGTCAGCGACCCGCAGCAGGTAGGGCAGAAGGTTGTTGGGGATTGCGTTGGGCGATTCGCCGATCAGGCCCGAAGGATGAGCGCCCACCGGATTGAAGTAACGCAGCAGCGCAATGCGCCAGCGTTCATCGGCCCGCGCCAGGCTGCCCAGCACCTGTTCGGCCATGAGCTTCGATTGGCCGTAGGGATTGGTGGGCCGGCCACTGCGGGCCTGTTCGGCGATGGGCATCTTGCGGCAACCGCCATAGACGGTGGCCGATGAACTGAACACCAGTGTGAAAACACCGGCGGCTGCCATCGCCTGACACAGGTTGATGGTGCCGCTGACATTGGTGTCGTAGTAATGGAGCGGTTTGCGCACGCTTTCGCCTACGGCCTTGAGGCCGGCAAAGTGCAGCACTGCCCGGATCGGGTAGCGTGAAAACAGCTTGGCAAGCACGCCTCGGTTACGTACATCGCCCTGTACCAGAACAGGACGACGGCCACAGATCTGTTCGATCCGTGTCAGGGCATGGGGGCTGCTGTTGCAGAAATTGTCCAGAACCAGCACATCTTCGCCTACCTCCAGAAGGGCGAGTACCGCGTGGGCTCCGATGTAACCAGCACCACCGGTCACAAGGATCATAGAGTCACCTTCGCATGAAATAAGTGGGGTGCGATCGTTGTTGCGCTACTGCGAGGGTCCGCGCGAATGGAATGGATCGCTTACTTCATAGCGAAAGGCAGTTCCGATCCCCGGTTCCGGGAATTGGCCGGGCGGTCATGTCACTGGTCGGCCATCGAGGTGTGTCGACTGAACGCTCAGCGCAGCGAACTCGTCCATAACTCTGTGTCGGGCGTCTTGCTCATCGCCACGACATCACTTGCTCTGGAGAGAACCTCATGATTCCAACCCCGGCTGCATACCCCGTCGCAGAGCATTTGGCCGAAGGCCATGAAGTTGTTGTCAACATGCGTCCCTTGCTTGTCTGCCTTTCCCATTTACGCTGGGGATTTGTCTACCAGCGGCCTCAACACCTGATGACGCGCATGGCGCGGCGCTACGATGTACTGTTTTTCGAGGAGCCACTGACAGCCGAGGGGCAGCAGGCTCATCTGCAACTGTTTCTTCAGTCCAGCGGTGTGACGGTGGCGACGCCCTATCTGCCTGCGGGACTGAATGCCGAGCAGACCGAACAGCAACTTCGCGAACTGCTCGATGACTACCTGCTGCGCAATCCACGAGAGGTTTTGCTGCGCTGGTATTTCACCCCCATGAGCCTGGGCTTCAGCGAGCATCTGTCGGCCCGTGGCACTGTCTATGACTGCATGGACGAACTCTCGGCGTTCAAGGGGGCGCCGCCGCAGTTGCTTGAACGCGAGCAGCGTCTGCTGGCGCTGGCCGATGTGGTGTTCACGGGTGGCGTCAGCCTGTGGGAGGCCAAGCGTGCCCAGCACGACAATGTCCATGCGATGCCCAGCAGTGTCGATATCGAACATTTCGCCAGTGCCCGACAGGCATTGCCCGAGCCAGCCGATCAGGCCGGTATCGCTCATCCGCGACTGGGTTTTTTCGGGGTGGTGGACGAGCGTCTCGATCTTGCCCTGCTGGAAGGACTGGCCCGGCAGCGACCGGACTGGCAGCTGGTGGTCCTGGGGCCTGTAGTCAAGATCGACCCGGCCAGTCTGCCGAGCCTGCCCAACATTCATTACCTGGGCGCCAGGGCCTACAGCGAATTGCCCGCTTACCTGAGTGGCTGGGACGTGGCGCTGATGCCCTTTGCGCTCAATGACGCCACGCGTTTCATCAGCCCTACCAAGACACCTGAATACCTTGCAGGTGGCTGCCCGGTGGTGAGTACGCCGATCCGCGATGTGGTGCGCACTTATGGCGCTTTTCCGGTGGTACATATTGCCGAAGATGTCCCCGGTTTCGTCACTGCCATCGAAGCCGCGCTGATCCAGCGCCAGGATCGTGATGCGTTGTTTCATCTGGCCGATCAGGCCCTGGCCGGTATGAGCTGGGATTGCACCTGGACCGCCATGATGGAGCACATCACATGCCTCGCCTGACACTCGAACAGGCCCGCTACCGTGCCGGGCAATTGCAAGGGGAGGGCGGCGCGCCCTTCTACGACTATCTCATCGTCGGTGCCGGTTTCGCAGGCAGCGTACTGGCCGAGCGTCTGGCCTGCGGGCTTGGGCTGAAAGTGCTGCTGATCGACCGACGCGAACATATCGGCGGCAATGCCTACGATCACCTGGACGAAGCCGGGATCCTGGTGCATCGCTATGGGCCGCATATCTTCCACACCAACGCGCAGCGGATTGTCGATTACCTGTCGCGCTTCACCGAATGGCGCCCCTACGAACATCGGGTGCTGGCCAGGGTGCGCGGGCAGCAGGTGCCGGTGCCGATCAACCTGACCACGCTCAATCGACTCTATGGCCTGGAGCTGGACGAGGCGGGTGCCGAGCGTTTTCTTGCCGAGCGTGCCGAGCCGGTCGATCCGATACGCAGTGCCGAGGACGTGGTGGTCGGTCAGGTCGGACGCGAGCTGTACGAGCTGTTCTTTCGCGGCTACACCCGCAAGCAATGGGGGCTCGATCCGGCGCAGCTCGATCGCTCGGTCACTGCCCGTGTTCCGGCGAGAACCAACGCCGATGACCGCTATTTCACCGATAGCTTCCAGATGATGCCCCGACAGGGTTACACCGCCATGTTCGAGCGCATGCTGGATCATCCGGGGATCGACATCCTGTTGGGCGTGGACTTCGCCGAGATCGACCGGTTACTGCCTCGTGGTCACTTGGTGTATTGCGGGCCGGTAGACGAGTATTTCGGCTATTCCCTGGGACGCCTGCCTTACCGTTCCCTGCGCTTCGAGCACCGGACCCTGGCGCAGCAACGCTTTCAGGATGTGGCGGTGGTCAACTATCCCGATGAAACCGTGCCCCATACTCGCATCACCGAGTACAAGCACCTGACTGGCCAGGAGCATGCGCAAACCAGTGTGACCTACGAATACCCCTGCGCCGAAGGTGATCCCTATTACCCGGTGCCGGCTGCGGAAAATGCCGCGCTGTATCAGCGCTACAAGGCGCTGGCCGAATCCACTGAAGGCGTGACCTTTCTCGGTCGGCTGGGGACTTACAAGTACTACAACATGGATCAGGTAGTGGGGCAGGCGTTGGCGCTGTATCAACGCATTGCCCAGACCCGCGGCGCAACGGCCGAGGGCGCGTCCCATGAGTGGGCTTGAACCGTTCGCCAGTTTTCTCATGGGAGGTTTTGAATGCACCAGCAGCCGTCGCGGTGACGGGAAGCGTCTGGACCTGATCGCCTCAACCGGACATGACCGCTGGGTTGAACAGGATTATCGACGCCTGGCCGGGTATGGAATGCGCACGGTGCGCGACGGGGTGCGCTGGCACCTGATCGAACCGCGCCCCGGCCATTACGACTTCAGCAGTCTGGAGCCGCTGTTGCAGGCCGCAGCCATAACCGACACCCAGGTGATCTGGGATCTGGGGCATTACGGATACCCCGACGATCTGGATATCTGGCGGCCGGTCTTCGTCGAGCGTTTCGCCCGTATGGCACAGGCGGTGGCCAGACGGGTGCGTGACTCCAGCGATGACGTGCCGTTCTACTGCCCGATCAACGAGCCGTCTTTCTGGGCCTGGGGCGGTGGCGAGGTGGGCTATTTCTATCCGCTTGGGCATCGGCGCGGTACCGAACTCAAACACCAGTTGGTGCGGGCAAGTATTGCTGCCATGACCGCCATTCGCGAGGTCGATCCCCGGGCGCGTTTCATTCATGCCGATCCGCTGATTCATGTGCGTGCTGCGCGGCAGCGACCGGGCGATGTCGAGGCGGCCGAGGCTTATCGTCTGGCCCAGTACGAAAGCTGGGACCTGATCAGTGGTCGAAGCTGGCCGGGGCTGGGCGGGCAGAAGGATTTTCTGGATATCCTCGGTGTGAATTTCTATCCGCATAACCAGTGGTATCACGGCGGACCGACGATCCTGCTTGGCGAGCCGCACTTTCGACCTCTGGTCGGCATGCTGGTGGAGGTCCATGCCCGTTATGGATGTCCGCTGGTGATCAGCGAAACCGGTGCTGAAGGGGCCGGGCGCGGGCCGTGGCTGGATTATGTCGGTGAGCAGGTCATCCTGGCGCTGAGCAAAGGGGTCGACCTGCGTGGCCTGTGTCTGTACCCGGTGCTCGACTATCCCGGCTGGGATGATGACCGACACTGTGACAGCGGTCTGCTCGGCTATGCCGATGCCAGCGGCTTTCGTCCCGAAGACCCGTCGACCCGTGATGCTCTGGCCCGGTTTGCGTTGCGACTGGCCG